>NZ_JACHYV010000010.1:0-191460 GCF_014193135.1 Rhizobium sp. BK049
GCTCCGCACCGCAACCCGCCGCTACCGCCCCGAATACAGCAACCCAAAACCGCTGGAGCGAACTCAAAACTGGATAAAACTTGGGGGCAAGGTCAGTCGAGATAGCCAAGTTGGTGCAGGCTTGGGTTGGCTGACAGCACGCCTTGGCGCTGGTCCCCTGTGCTACAGGTCTGCATTCGCCGGCGCTGGATTGACCGGTATCGGCATGTTAGGAGCAGGCTGCGCTCGGACTTCTCGTTGCTGATCATTGAAGTGCACCATGAGAGGTCTACGTGAACGAGAGGCCTTGCCAACCAGAATTCCGTTGCGCGCCTTCAAGGTTGGCAGCGCCGTAACGTGGTACGATCCCATGTAATTCTTCAGGAAGTCGAACCCTGTTTCATCGAATGCCTGAAAGGAAACAACGGTGTTGCATTGGTTTAGAACGCTCTTCGTGACGTTCGCAGTGCGTTGTGAGACGACAAGAAATCCCAACCCGTATTTCCTTGCCTGGAGGACGATCTGAGCAGTCCGATTGACATTGTCCCTCAGGTTTTGTGTTGGATTGAAGTTCCATTCGGGAACGAGGAGATGAGCCTCCTCGAGGACGACGAGGATTTTCGGTCGAGGGTTCAGGACGTCCGCATCTTGCCGGTTCGCCTTGCACCATTCCAAGCAAGCCTGGGCAACCTCAAGCGTCTGATCTATCGGATTTCTGTCCGAGGACGCGGTCTCGAGAACGCCGATGAAGTGATCGTTTGAATTGAGGAGCGCACGTAGGCTGTTCCTTCCCGGAACTATCACGGCATCATGAAGATATCTCTGGTAGTCACCGGTAGGATCCACGCAGACAACCTTGATACCCTGCTGGGCGCATTGTTCCACCAAGGCGTATGTGAGAAATGATTTGCCGCTGCCCGTGACCCCTAGAATAGCGGAGTGGTAGAGCACGAGGTCGTGTAGATCGACGACTACGTTGTAGTTCGAGTTCGGCACGTTCCCGACGACCATCTCAGATGCCGAAGGTGTATAGACGGGAGCCTGCTCGTCATGATCCATCAGGAAGACCGGCGCCCGTTCCCGCGCGACCCAGTCGTGGGTATCGAACCCGCCTCGCTGTTGGTCCCAGCGTCCGATCTGTTCTGCCTCGCCCTCGACGTACGCGCGCTCCCCGCCGGTGAGGGCGATCTCTTCGTTGATCCGCCCGTCGAACACCTGATAAAACACGTTGCTGTTGCCGCTGCCGACACGGAGCATGGAACCCGCCCTGACGTCCGGGGATCCAAACAGCTCGAACTTCACCTGCGAGATGGTGCTTCCCTTCGCGACCGTTCCGACGACCTTCGCCAAGGCGGCGACTTCAGCGTCGTCTATGGGTGGTTGAACGGCTTGTCTCTCGTCGTCGCTCACCGTGACCATCAGCGAGTCCTCGTTGAGCTGGGCCTCGGAGACACTGCTCCTGATGAGCGCTATAGCAATGCGCGTCTCCGATGCCGAAGATCTTTCCCCGATGACAATTCCCATGCAGTGACATGGGCTCGCGCCGGACTGCGTGAAACCGACGAGCTGGTGCAAACGCGTTCTCGTGTCTCCGATGCGGGTACAGAACACGATGGACGGCGCAAGGAAGGAATGGGTTACTCCGAGCACCTTCCGGTCGGGATAATTTCTCGATTTCCGAATAACGCGGGCCAATGTTGGAAGCTGCAGGTTGGCTGCAAGTAGGATGAACCCCCAGGTGATCACGAAAATCTTCGTCTGAAGATTGTCCACGTCGAAATAGCTCAGGATCGCAAGAATGAAAACCAGCGAAAAGATGACGTCAGCCTTCCCTAGGGCGACCGCGATTTGATAAATCAAGGATCGTATCCTGCTCTCCTCCCGCCTAGCCTCAATGCCGAGATCCCAGGACAAGCCGACGGCAGCCGCTCCGAGGAAAAACGAGCCCCACCGGAGCACCTCCCACCATTCGCGGTGTGGAGGGGACGTCAGAGATGAAATACCGACAAACACGGCAACGCAGTTTAGGAAGACGTCGTTCGGTTTAGTGAACCGGTACTCTGTTACGAATCTTCCCAGAAGCAGCGTGAACAGTCCTGCGTTGAACCAAATCGAGTCGGCACCTGCAGGCGGAGCGAGCGATCCTGTGTGCAGCCATAGCAAGCCGAGAAGTAGCACCATCCCAGCGCAGAAGCCAAGCAAGCCGTAGTTCTTGTTCATGGAGTCGAGTTGGCCTCCGCGGATACTCCATCGGGGATCGTCTGCACGATTCCCGCGATGAGCCGGTTCATCTGCGAACCGTTCTTGAAATAGTCGAGTAGATAATTCCTCACTTGCTTGTCCATCGCGCGAGACCCGACAGCCGACGCCCATGCCAGCCAATCGGAGCGCCCTTCGCGCAGAAACGTTTCGCGCATTTCCAGAAGACCATACCGCAGGTCCGCGATCTCCAAAATCTTCGCCCGAGTGACGTCGGTCGCGCTTGGGTGATGGTACAGCGCGTATATGATCGCTGGCGCGCGGCTTGTATCGAGGAGGTATCCCTCCAGCATCATGCCAAACCAGAACAATTGGTATTCGCCAACATGACGGCCGCTTGTCACCACCCTCAACACGATTTCCGCTATAGAATCCTTGTCCTTTGCCTCAGCGCAGAGCCCGTAGAAGTTCTTCGCAAGGTGGGGGAATCCTTCGGCGAACAACCCAAGAAACTCCTCCATAACCTCCACATGGTCACGCATGACGATCATGATCAGTTCGGCGTCATCCTCCGAAAGATGACCTTCCCTGAGGATCGAAAGTATGAATTCGATCTCCTCTTCATCGAGCGCAGCACCTGCGTCATCGCCGTCATCATCATCGCCATCAGCATAGTTCGTGATTATCAGGTGGCGCCGCCGTTGAAGCAGGCGCTTCTTGATCTCGTTCAAGTGCTCGTCAGCCTCGTCCGTTTGTGGCATGCCTCCAGTCCTTGTCTTACTGGAATTTACCGACAGGCCCTTGAGACCTAACAGCCGTTGAATTTCATCGAAGTCTGCCTTCAGATCCTCAAGCTTGTTGCCGAAGAGATAGACGTCATCCATGAAGCGGACGATTCGGGACGCCTTGACCATTGACGAATCCTCGATAAAGCGGAGGAAGTCGTTGCCGATCATCTTCGCTGGGAAGAGACCATGAGGCAGACAGTCCATCGACCTGCCTGCATTCGTCTCTCTGAAGAACTTGCCAAACGCCTCGACTGTCCTCGGGTCGGATTCAAGCGCGGCAAACCAGGCATGCAGATCGTGGTGATAGACGTTGTTGAAGTAGGACGCGACATCGAAGGAGATAAACTCCTCGAAGTGGAAAGTTCCGTCCCAAACGGCCTGCTTGAAGTCGGCATAGCTTTTGGACGGAGAGAGCGGACGCCCGTCGTGAAAGCGGTATCCGAAGTGCTGTCTTGTGGCCCGGTGCGGCTTGCGGAATATCCTCCGGGAGTTGAACACCAAGTGGTAGAGATAATACTCGGCCACTGGGTCGAGCTTCACCGTGCGCCGAAGATGGATCGCGTCCTTATTCGCGTGGACCCTCCGCTGAGGAAGGAACGAGCCGCCTCCGTCTACGAGTTCTTGCGCGTAGGCGAGCAGTTCATTGGCCCCGTATTCGACAAGGATCTTGTTCGTAGTCAGAGGAAATAGCGTCCGAGGGAAGTCTTCGATAAAGAATTCTTTAGACCCATATGGCGGCGGCCTTCCTATCTTGGCCAAGTGTCTGTTCCTCCTGACATCGCCCTGCAAGCTTTCCTAGCATTATCAGGTTGCACTAACAATCTACGCGCGCCACGACCCTTCACTAGCAGGATCCTGTCTCGAGCGGGCATCGGTAGAAGCCGTAGCAAAGGAGGGTGCTTCGCGTTTCGAAGACGGAAGCTGTCAGCGAATTCGTTCATCGCGACGTAAGATAGCCCTGTCTTCCAGGCCGACAGCCAGCTCGATCCAGTCAGTAGGTCTCGGAAGCTGGCGGGCGACATCGACCAGGAATATGCGGCCGTCGATGCCTGTGACGACGAAGTCGGTCAAGCAGGTCTCTCCGCCATAGGACAGCCCGACGCCAGCGCAGGTCCAACTGGCAGCGTCCGCCGGGCGTCAAGTGCCGTCTTGCGGATAAATTCAAAGAGATCCACGCCAAGAAGCAGGCCATTTCTGAACCCGTCGTTTAGGGATCGGCGAAGAACACCTTTCGTGCCTTGTCGTCGTGAAGGTCGAAGTAGGCCATTTGATGATGCTTGGCGGGCACCACTTCCGAGTAGAGAGTGAACGGGAAATCTTCGAACAGGATTTCTGCGCTCACGGCTGAGAAGTCCTTGGCGTAGCAGTCCTGCAAGATCTTGAGATTGGTGGACGGAAAGCTGTCTTTGAATTCGGCGTTGAAGGTCGGAAAGAAATAGCGGATCAGCGCAGCCTCGTAGAGCGCCACGCGCTCCTTCTCTGTAGTGCCGAATAGCTTGTCGAGTCCCTGGCCTATGCGCTTGTTGCCTGCGGAGTCGTTATCCGCATGTGGATTGAACATGGTTGGTGCAGCACGACGTGTGCCTCACAACACATCTCCGTGAGCCCCGCTTCCAATCCCGGAAGCGCCATGCCAGTATTGAGATATGAATCTTCTGAGGGTCATCCATCGCCTGTTCCTGCTTGTCTCCATGCTCGCGGTCGTCGTCGGCCCAACGAGCATCGGGCTGGCCGGTAGCGCTATGGCATCGTCAGGTGCAGTTGCGATGGAGCACATATCCACTGCCATGCCTGGAATGCAGATGCCGGAGGAGATGCCCTGCTGCCCGAAAAAGCAGCCCGTAAAGCCGGACTGCGCTAAGGGCTGCCCACTTTCACTGGTGTGCACGACCTCGATCTTTGCCCACGCTGCCGACAGCCACGGCTGGTCGCTCGCCGTCTCCTGGGAGTCCCACCGCTACGATCTGATGCCTGCATCGCAACTGGCATCCGCCCTTGTCGAGCCTCTGGCCCGACCTCCGAAAGCCTGATCTCAATTCACTCTTGAAACACGCCTGAGGCTCTCGCCGGACGTCGAAGCACGTCCGCAAGCAGCCGACGGCCATCAATTTTGACCCGAGGGCGCGATCACGAAGATCCGTCCCGATGAGATCGGAATCATGAACAAAACTTCTTTTTCAGCAGGAGCGCTGCTCCTCGCCGGCGCGCTGTTCGTCGGCTCCGCCACCATGCCCTTCGCAGCCGCGCAGGACTACGAGTTCCAGCCTGTCTCGACCGACGTGAAACAAGGCCAGGGATCGCTGGTCTCGGTGCGGCTCGTCGACAAGCGGACGGGCAAGCCCGTTCCCGACGCCGTCATCTTCACGACCCGCATGGACATGGCCCCCGAGGGCATGGAGATGATGACGACTCCGGTCGAGGCTGCCAGCTCTACGGAGCCCGGCGTTTACGCCTTCAAGTCCGACTTCAGCATGGCGGGCGGCTGGCGCTTCAAGCTCGCCGCCAAAGTCCAGGGCGAACCTGACACTGTCGAGGGCGAAGTCGTCCTCAAGGCCGCGCCTTGAACACGCCATCGCGCGTGGCAGTCACGCTCTCCCTCACCGTATTGCTCGGCGGGGGAGGCTATTGGGCTGGCACGAAAAACCTGGGATCCGTCCTCGGGTCCAATCTAGCGGAGACGGCGCTCGCCACGCCCGTGGCAGGAAGGCCCGCTCCAACGGGCGCGGTCATCTACTACCGCCATCCGGACGGTCTTCCGCAGTTTTCGGCAACGCCGAAGACCGCCGAGGACGGCCGGCCGTTCGTAGCGGTGCATGCCAGCGAGGACATCAGCTTCGATGACAAAGCAAAGGCTGTCGCTGAAGCCCCGCAGGCGGAGCCCGAAGCCGCTGCCACCAAGGGAAAGATCCTTTACTACCGCAATCCGATGGGGCTGCCGGACACCTCCAAGGTGCCGAAGAAGGATTCCATGGGCATGGACTACATTCCTGTCTACGAGGGTGAGCAATCCGATGCGTCGACCGTCAAGGTGTCGCTCGGCAAGCTTCAGCGCACCGGTGTGAAGACCGCAGTGGCGGAGATGGCCAGCATCGGTCGCAAGGTGCGGGTGCCGGGCACCGTTGCGCTGGACGAGCGCCTCGTCAGCATCATCTCGATGCGGACGGATTCATTCCTGGACGATGTCGCCGATGTCACGACGGGCGACCACATCGGCAAGGGAGAGAAGCTCTTCCAATTCTATTCGAGGGAGATCGCGACGGCCGCCTCGGAATACGCGGCCGGGCGGGACGGTTCGCGCGGCAGCAACGATGCTGGCTCGGCGCTGCGCCTGAAGAACCTAGGCGTTCCGCAGGAGGTCATCGACGGCATCGCCCGTACACGCCAGGTGCCGGCGAGCATGGCCTACACTGCCCCGCGAGACGGCATCGTGCTGGAGCGCTCCGCGGCCGCGGGCATGATGGCCAAGCCCGGCGACCTATTGTTCCGCATCGCCGATATTTCCAACATGTGGGTGATCGCCGATGTCCCTGAATACGACCTCGCCTCCATCCGGATCGGTGCGAAGGCAGATGTCACGGTCCGCAGCCTGCCCGGCAGGACATTCCACGGCACCGTGGCTCTCCTCTATCCCCAGGTCGAGATGCAGACGCGGACGACCAAGGTCCGCATCGAGATACCCAACCCGGACGGAGTTCTCCTCGCCAACATGTACGCAGACGTTGTGATCGAGGCTGGTCCTCCGACCCCCGTTGTGGCCGTCCCCAACAGTGCCGTCGTCGATACGGGCGAGCGCCAGGTAGTCTTCCTCGACAAGGGCGACGGAAAGTTCGAACCGAAGGATGTCAAACTCGGCGTTCGAGGCGATGACAGCACCGAAGTCCGGCAGGGTGTCACAGCGGGCGACAAGATCGTCGTGTCCGCCAACTTCCTGCTCGATGCCGAAAGCAACCTGAATTCGGCGCTCAGCGCCATGACTGAGGAGGCCAAGCCATGATCTCCCGCGTCATCTCCAGGTCCGCCCACAATCTCGTGCTGATCTTCGTCGGCGCGGCGCTCGCAGTCGCGGGCGGCATCTATGCGCTGCGATCCCTCCCGCTCGACGCCATTCCCGACCTCTCCGACGTGCAGGTCATCGTCTACACCGAGTATGCCGGCCAGGCCCCTCAGGTGGTCGAAGACCAGGTGACCTATCCGCTGACGACCTCGATGCTGACCGTTCCGAAGTCGAAGGTGGTGCGCGGCTTCTCCTTCTTCGGGGTGTCCTTCGTCTACGTGATCTTCGATGACGGCACCGATCCCTACTGGGCGCGCAGCCGCGTGCTGGAATATCTCAGCGCCGCGCAGAGCCGCCTGCCGCAGGGTGTCGCGCCGACGCTCGGCCCCGACGCGACCGGTGTCGGCTGGGTCTACCAGTACGCCGTCGTCGCCAAGGAGCTGTCGCTCGCCGAACTGCGGTCTCTGCAGGACTGGGTCGTGCGCTTCGCTGTCTCCAAGTCCGAAGGCGTGTCCGAAGTCGCCAGCGTCGGCGGCTTCGTGAAGCAGTACTCCGTCGTCGTCGACCCTTCCCGCCTCAGGGCGCAGGGCGTATCGCTCAACGATGTAGCCAACGCCGTCCGCGCCAGCAACACCGATGTCGGCGGCCGCACGATCGAGCTTTCCGAGTTCGAGTTCATGGTGCGTGGCCGCGGCTATCTCAAAGGCATCCCCGACATCGAGAACATCGTCCTGAAGAGCCAGAACGGCGTGCCGCTCAAGCTCAGCGACGTTGCCAGGGTGGAACTGGTTCCGGACGAGCGGCGCGGCATCACCGAGCTCAATGGCGAAGGTGAAGTCGCCAGCGGCATCGTCCTGCAGAGGTTCGGGGCCAATGCGCTGACGGTCATCGACAACGCCAAGAAGAGCCTGGATTCCGTCAAGGCCAGTTTTCCGGCAGGCACCGAGATCGTCCCTGTCTACGACCGCTCGACCTTGATCGAGGCTGCGATCGAGACGCTGAAGGGCACACTGGTCGAGGAATCCATCGTCGTCGCACTGGTGACGATCGCCTTCCTCCTTCACGTTCGCAGCGCGCTCGTCGCTATCATCATGCTGCCCGTCGGCATCCTGATGGCTTTCATCGCCATGCGGCTGCTGGGTCTCGGCGCGAACATCATGAGCCTCGGCGGCATCGCCATCGCCATCGGTGCGATGATCGACGCGGCGATCGTCATGATCGAGAACGCCCACAAGCATCTCGAACGGGCGCCGCCGGACAAGTCGAGGATCGACATCCTTGTCGAGGCGGCAAGCGAAGTCGGCCCGGCGCTGTTCTTCAGCCTGCTGATCATCACCGTGTCGTTCCTGCCGATCTTCACGCTGGAATCGCAGGAAGGACGGCTCTTCGGGCCGCTCGCCTTCACCAAGACGTTCTCGATGGCGGCCGCGGCGCTGTTGTCGGTGACGCTGGTTCCTGCGCTCATGGTGCTCTTCGTCCGGGGACATATCGTGCCCGAACGGAAGAACCCGGTGAACCGCCTTCTGATCTGGATCTACCGCCCGGTCATCGCGGGTGTGCTCAAGGTGAAGACGCTGACGATCCTGGCCGCCGTCGCCATCCTGGCGGTGACGGTCTGGCCCGCCCAGCATATTGGCAGCGAGTTCATGCCCAATCTCGACGAGGGCACGCTGATGTACATGCCGACCACCCTGCCCGGCATCTCCGTCACCAAGGCGGCGGAGCTGATGCAGACCCAGGACCGCATCATCAAGTCCTTCCCCGAGGTGCAGAGCGTCTTCGGCAAGGCGGGGCGCGCCCTGACCGCCACCGATCCGGCTCCGACGGAAATGTTCGAGACCATCATCACCCTGAAGCCGAAGTCGGAATGGCGGCCGGACGTGACCGTCGATAGCCTCAAGCAGGAGATGGATGCCGCCCTGCAGTTCCCCGGTGTCTCCAACGCCTGGACGATGCCGATCCGCGCCCGCATCGACATGCTGTCGACCGGGATCAGGACGCCCGTCGGGGTGAAGGTCTACGGCACCGATCTCGGCGAGATGGAGAAGGTCGCCCGCCAGATCGAGAGCGTGTTGAAGACGATCCCCGGAACGTCGAGCGCATATGCCGAGCGCGTGATCGGCGGCTACTATCTCGACATCGTGCCGGACCGCCTCTCGCTCGGCCGCTACGGACTGACGATCAAGGACGTTCAGGATGTCGTCGGCATGGCGCTCGGCTCCGAGGTCGTCACCTCGACTGTCGAGGGCCGGGAACGCTATGGAGTTGCGGTTCGCTATCCGAGAGCCTCCCGCAGCGATCCGCAGGCGATCGCGAGGGACGTGCAGATATCGCTGCCCGGCGGCGGAACGGTGCCTCTCGGCGAAGTGGCCGATGTCAAGCTCACCCGCGGAGCGACGACCATCCGCACGGAGAACGGCCAGCTTGCGGTCTACATCTACGTCGACATCGCCAACCGCGATCTCGGCGGCTACGTTACGGAAGCCCAGCAGGCGGTCGCCAAGTCAGTGAAGATGCCGCCCGGCTATGCCGTCGCCTGGAGCGGGCAGTTCGAATATCTCGAACGGGCGGAGGCGCGGCTCGCCATTGTCGTCCCGCTGACGCTGGCGCTGATCTTCCTGCTGCTCTACCTGAACTTCAAGGCGCTGACCGAGACGATGATCGTCATGCTGTCGCTTCCCTTCGCACTGGTCGGCGGCATCTGGCTGATGTGGTGGATGGGCTTCAACGCCTCGGTAGCGGTCGCCGTCGGCTTCATCGCGCTGGCGGGCGTGGCGGCCGAAACGGGCGTGATCATGCTGATCTATCTCGACCACGCCCTGAAGGAACAGCGCGAAGCCTGTGAAAAGGAAGCACGTTCGTTCTCGAAGCTGGATCTCAACAGGGCGATCATGGTCGGCGCGGTCGAGCGCGTGCGGCCGAAGATGATGACGGTCGTCGCCATCATGGCAGGTCTGGTGCCGATCCTGTGGAGGACGGGCACGGGTTCGGAGATCATGCAGCGCATTGCGGTGCCGATGATCGGCGGCATGGTGTCGTCGACGCTGCTGACGCTGATCGTGATCCCGGCAGTCTACGGACTGATCAAGGGCTGGGGATTGCCGTCGGAATCCGTGTCTGATCCGTCCGTCGAGGAGGATGAAGACAGGCTCGAGGCGGCTGAGTAGGAAGGTTGGGCGGCTCCACTGGAGTTCGCCTGAAAACGCTTGAAGAATCGAGGGCGACGTTCTATACATCATCCATGGCTTTGCCACGGGGTCAGGCTTTACGCCGACCGCCATGAGGGACCTTCGCGGGTCCCTTATGTGTCTCTGGGGTTCACCCATTCCTTGTATGGCTCGTCATAGCACGAGTATTTGACAGCGATGGTCTCATCGCCCCCGCTCCTCAGGTCGATGATCTGTCTTGCTTGCGACAACCGATCATACGCCCGATTCTTCAGGCCAGTTGGGCGGTGTCCGAGCGGGTGTACCACGAGATCGGCCAACTGCAGCATGGGATTGCTTTTCCCGTCTGGCCAGATGGTCAGAAGTGTCTCTGCGAGCTCGTCCTTTGTGAGGGGCTTGTGCTTCGATGAGTTCTCTCCATCGAAGCCAGTTCCGTTTTTGAGGAGCCCCTCGAAGTAGCTCTCGATGAGGCGGTCTTCAGTCGCCCCAGTGCGCTCATAGGCAATGGAGAGTTTCCGTCCCGCAAGCCTCGCGTATTTGGCACCACGCTCGACTGCGATGTCGAAGGCGGTCCTGCTCATCTCCCACCGTGAACCTTCGGTGTGCTTCTCGTAGTACCTGTCCCGGTAACCCGGGCGGCAGATCACGCATGCATGCGCAGTGATGCGGTCATCGATGATCAGCGCCTCCAGTTCCTCGAAAAACTGGTTCCTCCGCTCCTCGTCCTTTTTGAGGAAACCGAACTTGCCCTTTCCCGATCGGATCTTGTTCCCATGAAGTTCCGGGACCTCCCAGCGCTTGCAGAACTCAATCGTTGCATCGGAGAGCTCCTGGACGGCTTCCGACGGAACGATTATCCCGCCTAGGCCGAAGCTGAAGATATGAGCCTCCATGGGCAGGGTGTCATCCGGCTTGCACATGGTGCGAGTCCCGAAGTCGTCCATGAAAAATGTCAGATGAGGCTGCTCCTCGTTCACACTATTTCTTTCCGTCACGATTGCCCTCGAGATTTCGTGAGAGATACCTCCAACCAGTTTACAGAATGTATAGCAGTGGAGATGGCACCCCGAGCGGTCTGCGAAGCCGCCGAATGAAAGGAAGACGCGATGATGAACAACATGATGGGCGGGGGCATGATGCCTCGCCGCCAAGCGAAGCGATCATCATCGAGTTCTTCGACTATAATTGCCCTATTGCCGCCAGGCGGCGCCGATGCTCTCCTCCTATATCGACTGTCGCTCAAGCTTCGCTCCCCGACAACTCGACGCTCGGTTTCGCGTTCTCGGCTGCCTCAGAACCCCAAAGGCGGCGCGTAGAAGCATCGGACCGTATCTTCGTTGGGAAACAGGCAGATGTGATAGGCGCCGTCCGGCGACTCCTTCGTCTGTGCCTGCGGAATTAGGAAGACGTGTCTGCGCGTCGCCAGCCGGTGGTCGCCAGGCAGAAGCGTCACTTCGTATCCGTCCTGGCGAGGTCTTACTGTCTTCGGCGATATCTGCTGGCAGTCGCCGCTTTCGCCATCCCCATTGCAGCAATAGGGATCGTAGGTGAAGCCAGACGGCGCATGATGGGCGTGGACGGTCGTTGCAAATACCATTCCGATCGTCGCAAGTATCATTCGCATGCGTCCTCGCTTTCATATGCGCCGCGGAACGCGGAGGTCCAAGATCCCCGCAGGACAGGCCACATCATTCGTCGCCGTCGAAAGGATCGGCGAGCGCCGCCGCCGGCCGACTGATCGGATACTTGATGACAGACACTTTCTCTGCAAGCTTGACCTCGCCGTTCTCCTTGAGCAGCGCTCGAAAGTTCGGGTGCATGCCGCCATCCTGATACGCGAGCGGCGTAAAGCTCATGGCGGCAAGCTCCTGGTACTTCCGATCGTCGGAGGATGCCTGCGCCGCGACCGACGGATCGGATTGATCGATGCGCTCCGGACAGGTCGCAAGCGGATCGCGGGGTTCGCCGTCCTTGAACTCGGCGTCGAAGACATACCTCCGGCCGCAGGCGGCGATCCTAGGTTCACGGCGTCGAACTTCGAAGATGTCGTAGCCTTCCTTGAGGTTCTTCCAGAATGCCAGGTTCGGGTCGTCGCGATGTGCTGCCAGGTTCTGCGGCGTCATGCGAAAGGGATAGGCTTGGACCTGGAACGCCTGCTGTCCGCCCTTCAGGGCCTTCTCGACCACGGCGTAGATTTCGCCGACCCCCTGATCGGTCAGCGCAAAGCAGCCCGACGACGAGCAGGCTCCGTGCACCATCAAGGCCTCGCCGGAATAGCCGAGCGCGGTCTCCAGACGGTTCGGATAGCCAAGGTTGAAGGACAGATAGAACTGCGATTTCGGATTAAGGCCTCCCAGGGAGACCTTGTAGAATCCTTCCGGGGCCTGTCGGTCCCCACTCTTCGTCTTAGGGCCGAGCTTGCCTGACCAGCGGCACATCGGATAGATCTTGAGCAAGGCATATTTTCCGCTGCCGTCGACTTTCCAGACCTCCAGCTCGCTTTCCATCTTGAAGATCCGGACGAGGACCGGACTTTCCGGCTTCATGCCTTTCGCCCGCATGCTGGCCATCAGCTTCGGCGGTATGTCGTGCGAAGCCACGCCGAGATCGTCGAGCGACGGTACACAACCGCTCAGGACCACGGCCACGACCGCAACCGCCGCCCCGCGAAGACCTAGCCGCCCCCCGTTTCTTTGATGGAAGGCATTCAATAACGAAGATAAATAACTGACGTAGTTGGCAAACGTCGACACGCGCAAGGCCATGCCCTTCCCTTTGGTCTGGATTTCGAGCGAACGGAAATCAGACGGAAGCGATGGGAGGACGCTGTTCGACAGGTTCTTGAGCGCCTACAAAGGCAACGGAAGGGGCGACGACGTACGAGATGGCGTCGGAGTGAGAATAAAGGAGTTCCGAAGCCCTTGAGACGATGCCGTCCTGCTGGCAGTGCGTCCCTAAAACTGATCGGCCGTCGCCGCGATGGTGGCCGTCCGCGGTCGCAGCGACGCTGACGACTGCCGGGCGGGCATGGCTGTGATCCGCAGACGCAGGGATGCAGGGCGCGGCAAGCGAACCCAGCAGCATCACGGCTGCGACAAGCATGTTGATCACCAGGCGCATCGAATCGTTCCTTCGCAGGGCGATCCCTGCTTCAGCGGCGCCATAATGGTGAAGTTCGCCTTTCCGGTCAACGAAAGGGCCCTAGTTTCCACTCGCAAGCTCTCTTGACCTTCCAATGGTGACAAGCCTCAACCTGTCGAAACAACGTCCAGGAGAACTGCTGTTGTTCATCCAGCCCGTCGACTATCTCCTTGCCGCCTGGTTGTTCCTCGCGGCGCTGAGTACCGCCTACGTCGCCTGGGACCAGTTCCGGAACAACCCCGAACCCGCCGTCATGAAGTGGGGCTTCGTTCTGGTGACCCTATACCTCGGTCCGGTCGGCCTTCTGCTCTACGTCCTGGCGGACAAGGAACCCCGGCCGGACACCCACGAGGACTTCGTAAAACCGCTGTGGAAGCAGGGGATCGGCAGCACCATCCACTGCGTCGCCGGCGATGCGACCGGAATCATCATCGCTGCGGTGATCACCGCGATCGCGGGTCTGCCGATGTGGCTGGACATTATCGTCGAGTACGTTGCTGGATTCGCCGTCGGTCTGTTCGTCTTCCAGGCGCTCTTCATGAAGAACATGATGGGCGGAAGCTATTGGCAGAACGTCCGCGGCTCCTTCATGCCAGAATTCATCAGCATGAACGCGATGATGGCGGGCATGGCCCCGGTGATGGCAATCCTTATGATGGGCCGGGATATGCGGGCCATGTGGCCGGGCGAGATGCTCTTCTGGGGCGTCATGGCTTTCGGGATCGGAATCGGGTTCGCAGTCGCCTACCCCTTCAACGTCTGGCTGGTCCTGAAGGAGCTGAAACATGGATTGATGACGGCGCGCAGCGGGGAACATGGAGAAGCGGTCGGCCAGGCGCCATCAAAGGATTCGGCCAGCCGCATGAGCATGGGCCATCTATCGGAACCCGACCACTCCGGGCACACTCCATCTGCATCCCCTGGCAGCCAGCATGGAAGGAAGCTGCCCCCGGCCCTCGCCCCCACCCGGACCCAGCTCGCGACGATGGCGGGCTTCACCCTGATCATGCTGGTTGGCGGCTACGCTTATCCGTTTACACTGGTCAACATGCGTCTCAGTGCCCACGACGTCGGAAGGTCGATCATGGCGCCTGGGATGATCATGACATTCGACACACCCGCGGGTGCCATGAAGGACATGGCGGCCGTCGACCCGCGCGACGTAAGCTTCGAGGCCGCCGCCGACGCCCGCGGCGCTTCCGTCCTGGAGCCCCGGATGGAAGGCGGTGTGAAGGTGTTCGACCTCACGGCCTCCGTCATCCGCTGGACAATCCTTCCGGGCGTGACGGTCGATGCCTACGCCTACAACGGCCAGGTGCCGGGTCCGACGCTCCGCGTCACCGAAGGCGACCGCGTCCGGATCAACGTCCGGAAAGAGCTGCCCGAGAGCACGACAGTGCATTGGCACGGCCTCGTCCTGCCGAACGAAATGGACGGCCCGGCGGAGATCACCCAAAGACCCATAGAACCGGGAGAGACCTTCTCGTATGAATACACGGTCGGCCAGCGCGGCACCTACTTCTACCACACGCACGACCACGTCGACCGCCAGCAGGCGCTCGGTCTCTACGGAGCGCTGATCATCGATCCGAAGAACCCGGCTGACGCGCTGCCCGCCGACGCTGAGTACGTGGTGCAGCTTCAGGAATGGATCAAGCGTGACTGGCTCACCTTCCCGGCCATGCCGATGGAAGGGGCGCTTCCGAACTACTTCACGATCAATGGCAAGGCCTATCCCGCGACGGAAACGGTCCGTATGAATGTCGGCGAGACCTTGAAGGTGCGGTTCATCGGATCCAACACGACGGCCATACACCCGATGCATATCCACGGCGGCCCTTTCGAGGTCGTCGCGGTCGACGGCGAGACGCTGGCGCAATCCGCAAGGTACCTGGCCGATACGGTCAACGTCGCGCCAGGCCAGCGATACGATGTTCTCTGGCGGGCGCGAAAACCAGGGAAGTGGCTGATCCACTGCCATATCTCGCATCATACGACGAACAACAACGTCGAAACGGAGGGCGGCGGCGGGCTGATGGTCGTCATAGACGTCGCGACCGGACAGGCTGGATGACTGGCGTCGTGATCGCCTAGCCGCTTGCCAACGCATCCGCGATCTTCCAATGTCCGTCTGCTGGGATGCTACACATGAGGATCGGAGTTTGCCTACCGGTACAGTAAAGTGGTTCAATCAGGACAAGGGTTTCGGCTTCATCCAGCCGGACGACGGATCGACCGACGCATTCGTCCACATATCGGCCGTTCAGCGCTCGGGTCTCTCCGGATTGAAGGAAGGCCAGAAGGTCAGCTACGAGATCGTTCAGGATCGGCGATCAGGAAAGTCTTCTGCCGACAACCTGAAGGTTCTTTAGGACGAGCGGACGTCGGCGTGTCTCGGTCGACGCCGACTGGAGGGAGGTCGCCACGTCCGGCAAGAAGAAGCGCGGCCGTTTCAATATCGCTCTTGTTCGGGCGCATCGCCTCCGCCAGAAGCGAGGGGTGCGTACCGGTGTCCTGGAAAGGGCAAATGCCAGATCGCGATGATGGCGGCGGCCTTTGTCGTCGCCTTCCACGCCTCCGTCGTTCGTCACACCCTCTTCCATGGCTAGTAGCGACGGCGTGGCTGTCCGCTTCGCGACACCGTCGAATTTTACGAAAAATTTAGGTTAATTTTATCGATCTGAAGGTGCGTGTTTCGATCTGAAAAAAGAAAGCTACAACTTTCACTGGCACGTCCCCGGCATGCCCAAATCCCTTCAGACAGACCCACGGATCGTCGCAATGAATATGATTGCCAATTCGGATTCCGCATATTTTCCTTCGGCACAAAGTCTCTCATCTCAAACCACTGGGAAGGTGCAAACGAGGGCAGTCGGCCCCGATGTCCTGCGATCATTGGCGATCCTCCTCGTCATGCTCGTGCACCTCCCAGTCGAGGCGACGCCGTCCATGCTCGTCGCCGTCCGCAACTACGCATGGGTCGGCGTCGACATCTTCTTCGTTCTCAGCGGCTTCCTGATCGGAACCCAGCTCTTCAAGGAGGTCTCCCGGACGGGAGGCGTGGACCTGAAGTCCTTCTATCTCCGTCGAGCCTTCCGTATCTTCCCGGCGTTCTTCGTTGTTCTTGGCCTCTACGCCGCCTTTCCTGTGCTTCGAGATGCCCCGACGATGCAATCGTTCTGGAGCTTCGCGACCCTCACCGTGAACTTTGACTTCGACCCACGCATAGGCCGTGCCTTTACGCAGGCGTGGTCGCTTTGCGTGGAGGAGCATTTCTATCTGGTTCTGCCGTTGCTCACGTTGCTCCTGCATCGGCGGATCGGCATCCGCCGGGTGCTCCTCATTGCTTCGGCAATGGCGATTGCGGGAATGATCCTTCGATACGCAATCTGGGAAGGACAGGTCGGCGTCCTCGTCGACGCTGGCAAGCTGAGAGATGCCTTCGCCGTCTATCTCAGAGACGTGTACTACCCGACCTACACCCGTCTGGACGGCCTGATGTTTGGCGTGATCCTGGCTGCAGCCAGATTTTTCAGACCGGAACTCTATAAGCGCTACGCGCCTCCTCGTGCGGCGCTGCCGATGGGGGTCGGCCTTGTTGCCACTGCCGTGGTCCTCTTTTCGATCCGAGGGCCGCTGGAAGGAACCAATCTCTTTCTCGTGTTCCAGGCGCAACTCGGTTCGGTGGCCGGATTCCCGCTCGTCTCGATCGGGATCGCGCTCATTCTCGGCGCTATGCTTGACTTGGAACATGTTCTGAAACGATGGCCGCTTCCGGGTGCCGCGGTCGTCGCCACCTTGTCATACAGCCTCTATCTGACCCATAAGTCGGCCTTTCATGTCGACAGGCTAGTTTTTGGGGAGGAGAACCTGCAGGGCGGCATCGGCTTCGCGGTCTATCTGATCACCAGCTTCACCATAGCGGTTGTGCTGTGGTTCTGCGTCGAGAGGACTTTCCTTCTCCTCCGCGACCGAATTCTCTCTTCCGGCCGATGACCTTAATTCCAGCTTCGGCCGACGGCGCGGCGGACGACATCGACGCGGCCGCAGGCGCTCTATTGGTCGCCGTCGAAGCTGCGCACTGCTTTTACGAGCGACGGTCTTGACCTTCCCATGGTTGGAAGCCCCATATCGGGGTAGTCAACCGATTAGGAGAACATGATGTACGAATTCGAAATCCAGAACATGACCTGCGGCCATTGCGCAAGCACGGTGGAGAAGGCGATCAAGGCAGCCGATCCGGAAGCTTCCGCCACTGTCGATCTTGCAGCTAGGACTGCCAAGGTCGAAACCCAGATCGACCCAGCCGCGATCAATGCCGCGATTGAGAACGCGGGCTACCCAACCATCTTCAGGCGGATTTGATTTTCGTCGCGGCGCCGGATTAGCCGGGGTTCCGCACGGAGCTCCCCGGCCAATCCCTTACGTTGGACGATAACAGCACGAGCGCCCCGTGATCTTGAATGGACCCTGCGAAGAACATCGTGTCCGCTTCGCTCACCGTGGCAGTTCATAGGTCTGCGGCGACCGTCGATACGCTTCTTCGCACCGCGGAGAGCAAAACCACGGCCCTTGCGGGGCGGCCCGCCTGTAAGCCGAATAGGGCGCATGCATCTTGCACACCGGATCAATCCAGGCCGGGTCGGCCGACGGAGCAAGCTCGATCTCGTAGAGAGGAACCTCGTCGGCAACCGATCTGAGCGCGACCATCCCGAGATCCCGCACTACGATGCCTCTGGCGACAGCCGCCTCGGCGACGGGTCGAGTGGCAAGCAGTTGACCGGGTGATGCGAGGGCCGCGATTCGAGCTGCAATGTTGACAGTCGATCCAAATAGGTCGCCTTCTCTGCGGACGACCGGTCCATGGTTCAGCCCCGTCCGAGTAAGCGGGAGCCGGGGTTCTTTACGGCACGCCTGTAACAGCGTTCCGAGCACCTGGATCGCCGTATCGGGCTCGGGAAACGAGAGCATCGCCTCATCGCCGATCCATTTGATCGGCGGCTCGTAGCCGCTGAGTGCGTCGCGAACCATGCGCTCGAAGACCTCAAGCACGTCAAGCGCGGTCCCGTCTCCATAAACGTCCGCGATAGCGCTGAATCCCGCAATATCTATGAACGCGACGGTGGCCGACGTGCCGGAATCCTGTCGCTGCCTCACGTCGCTCCTCATCGCGGCTCCCACTGGTGCTTCCCTTAACTTTGAGCAATCGTGCCCGGCTGTAACCGCTAGCACATTTCCGCATGTCGACACACTGAGCCGACGCGATCGCGACAGCCCTTTAGTGCCGCACGCAGCCGCGACCTCGGCGCCACGACTACGAAGAATTTCTGAAACCATCGCCAGCAGAGGCTATTGACCTTCCCATCATGGGAAGGATTACCTATCTGTGCAGTTCAATGCGAGATCGTCCCATGACTGCCATATCACAGATCGAAAAAAAGACCGCATCGCCCATTCCGACCGAGTTCGGGATCGAGGGCATGTCGTGCGCCTCGTGCGTCGCCAGAGTGGAGCGGGCGATCAAGACAGTATCCGGCGTCGACACGGCGTCGGTCAACCTCGCGACCGAACGTGCGACCGTGACGTTCAAGGACAGAGTGGACGCGACCGCCGTCCTGCAAGCCATCGAAGGCGCAGGCTACGAGGCCCGGATCGAGACGGTGGAGATGCTTGTCGAGGGCATGACCTGCGCCTCATGCGTCTCACGCGTCGAGCGCGCGCTGAAAACCGTGCCAGGCGTGGTCGACGCGGTCGTCAATCTGGCGACCGAGAAGGCGACCGTCCGCTACGCGGCGGGTGCGGCATCCGTCCGCGCTCTGGAGGACGCCATCCGCACAGCCGGATATGAGCCCAGATCCGCAAGCCGCACAGAAGTGGTCGACGCTACGGATCGCCGCGACGCCGAGAGACAGTCGCTCGCGCTCCGGCTCGGCCTTTCCGCCATTCTCACGCTGCCGCTGTTCGCGATCGAAATGGGTTCGCACTTCATACCGGGCGTCCACGAGTTGGTTATGGAGAACATCGGGATGCGGGAGAGCCTCTACCTGCAGTTCGTGCTTGCGACCGTCGTCCTGTTCGGGCCAGGACTGGCGTTCTTCCGCAAGGGCTTGCCCAATCTCCTACGGCTGGCGCCCGACATGAATTCGCTCGTGGCGCTGGGGACCTCGGCGGCCTGGGCGTACTCCGTAGTCGCTACATTCGTGCCCGCCGCGCTGCCCGCAGGAACCGTGAACGTCTACTACGAGGCCGCGGCCGTCATCGTGACCCTCATTCTGCTCGGGCGCTACCTCGAGGCGCGCGCGAAGGGGAAGACGAGCCAGGCCATCAAGCGCCTGCTCGGCCTGCAGGCAAAGACAGCCTTCGTGGAACGGTCCGGAACATTCGTCGAGATTGAAATAGACGCGGTCGTAGTTGGCGACGTGATCCGCATCCGTCCTGGCGAGAAGGTTCCGGTGGACGGCACGGTGGTTTCCGGAGCATCCTACGTCGACGAGGCCATGATCACCGGAGAGCCTGTCCCTGTCTCGAAATCCGTTGGAAGCGAAGTGGTCGGCGGCACGATCAACAAGACTGGCTCGTTCACGTTCCGAGCAAAGAAGGTCGGTGCAGACACCGTGCTCGCGCAGATCGTCCGGATGGTCGAGGCCGCGCAGGGATCCAAGCTGCCGATCCAGGCTTTGGTGGATAGGGTGACGGGCTGGTTCGTCCCCGCCGTCATCGTCGCCGCGCTGCTGACCTTCGGCGCGTGGATGATCCTCGGCCCCTCCCCGGCGCTGAGCTTCGCGCTTGTCAACGCCGTCGCCGTCCTAATCATTGCCTGCCCGTGCGCGATGGGCCTTGCGACGCCCACCTCGATCATGGTTGGTACCGGCCGCGCGGCCGAACTCGGAATCCTGTTCCGCAAGGGCGAAGCGCTGCAGAGCCTGCGCGAGGCCCGGATCGTCGCCCTGGACAAGACCGGAACGCTGACGAAGGGCAAGCCGGAGCTGACCGACTTCCGGGTCTCGGACGACTTCCGGCGCGAGGACGTGCTTGCCTGGGTGGCAAGTCTCGAGGCGCTGTCGGAGCATCCGATCGCGGAAGCCATCGTCAAGGCCGCCAGAGCGGAGGGACTGGCACTTGGCGGCGTGGAGGGCTTCGAGGCGTATCCGGGATATGGCGTGAAAGGATTCGTCGCCGATAGGTCGCTGCTCGTGGGCGCCGATAGGGCGTTGGCTCGCGAAGGTGTCTCCGTAGAAGGATTCGCCGTCGTCGCCGAGGAACTCTCCGGCAGGGGCGGATCGCCGCTCTACGTTGCCGTTGACCGCCGGCTTGCGGCGATCATCGCCGTTTCGGACCCGATCAAGGAAACGACGCCCGAGGCGATCAAAGCCCTGCATACACTGGGGCTCGAAGTGGCGATGATCACCGGAGACAACCGTCGCACCGCGGAGGCTGTCGCCGCCCAGCTCGGCATCGACCGGGTGATTGCGGAGGTGCGTCCGGAAGGCAAGGTGGAGGCCGTCAAGCGGCTTCGCGAAGGTGGCAAGGTCGCCTTTGTAGGCGACGGCATCAACGACGCCCCCGCACTTACGGAAGCGGACGTGGGTCTCGCCGTCGGCACGGGCACCGACATCGCGATCGAGAGCGCCGACGTCGTGCTGATGTCCGGAGACCTAACCGCCGTCGTCAGGGCCGTCGGGCTGAGCCGCGCGACGATCCGGAACATCAAGCAGAACCTGTTCTGGGCCTTCGTCTACAACGCCAGCCTCGTCCCCGTTGCGGCCGGCCTTCTCTATCCGGTCAACGGCACCCTGCTGTCGCCCATCTTCGCCGCCGGAGCCATGGCCATGTCGAGCGTGTTCGTCCTTGGAAACGCCCTTCGACTTCGCCGTATCCAACCTTGAAGAACTTGGAGCATCGCCGTCGGCGGCGCTCCATACGTCGACAGGAGCACAGAATGAACATTGGAGAAGCCGCAAAGGCGAGCGGAGTTTCCGCCAAAATGATCCGGTATTACGAGCAGATCGGACTGATCACGCCCGCGCACAGGACACAGTCCAGCTACCGGACCTACACCGACAACGACGTCCACACGCTCCGTTTCGTCCGCGGAGCGCGCGACCTGGGCTTCTCGGTCGAGCAGATGAGAACGCTGCTGGCGCTTTGGCGTGACCGGACGCGGGCCAGCGCCGACGTGAAGGCGATCGCGCTGGAACACGTCGCCGAGTTGGAACGGAAGGCGGCGGCGATCATTGCGATGACCAAAACGCTCAAGCACCTCGCCAGCCACTGCCACGGCGACGAGCGGCCCGATTGTCCGATTATCGACGAGATTGCCAACTCCGGCGCAGGGAGCGACCTGCCTTCTATCGATGCGAAATTCGGCGTCAACGGGCTCAGGGCCGATTAGCAAACGCATCCGCACCCTCACCGGTGGATCCTGAACGCCGCGTGGCACGTCGTGCAGGTCTGCAGCATCAGGTGGAAGACGTGCTCTGCGGGGATCGAGGACAGTTCCGCCTCGCTCCGGACGTGAATCCCAAGCGGCCCTCCGCCCATCGGTTCGCCGGGCTTCATCCGCATTTGCTCGGTCATCGGGCCTGGGTTTGCTTCACCCGCTGCGTCGAGCGCCAGTGCATAGTTCCGCAGGTCATCGGCGAGACGGTCGAAGCGGTTGCGCTCCTGCACGATGTCCGGTTTCGCCTTCGACCTCGGATCGTCCATACCGTCGGCGAAGTGGCCGGCCAGTACCGAGCCGGACCGGTCCACGATGACGTCGGCCGCCCGCTTGAACTCCGTCGATGAATAGGATTCGGGAGCCCGGAACATATCTGAGACGGTCTTTGCTGCGTCGGACATCGCCTTCATGTCGGCCTGACGGAGCGCGACGATATCGTCTGACGGAGGCGCTGACGAGGCGGGTACGGACGTGGCTGCAACGAATCCCAGGATGAGAGCCGATCTTGAAATGATCAAAGGAACCTCACGCAGATGATGAGCCGATCGTGACGACCTGTTTTGGTGCTGTCTCGAAGACATCGCCGAAGCGTGGTCGACGGGCCGTTGTATCATTGCGAAGTTGAGCGAAAAGAGGGCGCGGTGCGCCCTCTCCCAATTACGCCGCCATCTTGCGGCAGCTCTCTGCGCAGCGGCGACAGGAGTCGACGCAGCTCTGCATGTCGCCGATCCGCTCGCAGTCATCGGCGCACTGGGCGCAGATTTCGGCGCATTCGCGGCAGACATGCTTGTGGTGCTCCGAACCGATCAGCATGAAATGCGCCGAGGTCCGGCAGATCTCCGCGCAAGCCATCATCAGCTTGAAGTGCGGGGGCTTGGTGTGCTCCCCGCCCAGTTCCAGGCAATGGCCCATGGCCATCGAAAGGCATTCGCTATAGCAGGCCAGGCAATTGTCGATGCAGGCCTTCATCTCGGTTGACATGTGATGCATGGCGGAACCTCCTATTTGACTTCCTTGTCCACCCATTTGGACATCTCTTCGATTTCCTTTTTCTGGGCTTCGATGACCTTCTGGGCCATCTGCTTGGCCTCGTCGTTGTCGCCGTACTTGAGCTCGACCTCGGACATGCTGATTGCGCCCATGTGATGGGCGATCATGCCGCAGACAAAGGAGACGTCGGCGTCCTTCTTCATCATTCCCTGCATCATGTTCATACCCATGTTCTTCATGCCGTCCATCGACGCCTTCTGGTAGTCGGTCATCTCACCGGTCGGCATGCCATCCATCGACATGTCGGTCTTCGACATGTCCATGCCCTGGGACTTGCATTTCTCCGGGTAGGCCATCGTCGACTGGGCGAAAGTGGTTGACGGGAGGGCAAGGAATGCGGCTGCGCACAGGGCAAGGCTGGTGAACGTCTTCATGTTTCAATCTCCGAAATCTGGTTGAGTTGGTGGGTGGGTCTCAGCCTGGCGGAGACCGGGGCGGCGGATCGATCGCGCGTATCAGCAGCAGCGGCCGATGGACGGACGGCACACTTTCATGCGGTCCCCGTTCGAAACGCGGAGCGGAGGCGACCACGGATTCAGAAAGGATGGGGCAGCAGTGCGTTGCCGAACAGCACCCAGTCCGCGGACCGCACGCATCTCCGCCGGAGCGATGATGCCCCGCGGCAATGGCGCAGTCCTGGTGTTGAATAGCGGCCGACGCTGCGGCCATGCCGAAAGGATTCGCCGTCACCAGAAGAGCGACGAGGATAATCTGGACGTGGCGGAAGATAGTCCCAAGTCTCATTCGGCCGGGTTCCCCTTCCGCCTTACAACCGCGCGGCGGCAGAAATGTTCCAGGCATCCGATGATCCGCACGCCGTAGCGTTCAGACCAACTGGCGATGAGGAAAGCGTTAACCGCGGCCGGCTAGTCTGCTCCCCTCACGCGGGGAGCATCGATGAAAGGCGGCTATTCGCTGGTCCAGATAGGACTTCACTGGCTGGTCGCCCTCCTGGTGCCGGTCCAGTACCTGACGGGCGGCAGCATCGAGAGAACCCACCACGCCGTCCACATGGGTGTCACGCCGTCGTACTGGGACGTCGTCCAGCACCACCTCCACAACTACGCAGGCATGGCGATCGGCCTGCTGATGGCCGTGAGGCTGATTCTACGTATCCTGCAGCCGACCGAAGCCATCATACCAGGCACATGGACCGGACGCGTGGCCACGGCACTTCATCACGCCTTCTACGCGGCGATCATCGCGCAGGCCTGCATGGGATTCGTCGCAAGCTACTTCTGGTTCGGGATCGCGCCGTACCACGTCGCCGGGTCGAGGATCATCCTGGCGATGGTCGCGCTGCACGTCGCCGCGGCGGCCTGGCACACGCTCGTCGCCCGCGACGAGACGGTCGACAGGATGGTCTTCCCACGCCGGAAGCGGTCAGCCCAGGAACTGTAGAGTGGCCAGCGTCAAGACCATGTAGCGGCCCGTCTTGGCGACGAAGACCAGGATCGTGAACGGAAGCAGCGGCTCCCTGAGCACCCCGGCGACAACCGTGAGCGCGTCTCCAAACACGGGCATCCAGGAAAACAGCAGCGTCCACTTCCCGTATTTCCGGTACCAGCGGGAAGAACGTTCGAGCGCCTCCGCCCCGACCGGAAACCAGCGCCGGTCCCGAAACCTTTCGATGCCGCGGCCGAGAAACCAATTGACGACGCTTCCGAGTGTGTTTCCCACGCTGGCGACGGCGAGCAGTACCGGGACGGAGAACTTGCCCGAGAGAAGAAGGCCGACCAGCACAGGTTCCGACTGCATCGGCAGTATCGTGGCCGCGCCGAAGGCTGCGATGAAAAGGCCGAAGTAGGATGCGAAGTCGATCATTGCGAGGAAACAATCCTTATTGACCTTGCCACCGTTGGAAGCCCTAAGCGTCCAAAAGTGATGTTCGCGTCACATAAAGGACTCGAACATCGACGAGACATAGGTGCTAATTGAAATGGCGCTGCTTTGCATGTAGTTCGTTGGGAATGGGCAAGATGTACCGAATCACAGTGAGCAGGCTGCTCGTGTTGATGAGGCTGGTGATCATCGTATCACTGGCGGGGTACTCGATGTCGAACGCCTACGCGGCGATGCACGGCTCGCCGTTCCCAGATCTGAAGGCGGTCGTCTCGGACGTGACGCAGGCCCACGAGGGCCACGACATGACGGAGGCGGCCCATCACGGCCACTCGCACGGCGACATGTCTGACGATGGCGATGGCGCTTCAAAGCTCGTCAAGCAGGAGTGCTGCAAGGACTTCTGCGGCGGGCTTGGCATCGTTTGTGAAGGTCCCGACGTCGGCGGACCCGTCGTGACCTCGATCCGGCAGTTCGCCGATGACCGGACGACCGTTGGCGAACTGCCGTCACTCGACCGCCCCCCGAATATCTGAATAGAGACGCACCCGCTTGACCGGGTCCGGTCGGTCGCCTGCCCTGATTTGGCGGGCGCCCGCAGGTTATCTCTTATTCGGAAAATTCATAATGAAACCCTCGCTTTTTGTGGTGGGGCTGCCGCTTGTCATCGGCGGCTGCACATCCACGCTTCCTCCCGACGTGTTGGCGTCCTCCGCCGCGGTCGAGCAGCCTTCCGCGCGCCCGGTCGCCTATCGTTCGCCGATCTCGGGATACGTCTCCAGACAGCCGGTTGATCCCAAGCCATGGCGGCGACAGAACGATCTGCAGGCTCCGGCGAAGGGAGACGCCCAATGATCGGCTGCAGAAGACTGATCGCGACGCTGGCATTCCCGTTGGTCTTGAGCGGCTGCGTCACAGGAGCCGAGTATTCCAGCAAGGAGGCGGGCTTCACTCCGGTTGCCAACAAGACCGCAACCGTCACGGCGAAGCAGACCGTCTGGATCCAGAACCAGAACCAGGCCCGCTCGGTCGCCGCTGAGGTCAAGAACCTGCTGGCGCGAAGGAAGGTCCTCGACGTCGAGACGGCCGTCCAGGTCGCCCTGCTCAACAACAGGGGCCTTCAGGCGGCCTACGCCGATCTCGGCGACAGTGCGGCCGATGCCTGGCAGTCGACGATGTTCATCAACCCGACCGTCTCCATCGGCACGACGGGCATGGGCACGCCGGGACTGGAGGCGTTCGAGACCATCGAGGGGATGATCGCGACGAACATCCTGGCGCTTGCGACAAGGAACCGGGACATAGCGATCGCGGACACCCGCTTTCGGCAGGCGCAACTGACCGCCGCCGTGAGAACGCTCCAGGTCGCCGCCGACACGCGGCGTGCCTGGATCGGGGCGGTGGCGGCCTGGGAGAACGTCGGGCAGCTCCAGCGCGCCCAGGCGACTGCGGACGCCGCGTCCGAACTTGCAGAAAAGCTGGGCGAGACCGGTGCGATGACCAAGGGCGCCCAGGCGCGGGAGCATGTGTTCGTCGCCGAGCTCGCTGGAGAGACGGCAAAGGCCCGCCTGGCCGCACGTCTCGCAAAGGAGGAGCTGACGCGGCTGATGGGTCTCTGGGGCACCGACCTGGACTACCAGGTTCCGAACAGCCTGCCGCCGCTTCCGAAGTCCGTTGTCAGACGCGATACGATCGAGGCCGAGGCTCTGAGGAATCGCATCGACCTTCAGGTGGCGAAGCTCGAACTGCAGGCGACAGCCAAGTCCTACGGGCTCACCGAAGCGACCCGCTATGTCACCGATCTCGAAATCCTGACGGGATTCGAAACGGAACGTGAGATCGAGGACGACGAGAAGACCACCAGGACGACCGGCCAGGTCGAACTGGAATTCGCGATTCCGATCTTCGATACAGGCAAGGCCCGAATGCGCAAGGCCGAGCTGGCCTATATGCGCGCGGCAAACCAGCTCGCGGAGAAGGCCGTCAACGTCCGTTCGGAAGCACGCTCCGCATACGAGGCGTACCGCTCGAACTACGACATCGCGCGGCACTATCGCAACAATGTCGTGCCCCTGCGCACCAAGGTCGAGGAAGAATCCCTGCTGACCTATAACGGCATGATCTCGAACACCTTCGAGCTGCTCACCGACACGCGCGACAAAATCAACTCCATCCTGCTCTCCGTCAACGCCAAGCGCGATTTCTGGCTCGCCGAGGCCAACCTCGCGCCTGCGATCTACGGCGGTGGCGCGACGAACGCGTCGGCAGAGACCGAGGTCGCCGCTGCTTCCGCAAGCAGCGGTGGCGGCGGCCATTGAGAAGGACATCACCATGATCAACAGAAGACAATTGTTCGGTGCGAGTGCGGCCCTTCTGGCGGCCGGAGCCTGGACGAAGACATCGGCGATGGGCCTGCCCGACGCCCCGACGATGGAATCGGCGGACATGCAGCCGCCGCTTCATCCGACCTCCGGTCCGGACTACCAGCCCGTCGTCACCCTCAACGGCTGGACACTTCCGCATCGGATGAACAACGGCGTCAAGGAGTTCCACCTCGTCGCCGAGCCGGTCGAACGCGAGATGGCCGACGGCATGACCGCCTATCTCTGGGGCTACAATGGCCAGTCGCCAGGCCCGACCATCGAGGCCGTCGAGGGCGACCGCGTCCGCATCTTCGTCACCAACAAGCTTCCCGAGCATACGACGATCCACTGGCACGGCATGATCCTGCCGTCGGGCATGGACGGCGTCGGCGGCCTGACGCAGCCGCACATCCCGGTCGGCAAGACATTCGTCTACGAGTTCGACCTCGTGAAATCTGGCACCTTCATGTACCACCCGCATTCCGACGAGATGGTGCAGATGGCCATGGGCATGATGGGCTTCTTCGTCGTCCATCCCAAGGACCCGACGTTCATGCGCGTCGACCGTGACTTCGTCTTCCTGCTCAACGCCTACGACATCGACCCCGGCTCCTACGTGCCGAGGATCATGGAGATGACCGACTTCAACATGTGGTGCTGGAACAGCCGGGTGTTTCCCGACATCAGCCCGCTCGTCGTCTCCAAGAATGATCGCGTGCGCGTGCGCGTCGGCAACCTGACGATGACCAACCATCCGATCCATATGCATGGCTACGACTTCGAGGTTACCTGCACGGATGGCGGCTGGGTCCGCCCCGAGGCGCGCTGGCCGGAGGTCAGCATCGATATCCCCGTCGGCGCCATGCGTGCCTACGAGTTCGATGCGAAATACCTCGGCGACTGGGCGATTCATTGCCACAAGTCGCACCACACGATGAACGCCATGGGCCACGACATCCCGACCTTCATCGGTGCGGACAAGTCGAAGCTCGCCGAGAAGATCAGGAAACTTCAGCCGGACTACATGCCCATGGGCACCAAGGGCATGGCCGACATGGGTGAAATGGAAATGCCCATTCCCGAGAACACCATCCCGATGATGACCGGCTGGGGGCCTCACGGCCCGATCGAGATGGGCGGCATGTTCTCGGTCGTGAAGGTCCGCGAGGGCATCTCGGCGGACGATTACTCCGATCCGGGCTGGTACGAGAACCCGCCCGGGACGCAGGCCTGGGAGTGGACGGGCGAACTACCGGACGCGACCAAAGCCAAAGACGCGAAGACGCAAATCACGCCGAAGCCGACGAACGGCTGAAGCTCAATCTCCCACTTCAAAAGAAGGATTCACGCATGAAGAACTATGTACTGGCGCTGGCACTCGCGGCGCTCGCGACTCCCGCCCTCGCCTCCGGAAACCACGCTGGCGGCCACGGTGAGAAGATGGCGGTCGGCGAGCCTGGCGACAAAACCAAGGCGACACAGACGATCCGCGTCACGATGAAGGAAACCGACGACGGTAAGATGTTGTTCACGCCCGCCGTCTTCAACGTCCGCAAGGGGCAGACGGTCAAGATCGCGATCAAGAATGCCGGAACCGTCGACCACGAGTTCGTGCTCGATCAGGAGGACAAGATCCTCGAGCACAAGAAGGTCATGGAGAAGTTCCCGGAAATGGAACACGCCGACCCCAATACCATTCGCCTTCCGGCCGGTCAGTCCGGCGAGATCGTCTGGAAGTTCACCACCGACGGCGCGTTCAAGTTCGCCTGCCTGATCCCCGGCCACTACGAAGCCGGCATGCACGGCGATGTCAGCGTCGCCGGGAAATAATTTCAACAAGGAGCCACGAATATGAAAACTGCGATAATCAAAATCAGTCTAGCCGCCCTTCTGTCCGCCAGCGCGGCCTTCGGAGCGTTCGCTGAGGAGTTCACCAAGGGCGTCGTCAACAAGGTCGACGTCAAGGCGAAGAAGGTCACCATCAAGCATGAAGACCTGAAGAACCTCGACATGCCTGCGATGACGATGGTCTTCCGCGTCGAGGACCCGGCTCTGCTCGAAAAGCTGAAGGAAGGTTCGAGCATCGAGTTCGTCGCCGAACGCGTGAATGGCAAGCTGACCGTCACCGAAGTAAAATAGCGGACGCCTGCCGCCCGGATCCATTCCGGGCGGCAGGACATCGAGGAGTGGAGACGATGCACAGGAGAACCTTCATCGCGATGGCGGGTTCCGCCATGGTGTTTCTTGCCGGGAAGGGTAACACGACGGTTCCGACGGAAATCACGGTCTACAAGGATCCGACCTGCGGCTGCTGCCATGCATGGTCGCAGGCGATGGTCGACGCAGGCTATTCAGTCGACGTGCGAGACACGGACGACCTTGCCTCTGTCAAGGACAAGCTGGGCGTGCCCGCCGACATGGAAGGCTGCCATACGGCGGTCGTCGAGGACTACTATCTGGAAGGACATGTTCCGCTCGAGGCCGTCGAACGGCTACTGCAGGAGCGTCCGCCGCTCGAGGGTTTGGCCGTGCCGGGCATGCCGCCTGGCTCCCTGGGAATGGGTGACGACCCGAAGGCATCCTACGACGTGCATGCGATCCCGTCAGGGATCGGTGCGCCATACGTGTTCATGGAAATCCGCCCCCCGAAAGGCTGACCTCTCGATCGACCAAACATGCCGTACTGGCGATCAGGAGACCGGAGCGTTGCACAGCGCCGCCCAGAGATCGTGCTTCCAGTCGGTTCCCGGCCGCGCCGAAACGTCGATTGGATAGTCGGTGGAATTGATCCGCACCGTGGCGGGCGAAACGCAGCGCACGCTCGCCTTGTGCCGTCCGCCGTCCCGATAGAGCACGGCTCCGCCACCGTCGAATTCCGACAGGGTGATGACGACGTCGAAGTCGAAGGCGGGATCGCGGGAGACCGCGCCCTCCGCCAGACTGAGACTGACCGACCGGCTGCCACCGAACGAAGCGGTGTGGAAGACGGCAAGCCCGGACGCCGCCGACATCGATGCGGACTGCGCGCAAAGGATCAAAGTCAGAAGGACTCGGCGCATTTACCCCTCCCGCGGTGAATGCATTCCGATCCTATCATATCCTCGGAGGCTCCGCGACAGCGCCTTCGGGGTCGTCTCCGCTACGGCCCCCAGAACGTCTGCATCTCTTCGGGCGTGACCTTGCCGTCCTTGTTGGCGTCCACGCTACCGAAGATCCGCTTGTGGATCGCCGTCACCTCCTCGAATGACAGCGCGCCGTCCCCGTCGGTGTCGGCGATCGCGAACATGATCTTCATCATGGATCCGCGCATGCCCATCGTCGGCATGCCCCCCATCATGCCGGGCTGCATCGGCATGCCCCCGGTCGCACCAGGCTGCATCATCATGCACTGCATTGGCATCGTGTTACCTTGGCCTTGTGCCATCATACCGGGCTGCATCATTCCTGATCCGCCCGGCATTGCGCCCTGGGCTTGTGCGATCGTGCCCTCCATTCCCGACAGCGGGGTCGCCTGCGCCGAGTCAGCAGGATGATGGGGATCCGCCCCGCTCGTCTGCGCGAGGGCGAGACCTGCACTTCCGACGGCGATCGCCGCGGAGAGCAGGATAACATTTGGAATTGTCGTTCCCATGTCGTTTCTCCTTTGGTTGGTTCTATCCGCACCCGCTTCCCGGAGGTGGGAACAGGATGGATTCGAGTGTCGTGTCCAGAGGCCGCCCAACGGAACCACCTAGTCGATTGCCGAACGGCGCAGCCTGAGCGAGTTGGCGATGACGCTGACCGATGACAACGCCATGGCGGCGGCCGCGATGATCGGCGAGAGCAGCAGCCCGAAGGCGGGATAGAGAACGCCTGCAGCGATCGGCACGCCCGCAGCGTTGTAGATGAAGGCGAAGAACAGGTTCTGGCGGATGTTGCTCATGGTTGCGTGGCTGAGCATGCGTGCCCGCGCGATGCCCTGAAGGTCGCCCTTCAGCAGCGTGACACCGGCGCTCTCGATGGCGACGTCGGTGCCCGTGCCCATGGCGATGCCGACGTCGGCGGCGGCAAGCGCCGGGGCGTCGTTCACCCCGTCTCCTGCCATGGCGACAACGCGCCCTTCCGACCGAAGCCTGGCAACCACCTTGCCCTTGTCCTCCGGCAGGATCTCCGCCTCGACCTCGTCGATGCTGAGCCTCCTTGCCACCGCCTGCGCCGTCGTCCGGTTGTCCCCTGTCAGCATGACGACGCGGATGTTCTCCTCCTTGAGAGACCGGAGCGCCGCTGGGGTCGTGCCCTTGATCGGGTCGGCGATGGCGACAAGACCGCCGACTTCGCCGTCGACGGCGACGTAGATAACCGTCGCGCCTTCGCCGCGCAGCGTCTCGGCCTCGGCCGCGAGCGACGACAGGTCGACGCCCGCCTCGGCCATGATCCGATGGCTGCCGATGACAAGATTCCGGCCGTCGACCGTACCGGTGACACCCTTACCGACGGGACTGTCGAACTCGCGGGCCTCGCCCAGGGCAAGGCCCCTCTCCTGGGCCGCGGCGACGATGGCCGCGGCAAGTGGGTGTTCGCTGGCACGCTCGAGCGTTGCGGCCAGTCGCAGGAGCTCCGCTTCGTCGAATCCTTCGACGGCCCTCAACCCGGTCACCTTGGGTCGGCCTTCCGTCAGCGTGCCGGTCTTGTCGACGACCAGCGTGTCGATCTTCTCAAAGCGTTCAAGCGCCTCGGCGTTCTTGATGAGCACGCCCATTCGCGCACCGCGTCCGACGCCGACCATGATCGACATCGGCGTGGCCAGTCCGAGAGCGCATGGGCAAGCAATGATGAGCACGGCGACGGCCGCGACAAGGCCGTGGGCGAAGCGAGGCTCCGGTCCCCAGATGCCCCAGGCCACGAAGGCGGCGACCGCGATCAGGATCACTGCCGGAACAAACCAGCCGGACACCTGATCGGCGAGCCTCTGGATCGGCGCGCGGGAGCGCTGGGCCTCAGCCACCATCCGGACGATCTGAGATAGCATCGTGTCGCGCCCGACTTTGCCTGCCTTCATCACGAAACCGCCGCTCTGGTTTATCGTACCGCCGATCAGCTTCGCACCGACCTCCTTTGTCACCGGCATGGATTCGCCGGTGATCATGGATTCGTCGACGGAGCTTCGGCCCTCGACAAGCTCGCCGTCGACAGGGACCTTCTCGCCAGGTCGGACGCGCAGGCGGTCGCCCACCACGATTACCTCGAGCCCGACGTCCTCGTCCGATCCGTCTTCACGGATGCGGCGGGCCGTCTTCGGTGCGAGGTCGAGCAGCGCCCGAATGGCACCGCCGGTCTGCTCCCTCGCCTTGAGTTCGAGAACCTGGCCGAGCAGCACCAGCACGGTGATGACAGCGGCCGCCTCGAAGTAGATCGCAACAGAGCCGTCGGTGGCGCGGAACGTGGCGGGAAAGATGTCCGGCGCCGCCGTGGCGACGACGCTGTAGAGCCAGGCGACGCCCGTTCCCATCGCGATCAGCGTGAACATGTTGAGGCTGCGGTTGAGGAGCGAGGCCCAGGCCCGCTCGAAGAACGGCCATCCCGCCCAGAGCACGACCGGCGTTGCCAGCACGAGCTGGATCCAGTTGGAAAGCTGCGCGCCGAACAGCATGTGCAGGTTGGTAAGGTGACCGCCCATCTCCAGGGCGAGAACGGGCAGCGTCAGCACCAGACCGATCCAGAACCGCCGCGTCATGTCGACGAGTTCTGCACTCGGCCCCGCGGCAGCACCCGTGATCTCCGGCTCCAGCGTCATGCCGCAGATCGGACAGGTGCCGGGTCCGAGCTGCCGGATCTGCGGATGCATCGGGCAGGTGTAGATCACGCCTTCCTGAACTTTTGGCCCGGCACCCTCGGGGATCGCCGGCTTCTTGTCCCCATGGTGATGATGGCGGTGGGCATGGCCCTCGTAGGCGTGATGATCAGTCATGGACAGCTCCTCCGCGATGGCTTCCAGCGGCATCCGTTCCGCGGCCGAACCTCGGAAGGAACCGGGGAACCGTTCTGGCATAGGCGTCCCACGCGGCTCCGAATGCGGCCCGCGAGGCCTCCTCCTCGCTCTTAGCAAGGCGCGCGTAGACCCAGACCAAAATCGGGAACATGGCGAGCGTCACCAGGGTCGGCCACTGCAGAAGGAATCCTACCATGATCACGACGAACGCGTCATACTGTGGGTGCCGGACACGGGCGTAAGGCCCCGTGGTCGCCAGGCGATGCTCGCGCTGGGCGGCGTAGAGCACGTGCCAACTCGAGGCGAGCAGCCAAAAGCCGGCGATGATCAGGATGTTGCTCGCGAGATGGAACGGCCCGAAATGCGGATTGACCCGCCAGCCGAACATCATCTCCAGCAGGTGGCCGGCGTCGTGCGACCAGAAGTCGACGCCGGGGAACTGCCGCCCGAGCCAGCCGGACAGCAGGTAGATCGTTAGGGGGAAGCCGTACATCTCGGTGAAGAGCGCGACGACGAAGGCGGAGAAGGCGCCCAGCGAGCGCCAGTCCCGCTTCGTCCCGATCTTCGTGAAGCTCGCGGCGAAGACGATGAAAACCACGGAATTGATGATCACCAGGCTCCAGAGCCCGTAGGCCGGGGTGTCAGACATCGTCGGTCTCCTTCGTCTTCTGCTGGACCATTCCGGCCCGGTGGTTGGCATGGTCGTGGCCGGAATGGCCACCGTGACCGCCGTGGTCGTGATGCATGAAGAGATGCATCAGCGGGCAGGCGAGGATGAGGAGCCACGGCAGGATCCCCAGGACATGCACGCGGTGTTCGTAGGCGATGAGCGCCAGCGCGATCGCGGCGAAGGCGATGAAGACGGTTCGGCTGTAGCTGCTCCAGGCCGATGGAGGATGGTTGTCGTTCATGGGGATGCCTCGTTCGAAGGGGGTCGGGGAAGGCTTCGAGGTCTCTTGAACCGCGTCAGCCGATGCCGTCGTAGGTGACGAAGGCCATCATGCCCGACGCCATGTGGTAGAGGTGATGACAGTGCAGTGGCCAGCGGCCGGGATTGTCGGCGTCGAACGCCAGGACGACGCTCGCCATCGGCGGCAGCAGGACAGTGTCCCTGACCGCGCCGGCGACCGGGGTTCCGTTGATGCCGACCACCTGGAAATGATGCCCGTGAAGGTGCATCGGATGCGCCATCATCGAGTCGTTGCTGATCGCCACCTCTATCCGCTCGCTACGCTTCACGACGAGACCATCGGCCCCGTCGACGCCCCAGGTGTAGGCGGCCATGTCGCCCGTCAGCGACAGATCGAAGCGGCGGTCCGCCTGACGTGCCTTCAGCGGGCGCAACGGCTGCAGCCGCTGTTCGAGATCGAGCCCGAGAACCGGCCCCTTCGCATCGCCCTCGACCGCGATCTTGCGGACGGTCGCGCCCGCGGTTGCGAGGATGATGCCAGCGCGTTCGAGGTTCCCTTCGCGGAGGGCGAGGACGGGAAACACACCGCCTTCCTTCGGCAGCCTCAGGCGGATGTCGAGGCGCTGGCCCATGGAGACCGGGAAGGATGTTCCGGGGACCGGCTGCACGCCCTGCCCGTCGACGGCGACCAATTCTCCGGAAAGCTGGCCGGTATCGATGGTGAAGGCGGTCGCCGTCGCGCCATTGATGATCCGAAGGCGGACGCGAGCATCCTTCTCGACCCTTACGACCTCAGGATCATCAAGCGTGCGGTCATTAGCGAGATACGCGTCGTAGTCGAGGTCGTTGAGGTCCATGGCGCCGATCCCCGGCATTGCCATGCCCGCCATGTCGCTGCCGGACATCATGTGCTGCATGCCTGACATGCGCTGCATCGCGCCGTGGTCCATCGGCTTGGCCCCGTGCGCGGCATTCCCCTTCAGCTTCGCCAGCAGTTCCTCAGCCGACGTGAAGGAGAAGTCGTGCAGTAGGACGACGACCTCCTGCTCGTCCCGCTTCCGGTCCTCCGCCGTCCGCACGATCAAAGGGGCAGCGAGCAAGTTCTGCTCCTGCAGCGTATGGGCGTGCATCCAGTGCGTGCCGCCCGCACCGACCGGAAAGGTGTAGCGGCGGGTTTCGAAAGGCTTGAGAAGCGCCGCCGGATTGTCCGGCACCCCGTCTGCCGCCCAGGGCGGCGCCAGCCCGTGCCAGTGGATCAGCGTGGGTTGATCGATGGCGCTCGACAAGGCGACGTCGAATTCGGTTCCGGCGTCGAGCGTCAGTCCGGGTGTTCCATCCGGACCGACCAAGCCGAAGACGCGGGCGGATCTACCCTTGACTTCGATGGACCGGTAACCAACGGACAAGCTGCGCGGCTCGGAAGATGTCTTGGCGGCAGCGTCCTGCGCCAGGCTGCGCATGGGACGAAGGGCGACCGATGTGCCAAGCGCGGCTGCGCCGACCATCAGGCCGTTGAGAAATTCACGACGTTTCATTGCGGTTGGTCCTTGTTTCCAGGTCTTGGGCATCCGGGAGAACGCCCGTGAAACGACCGGATGCCGCAACGAAGACGGCCTCCGGAATCCTCAGACCGGACGACGAGGAGGACCGAGCGTCGGTGACGGCGCCAGACCGCTGCCGGTCTGGTCGCTCCAAAAAAAACGAAAAAAGAAACCCGTGGCCGTGGGATCTTCCGTCCGCTGGATGGTGGCCAGGACGACGCAGAAGCCGCACGGGACGGTGCAGCAGGCCTTGTGGTCGGAAGTGTGAAAGCCGCCTTGAGGCGTGAGGTGAGCGTCGTTGTTCAGGACGAACGAATGCTCCAGATTGGTTTGTCCGTGAGCCGGACGCTCATGGCACTGCATCGCCTGCGCGCCTGCCGTAGGCGCAAGCAGAACCGCGAGTGCGACCAAGGAGGCCAGCACTGCGTTCACCCATGCGAACCTGCGGCGGCGGGCGGTCATGTGCGCGGCTCCGCTCCCCTGCTCAACCGAAACGCCGGCTGATGAAATTGAAGATCGCAGCGATCGATGCTCCTGCATAACCACCGAAGATGACGCTTTGAAGGAGACCCAGCGCCAGGCTTCGAAGATCGAAGCCCGTCAGGCCGAGATAGAACTGCAGCCACGGCCTGTGCAGGCCCCATTCGGGGGCAACGAACCCGAGCAGCATGCACAGCAAGAACGAGATGGAGGCGAAGACGGCAAGCGTCGCGCCCAGGACTGGAACCGAAACACGAGCCGGCGTGGCCGGGGATGTCTCGGAATGGACATTCAGGATTGTGTTCGCCATTTGACGATCCTCCGCCGTGCTGCACATGCAGCCACCTTGACAAGCGAACAATGCACCTCCCGGTCGCTTGCTTCCTTGATCTACATCAAGAACGCAACACATGGTCTCCGAAGGGTGGCCTGTGTCAGAGGCTCTCGCGACTTTCGATGAATTCTTGGAGGCTTTCCGCACGCTCATCGGCAAGCGCCTGTCGCCATTCCGCCACCAGCATGGGATGAAGCGTTCCACCTTCGGCGAAGGAGGCAAAGAACGCCGCGTCGCGTTTGCAGAATTCTTCCCACGCCGCCTGGCTCTCTTCCAACAGTTGGAGATTGATACCCGGAATTTCACGGATGGTTGCCAGCAGGGAGGCGACCTCATCCTCGGCGGCTTGAAGATTTTGGACAGCGTCCATTGTCATCTGCGTCTGCGTGAATGGAAGCGTGCCCTCGATATGCTTGACAGTAATCCAGTCGCAGGCTTCGATAAAAGCAGCGGCCGCACTGCAGAAGTTGGCGACGTCCTCGTCCCCGTAGGGCCGTTGCCCTGAGAGTTCGTGCACCAGGATGTGCCGGGCCGTGAAGATCCCGCTCAACAGGCGCATAGTTGCGTCGATGTCTTTGATTATCGGCTCCAGCGGAAAGCGTTCCTGATCCTCCGTCCAACGTCGATGGGATGTCCGAAGCTCCTCCTTGGCGTTCGGCAGCAAGGCCGTCAGAACTTTCATGACGGCGTCCACGCTGCTCAGGCTGATCGCGTGCGCGACGATGTCGCCAGGGCTGAACTTTTGCCTCTCGATGCCGTCGGCGAAGATGAAGTCCAGTTTCAGATCCTTGACCAGTAGCCTCGACCTCTCGGCGAAAACCTCTTCGCTGGAGTCGACCATCTGTCCGACCATGGATCGCACGAATACTTCGACGATGGTCGCAAGCCTGACTACCACATGGTCGCCGATGAAAGTCTCACCCGGGGGCCTGGCCTCCCAGGCCTTAGCCAGTTCGGAGATCTGAGAAACAAGATCCGATCCCCGCCGCGGCTTCCCGTGGCGCTCCTTCCACTCGATGATTTGCTGCGGGTCGAGATATTTCATGCCGAATTAGTATCAAATCTGCCGCGGTGGGCAATCCACGATCGCCCAGGCGAACACCAGTGGCGCGGTGAATTCTTCCTCGGCCGAATCCTGCGCGGGTTGATATGATGCCTCGCCCTTATTTCCAGTTGAGCGATGCCCGCATATGCACCGGAATGATTGATCAACCGTATTTGATCGAATCCCGTCCCGTACCGTTAAGAGTCTCTCGCTGTGGAGGCATCGGATCGAGACAGAGCTGAAAAGAGGATAGTACGCAACGACTTCGCTTGAAACACGAGGTTGGCTTCGACCTGGCTTGGCGGAACCTATCTACAAGACAACCTCCATGATCAAGCTAAGCCACCTATGCGACGGTCATGCCGCATTTGCCCACGCATCTTCGAAGAGCCTGGCGCGATCGATCTCGTTCGTCACACGACGGAGCAGTCTCCAGGCCTTGTCGTCCTCGCCTCCTTCCAGGAACTTCCGTGCGCTCTCGACAGTATCGAGCATATCCTGCCTGCGCGCCGGACTGGCGGCGTCGAAGCTAGGGGCTGCTCCCTGCGACTTGAGGCGGGCTTCCTCCGCCCGTCGAAACATGATGTCGTGCAGATATGGTTCAAGGGAGCGCGGCGAACTGTGTCCCATGACCTGTGCCGTGATGATCAACGCGGTCTCGTGCCACCCGGACGAAGGATCGAGAGAAACTCCGACCTCTTCTAAGTGTCGCAGAGTCAGTTCCACCGCGTTGTGTGCGAACCTCGCTCGAAGCCGATGGATGTTCGCGTTGTACACCAGCGCGGCCCGGAACAGTTCGGCGCATATGCGAGACACGCTGTCGGTCACGAGAGGAGATCCGCGCTGCGATAGAAAAACGGCATGCACGCCTTTCCCGCCCTTCGCCGATGCGATCTCGTGCCGCTCGCTACGAACATAGTTGAGCGTGTCCCAGATCAGGTCCGCCGGAGCATACAAGACGCCGCCGTACGATCGTCGCTTGCGCTTCTTGAGCTTGATGATCCACTGGTCCTTTTCAATCAGCTCGGCGATTTCTTCTTCGGTAGCCGGCAGATCCTGCAGCCGGATCGACAAGATTTCGCTCACCCTTGCTCCGGTCCGCAATGCCCAGTTCATGATGAGAACGTTGCGCACGCCATGCCGCTGGACGTCGGTGAAGGCGTAGATGCGATCAATCTCCTTGAAGGTCGGAGTGTATCTGCGTCCGTACTTCGTGCCATCGCCCTTTTCAAGGAAAGGCCACACCCAGTATACCCGCGTCCGACCTTTGGACGTGAGGACAGTGACCTCATGGGACGAGATTGGAAATTCGTAGGCAAGCATGGATTCCGCATAGGCGCTGGGGCGGCCGATCTGAACCATATGCCTGACGATACCGTGCTCTTCGGCCCATTTGAAGAAGGAGTGGACAGTCCGCAACAGAGCATTCCGCCGCGGCTTCTTTGTATCCCCTTCGCGTAAATCTCCCTGCCAGTTCAGAAGGAAGTCATCATCCACCGCTCTGAGAGGAACCCGCCTCTTTCGGCGATATTTTATGAATTGCCTCATATGCTTCGCCGTCTCCTCCACCGTCGACCAAGCCCTTTTCAGTTTTACGATGAGATATCGGAACCAGTCGTTGACCTCCTCGTCGAGACCGGACGGCCAGACGAGCGTCGGAACCTCCCAGATATGCTTGTGGAGCTTGACGGTGGAGCTGATTATCCGTCCATCGTGCCTGGGCAATCGTAGCAGCACGACGTTGTCCGCCTCTTCCGGCGACGACTGCCAAGCGCTTTGCCGCCTCGATTCGATCCTTGGCCCCTCCCATCCGCCGATCAGCCTTTTCAAGCGGGGACTGGAACTGAGCGTGGCGGCCTTGCAGCCGATCAGGCGGGCGAGCCACGGGCGGCTCAGGCCCTTCCGCGTCCAAAATGGCTCCTCCCCATGGAAGTCCGCGTCGAAGAGTCTCCGGAGTCTTTCCTCTAGGACCTTGGCGGATGTCCTCTTGGTATCGGCTTGCTCCTCAGACATCTCACACCTTCCGCGGTCTGGTGCCGGGTAGGTGCCGAAGCAGCCATTGGATCCGCTCGTTGAGTTCCTTGATGGTGTCGTGCAGCTCGGAATTGATCGTTTCCAAATACCTTGCCTTCTTCTCCTTTTCCTCAAGGTGGTAACGGACCTCATGCCACTGACCGGTGACTTTGGAGAGTTCGCGCCGTAGGCACTCCGTTTCGCTTTCAGCCTCGAGCCGTCGAATCTTTTCAGGCTTGTAGGGTCGCTTGGAGGTTTTCCTAGTCGCGGAACTGGCCTTCTGACCGCCCTCCTTTGCATTGAGCGCGTCTATCAGGCGTTTGATCTTCTTGACCTGGACACCGACATCAGGATCCGTTGTCGTGAACTTCGTCTTCGAACCGATGGCAAGGATACCGATCGCGGGATCATTCCATATTCGGACCGTGTTGAGGCTTCGTGGACGATCGACGCCTGGCGGAACCCCGTTCTTGTTCCACTTCTCCAGCAGTTCGAGACGAGCGGCTATACGTGTCGAAAGGCTCTGGACCACACGTTTCCTCCTTTGTTCGAGCATCAGCGTTTCAAGGATTCGCGGTACTTCGAGAGCACCACGACCTTCTCGGACGCTAGTTCGGCGAAGACGCCCGAAGCTTGCACCGCGCTCGCCTCGAGTTCCTCGATCTCCAGCTCGATGTAGCCGACGTTTCCTTGCGAGATCAGCGCCCAGGGACACGCAGGGCAGATAGCGGGTCCGGCCACCGCGAAATCGGGTCCGACCGCGCCCTGTTCAAAGCCGGCTTCTTTCCGGCATGCGGCACGCTCGCATCCCCCTTCCGTATGTGGGCAGCAGCAGGTCGCCCAGGGCTTCGGCGTCAGGACAAGATGCTGCTTCGACATTGAGCGCAGGATGATCGCGGCCATCCGCTCCGGAACGATCTTCACAGCATCCTCGAACTTCCGGCGAAGCCTTTGAACGAACTTCTTCAGACGGTCACCCATGGCTCCGACCAGTTCGTCGCCCTCGGCGATCCGATGCGCGACGAAGATCTTGTAGCCCGCCATCTCCTTAAGCCAGATCGCTGACGTTTCCGGGTCGAGACGCAGATAGTCGTTCGCCGTCTCGAGATCATAATGCCGGAGGTGATGAGCGAGCGTCTCCTTCTTTCCGTGGTATCGGTATATGAACAGCACAGCGAAGAAGCGACGGAACTGCCGGGGTGTCCATTCCCAGGCGAGCTTCTTTCCACCGCGGTCCACGTAACTGTCGACCCCGAACTTGTGGGCAATGCCCTTGATCGTCGCTTTCAGCTTGATCCGGCGGCCGCTGACCGGATCGTTCAGCGTGAAAAGATTCTGACCGTCGTCGGGGTTGTCAACGTCGAAAGCGCGCAGCGCCTCGACCGCTCGGGCGACGATCCTTGGAATGGGGATCCACGTCCACTTGCGTTCGGACTTTTCGATATAGACGTTCAGCCACCAGCCGTCCAAATCGTTCCCGGCCAGGCAGTTACGGCGGAGCTTTAGGATTTCCTCCAGGCGCCGCGCGGTAAATGCAGCGATCAAGACGAACGCCGCGGCGACAATCCATTTGACCTCCGTTTTCATTTCGGACGCCAGCTCGCGGCTCCAAGCTTCGGTGTCTCTGGAGCGCCAAACCCCGAGATATCCTGATGCAACCTCCCGCGCGTTGCGTTGGATGTAGTTGGCGCTCTCCGAAAGGAACTTCAAAACGAGCTCGGGCGGCGCGATCGGGGTCGGCTCCGTCGTCGCGCCCAAGGCTCTGGCCCGCTGCGATGCCCCCTCCGGGAAAGGAATGAAATTGATCGAGGGCGCGGCCATGAAATGGCGCAACTGAAACATCGCTTCGAAGATCGTCGTGATCACGTGAACGTTCTGGACGGTGACGGTTCCCGTCCCGGATCGCAACAACGTCTTGCCATTCAACCGCGCCGTAGCCTGGTTGATTTCCCTGTGCAAGGACGTCCGGCCCCAGTCTCGCGGAAGGTGGAGGTCGTCAATAATACGATTGAAGTCGAAGACATTGTTTTGAGCATAGATGCCAGGAACGTCATTCCAACTCTGAAATTTATCAAGGGCAGCTCGAAGAAGCTTCGAGGCCGATGTCACTCCATCTTTTCCAGCCGCGCTCGCTTCGCAGATCGCGTCGACATCATCCACCGTCAGTCTCGCAAACGACTTGTGTCCACGGGCGACGATTCCATATGCGAGTTGCATCACCGACACCGCATAGAGGCGGTGCCTGTCGGCGTCCTTGATCCACGTGTAGTTGCCCTCGCGAATCCAGAAGACGAACTCCTTCACAGTGGCGTAGAGCTCCGGCTCGTCGGTCAGGATCCTGCCGTTCGGAAGCCTCACGCGAAAGCTGAATGTCCGCGGCGTGCCTTCTCCCTTCGTGTCCTTGACCGTCCATTCGTCTGCTTCATAGGGAGCGTCCAGCCATTTGGCCGTACGATCGAGGATACGACGGGGAGCGGACGCGGTGGTCAGCCCGGCAACTCTTTGCGCCACTAGAACGGCCTCCTGTGTTTAAAGTTGGGATGCGCCATCACCTGATCGGCCAAGGCCTGCGCTTCGCGCCAGATCCGCGCCATGGCGGTGAAGGTTATCTTCTTCTCAACGACTTCGATGAAGATCAGCCATGGGAGCCAGACCGAATGCCACCGCTCCGGCCGGTCGCGGACCCACTCCGCCTCGGCTTCGATGAGCGACGCGCGCCATATGATCATGAAGGCGAGGTCCTGCTTTCGCGCGATCACGATCAACTGCGGGCAGTTGTTCCAGCAATCGAGCTGCGTGCAGGCGCTTCCCTCGTTTCCCGGCCTTCCATTGCGATCGCGACAGAAGGTTCCCAGTCCCGTTTCAGCAAGGGTGGCGACTTTCTCGTCTACCTCCTCTTTCGAGTAACCGAGCAGCGCCTGCGCATCCTCCTCGGCGTAGACGGTAAGCGTCTCCCAGTTGTCGAGGAATTCGCGGATTTCCACATCGCGCATGTAACGGGTCGGCGGATGGTTCGTGTAGCCCTGACTGACGTTGAGTCCGTGCTGCCCGAGTGCCGCGGCGACATGCGCGTTGGCGTCGCCTTCGAGGGCAGCGATGAGCAGCACAGTCGGCCGCAACATCGATGGGGTCAGCCCGAGATCTGCGAGTTCCGGTATACCTGCGACTATCCTCTTAAAGAGGCCTCTTATCCAATACTCCTCCAGAGGTTTGGAGCGAGTTCTAAAGTTTCCGACGAAGAGAAGTCTGCTTTCGTCCACGTCCAGTGTGGCACGCAGATCAGCAAGCGAGTCGACCAACCATTTCATGGCCTCGACGGCATGAGACCGTTCGTCCAGATGGGCATGTATCGGCTTTCCGCGAGCCCGTGCCTTCTCGCCGGTAATATGCACGCAGCCGGCGATCTCGGAAGGCTCCATCGCGCCAACGAAAAGGGCCGCCCTACGGCCACGTTGGCTCCCGATCTCGCGAGGAAGAGGATCACCGCCGCTCCCACGGCGTCGGAATGAGGCGTGACGTATCCTTCGATGTGCGGTTTTCCCCCGAACTCGAGCGCTCGTTTGACGAAGAACTTGCCAAAGGTCACCTCGTCTTTCGGATATAGCCCGCCAAAGCGGTCGGCGATGAGCCGGACGAGATTGGCCAGGGCACGGTCCGGTTCGTCGAGGGGAAAGTATCGTCTCATGTCGAGACGGCGGCGATGCTCGTTGTGCGAGCCCGCGACAAGCAACTCCTCCCAGCCGTCGCCCAGTTCCTCGCCGATGGCAAGCAGCTCGCGACCGCGATCCCAATGTCGCCGCCATCGGATGTAGACTTCGGCAAACGCATCGTCGATCAGGGTCATTCTGCGCTTGAGGACACGCAGGATTATCGCCGCCGGCGTGTCGTCGGGCTTGACCTTGCCTTCGGTGAGCTCCTTTCGCAGGGTTTTCAGGAAGCCGGCCTCGTCGTTCGGGTCGATGTCTATTTCGCGCAGCCTGGCAGCTTCGTGAAGCATCGCCGTGGCGAAGACGAGGTAATCGTCCACTCCCTCAGCCCTCGGCCCTTGCGCGATGGTCCGCCGATGCTCCGACTGTTCCCCTTTGCCGCGGAGCGGCAGATCAAGTTCGGGAAGCGTGCCGTAGTTCGAGAGACGCCTTATCACCTTGGTTGCGCTTTTGAGCTTCGTGTCCGGGGTACTGCCCCTCAGCTCAGGATTCTCATTGACCCACGAGGCGTACAACTGGGTTGCGAATGTCCAGTCCGCAGCCGCGACCGACCTGACGCCGCCGGCGCTAAGACCTGTCTTCACTGCACGGCAACTTGGCTCTTGGGAAGACCCGAAAAACCGCAGCATCTCCATCAGCGAGTTGTAGGCATCCTTCGCCGCACTCTGACCCTCGGTCTGGAAGCCTTGACGGAAGGCTCTGCCTACGCGTACGAGAAACTGCCTGGACCATCCGAGGTCCTGCAATGTCCTAAAGGAGAAGAGCCGCCCGGCGAAGACGTGACACAGCTCGTCAGCGTCGACCTGCGCCCGAAGCTTTTTGTCGGCCGCGTTTATGACCTCCTTGAAGGGAGACCGAACGATACGACCCATCGAAATGCCCGTCCTCGACGAAAGCGCCGTGCGGTCGTACGACAATCCGGTCTTCGCGATCTCGGGATTGTCATCAAGGGTTGCGACAAGCAGATCGACTTCGGCCCTGATGGGCTTGGAGAGGTAGCCGCTCGAAACGATTAAGCGATCGTACTTCTCGATCAAGGCGAGAACGCGAGGATTGCGTACCAGCACAGCGTTTGTGTCAGACATATTGAAGCGCCGATAGAAGCTTCTCCGTTCAACCCCGCCATCACGAGTCTCCAGCGTTCCATCCTCCATCGACTGAATGAGCCACGCTTCCATCTCCGGAATCTTCGCCTCGTGAATATTCTGGCGTCCCCCCGTCGCCTCTTCATAGTCATGAAGAATGTCGACGTAGTGGGTCATTGCCGTGATCGAGAATCCAAACTTCCGCGTCAGACCGCGCCGGTCGATCTTTCCTCCCCGACTGCGCGGTATTCCACCGGACACCAGGTAGCTGTTGAGGATGTCGACCAGTCGTCCCCTGGTGTTGTCCAGACCGTAGTATTGGTGTTTCTCCAACATCGGATAGTTTGAGACCACCTCGGCCGCGGCAGGAGACAAGATCGTCTCGGCGGGTTGGTGCTTGCGGAGACACGGATGCTCCGAGAGGCGTGGGTTCCCAGAGTTCGCCTGTTGCTCCGCGACGGGCGTGACGTCGACCTTTTCCGGAATCCCTCCGGTCAGGCGCTCGGCGACCTGACCATTCAGTCGAAGTGATGCATCAGCAGATGTCACATTGTCGTTCGTCGCAACGGATGTAGGAGCGGATTCGATTTCATCGCAGCCGAGGGTCGATTTTGAAAGATCGTTCCCGACCGGAGTTCCGTCCGCAGCCGCGGCAGCTCCCGCCTTCGAAGCAGGTTTGTCCTCTTTGGGAATCGTCGGCGCGGTCGTGTTCACCGCCCTGTCGACGACTTCGTAGTCGTGAACAATATGCCGGTAGGATCCGAGTGCTCGATGATTTATGCCTAGGCCGCGCGCCAGGGCGATCTCGTCCAACGTCCCGTCGGAGGCACGAGGCAGTCCGTCGCCACTGACCATGGCGTTTAGCACGGCGACGGCTCGACCAAATGCGCTGGATGGATTGTGATTCTGGTGACGAACTAGCGAAGGATGAGGCGGTGGAGGATTGTTCGACCTTTCCTCGTTGCTGAATCGATCGTTCGAGACGAACCTTGTTGCGATGTCGTAGTCGATAAGGATGTGATCGTAGGTGGGAAGCTCCGACCGGCCGATGCGCAGGATGTTCTGGACTTCAGATCTGTTCAGACCACCGTATGCAGTTCGGGGCAGCCCTGGCCCCAGGATCATTTCGTTCAGAATGGATACGGCCCGGCCAAGGGGGCTGTCAGGCGGATACTCTTGGTGACGCTTCAGTTGCGGAAAGAACACAAGGAGAGGTCCCAACCAATCTCCACTGCTTCCGTCCGGTACATCCTCGCCGCCGCCAGTTCCGCCCTTCTTGTCTTGGATGACCTGCGAAAAATCGCCAGGCCAGCCGTTGCCGGCGACCCGGTCTTCGCTTCGATCATTCATATTCAGTACTGCGACATCCCGGCGGCCCTCCGCAACATCAGAGCATCCGTCGATGTCCTCCGCGACCGCACTATCCGCAACGGAATGGGGCGACATCGCATCGGCGATCGCTGCGATGCCGGTGCCGTGTCGCTCGCGGTACGCCTCCACTTGCTGCGCGTAGCGAGCAAAGACGTTCTCGGCGATGCCCGATACGGCAACTAAGGCCTGAGCCAGATAGAAGCTGCGGTCGATGGAACCGTCGGAGAGAAGCCGAAGCTTGCCGCGTCCGAGATCCGCCGCCACCGCTGCGTCGATTAAGGCGAAGACTGTGTCATCATCAGTCGGCTTGATCTCCGTTGCAGGCCGCCGTCCGTCATCAGCATGCTTCTCTTTCTCGATGTCTGCCGATGGATGGACCTCTTCGTCCTCCGGGCGGACAACGGGCCCTCGCGAAAAGCCGTCAGCCTTCGTACGAATCCCGGCATTTTCAAATAACGGGGCCTCGGCAGGATCCGGTTCTGGGATACGAGAAGCGATTTTGTTTCCTGCGGCTTGCTCCTTCGCTCGGGCACGCACGGCCTCGTCGCGTCTCGCCGCTTCGCACTGGTCAACGAGGATGTCATACTTCTTTAAGAGGACGCCGATCTCCGGAAACCGGATCTCGAAGTCCGAGTGGGTGATTCCGAAAGCCGACTTGAACTGCGCCCTTGCCACTCCGCCGCCACGGCGAACTCTAAGCGTACCGTCCGCGAGATGGGCCTCTAGCCATTTCTCCATGCGCCGGAGGTCGTCGTCGCGATAGCGCTTGGCGCCACCAAGCTTTTCTTCGAAAGAGGTGAACACCGGGATGTACGATGTGAGCGCCGACTTGGTGACGCCAAGCTGTGTAGCGTAATGTGTCCGGTCAATCTTTCCGCCCCGACTGAACTTCAAGGTACCGTCGGCGAAATCTCGTGACAGAAGCCCGAGAAGGAGATGCTTTGTCTTGAGCTCGCCGAGTTTGGCCTCGTATTCTTCGAACAGCTCTTTGTAATACTGCGTATTGCTGCATCCAGCACGCTGGGCGTAGTGCAGCTTGCTTATGAACCCGGACTTCGAAAAAACGACGCGTCCGTTCAGGAAATCTTCATGGAGCATTGATCGCAGCTTTTCTTCAGTCGAAACCTTCCTGGGGCCAAGGTCATCGAACGGCGCGAACACTGCGAGAGGGAGAGCATTTTTCGTCACGCCGAGACGGCGCGCATACGCGGTCCGGTTCACCGAACCGAGCTCGTTCCAAATTATCTTGCCTTGCTTCCGGTCTTTCTCAAGCTCTTCAAGAAGCCTGGTGGCCAGGAGCGAAGCCATCGCTAGACTGCGACCGGTGCCTCGATGGCGGGATGCGGATCGTATCCCGTCACCTCGAAGTCTTCGATCCTGTAGCCGTCGATGCTATCCGGGCGCCTCAGAAGACGAAGCTTTGGAAACGGCCGTGGCTCCCTCTTAAGAATCGTCTGCGCAAGTTCAATGTGGTTCAGGTAGAGATGGACGTCGCCACCGACCCAGACGAGCTCATTCGGGTCCATATCGACCTGCTGGGCGACCATAGCAAGTAACGCCGCCTGCTGGCAGACATTAAATGGATTGCCAAGTCCAAGGTCGTTCGACCTGGTGCCTACCATAAGGGAAATCTTCGGACGTCCGGCACTGCCTCCCTCGTCTCCCGAACCAATTCCACTTACAAAAAACTGATAAAAATTATGGCACGGATTTAAGGCCATCTGGCCTAAATCCGCCACGTTCCATGCATGGAAGAGCATGCGGCGGCTCGCAGGATTATGCCGCAGCGTCTCAATAACCGTCGCGATCTGGTCATGCTCACGGCCGTCAGGCCCGAGCCATCGGCGCCATTGCTTCCCATAGACGGGGCCGAGATCGCCCCACTCGAGTGCGAACTGCTCATCTTCGATCACGCGGGCTTCAAAATCTTCCTGACTAATCTGGATGCCGGTTGCCTTGCGATACTTGTCCAGCGGCCAATCAGTCCAGATCCGCACGTTGCTCATCAAGAGCGACCGGATATTCGTGTCCCCGGTAAGGAACCAAAGCATCTCCTTGACCGCCGTCTTCCAGTAAACGCGCTTGGTCGTATAGACCGGGAATGTTCCGTCCGACATGTCGAACCGCATCATCGCTCCGAACGAAGCAAGCGTCCCGACTCCGGTGCGGTCGATACGCTTGTCGCCCTTGGTCAGTACGTGCTCGACGATGTCGAGATATTGGTATTCCGGATGACGGGCCATGAATCTTTCCTTGAGTCTTACGCGCGATCGTGACGTCCGAAATTGGACAAAACAACCGGTCTGGGATTGAAAGAGACGAAACCAGCACAACTTATATGGGAGTGCGTATTTTTACGCACCCGCCGATTGACTGGTCTCACTACGATATGACTGCGTCCAAAGATGGCCGATGGGGGCAGCGAAACGCGCAGCATCACTTTCTGACCATCAAAATCAGAACCGCGGTGATACACCTACGCACTCCTTCTACGGAGAGCAGGAATGTAACGTCGCCGACCACCCGTCACCACCAGTGGCCATCATGCACTCTGAGACCCGCCGGGCTTCGCCTAGAGGACCGGTACACTATGGTCATTTTCAATGAATCGTGGAATTACAGGTATTTACGATCGAAGATACCGACTCGATACCGGAAAAGAACGGCACGCCAAGGAAAATATCGGCGGAACGCTGGTACAACTGGCAGGAGAGTTTGCCGTCGGCCACGTAGAACTGAAACAGGCAATGGCAGGGCGGCAGCGCCATCTGGTCGACCTCGGCCGGATTCCAGGCCGAGACGATGTGGCGGCGTGAGTTCGGATTGTTGACGATACCTTTGACGAGATTGGCGATCTGGTCGATATGGCCACCGTCCGGTGCCGGCCAGGAGCGCCACTGGGCACCGTAGACCGGTCCGAGATCGCCGTTCTCGTCGGCCCACTCATCCCAGATCGAGACGCCGTTCTCCTTGAGATAGCGGATATTCGTTTCGCCCTTCAGGAACCATAAAAGCTCGTGGATGATCGAGCGCAGATGCAGCTTCTTCGTCGTCAGGACGGGAAAGCCTTCCTCGAGATCGAAGCGCATCTGGTAGCCGAAGACCGAACGCGTGCCGGTGCCGGTGCGGTCGCCCCGGTCGGAGCCTTTTTCCATCACATGGGAGAGGAGATCGAGATATTGCTGCATGTCGCGCTGATTCCGTTTTCTCCAATTTAAGCCTTCGCTTTGAGGAAACCAATCGCAGGCGGATATTTTCCCGTTCTTTCTGCCGCCCGACATAAAGCTTTTATGACGTTTGCCCTTTCCTTGGACGACGGAAATCACTATATCAGCCCTGCCGGCTCTCGGGCCGGCTATGGCAATAAATGAGCGGTGTAATAAACCTATTGGACCCGGGGGCGGTACCCGGCGCCTCCACCAAAAACCGGCGGCATCAAGGCCGGCTTCTGATGGGGGCGAAATAGGATCGACAAGGGTGTAAAGATCGACTTTTTGCTCGGCATTGTACCGCCGTTATCGGGCTAAAATTGTAGTTGCAAACGACAACTATGCGGAAGCTCGTCTCGCTGCTTAATCGCGGTGTGACACTTCAATCAAAGTCCTAGTGGTTCGCACCTCTAGGCGGGGTCCGAAGGCACCTGGCAACAGAAGCCTTCACCTTCTCCCTCAGACTGAAATCATGTATGCTGATCTATGCGTGACTCGGCTCCGGACTTTCCCAAGGCGCCTGAACGTGCCATAAACCTTGTGAAAAGACTTCAGAACCGACGAAAGACAGGAAAAGCATGGGGCAGGATCATATCCGCTACGACATTCTGGCGCAGGATGCACTTCGCGGCGTCATCCGCAAGGTTTTGGCGGAGGTAGCAACGACGGGTCGTCTGCCCGGCGACCACCACTTCTTCATCACCTTCCTCACGGGTGCCGCCGGCGTGCGCATCTCCCAGCACCTGAAGTCCAAATATCCCGAGCAGATGACTATTGTCATCCAGCATCAGTTCTGGGATCTCAAGATCACCGAAACGCATTTCGAAATCGGCCTTTCCTTCTCCGACGTTCCGGAGAAGCTGGTCATACCGTTCAATGCGATCCGCGGCTTCTATGATCCCTCGGTCAATTTCGAGCTTGAATTCGACGTGCCGCTCGCCGACGGCGAGGAACTGCCTTCCGGTGAGATCACCGCCTATCCCGTCGACGCGGCAGGAAAGCCCGATGAAGCCGCCGGCGCAAAACCGGCCGACGGCGAAGAGAAAAAACCGGGCTCCGTCGTCTCGCTCGACTCCTTCCGCAAGAAGCAGTGATTTCAAAGGGAGGCCGAGCCTCCCTTTTTCATAAGGATCAAGCCTCGCGCATGAGCGCCGAAATCATCAATCTGCGCCAGTTTCGCAAAAAGCAGGCCCGCTCCGAAAAGGAGAAGCAGGCCGAGCAGAACCGTATTTCCTTCGGCCGCACCAAGGCCGAAAAGCAGCTCACCCGCACTCTGAACGAGAAGGCCGACAAGGCTCACCGCGATGGCCGGATCGAGACGGATGACGACGGCGCATGAAGCTTCAAGCGAAGCTTAAAGAGCCGGAAATGAATCGGCGATCAGCCACTTGCGCGATTTCCTTGAATCGATCCTCGAAGCCGATTGCGATGTGAACCGGCTGATGATCCGCAAGCACTCGGCGACACTGCATGGCCATCGCACCAGCTTTTCGCTGGAAGATGAATTCTGGGCCGAGCTGAAGACGATTGCGGCAAGCCGTTCCATGTCGCTTGCCGCCCTGATTTCCGAGATCGACGACCACCGCCCGCCGGACAGCAACCTATCCTCAGCGCTGCGGCTCCATGTGCTTTCGTGGGCGAAGGCCGGCTGTGGCGGCCGGCCGTGACGCCGGGAAAATAAAAATCTGAAATATCAGGCGACGCAAACCCCAAGCGTCTTCATTGCGCCTGAATACCCGGCAGATGGTCGAAATCGAGCTGACCGGGCTGCATCTGCCCGGAGCGCCGGGCCGCCTCCGCCTCGGCGGCCGCCCTCGCCTGCGCATCAGCCTTGGCTTTTGCCTCCGCACGCGCGGCCTCCGCCTCGGCAGCAGCCTTCTGCGCAGCCGCCTCCTGCGCCAGTCTTCGCAGCCGCTCTTCCTCCGCCTGCCGTTGCCGTTCGATTTCGGCCGCTCTGACGCGCTCGGCGTCATTGAAACGATAGAGCGCCACCTCGCGGCGCAGGCGCTGCTTTTCGAGCACGATCGCCTGCAGCCGCTCGACCCGCCGCCGCTCGCGCTCAAAAGCGCGCAGCGACAGGTAGCTGGTGATATCGGTCACGTCCATTGTCTTGCCGGGTGACGGCAACATGCCGGAAAAGTTCAGCCGCAGCGCGGGTTCGACACCAGGAAGCGCCTCCGCGCCTGGATTGAGGCCGATACCGACCGTCGCGCTGATCCGCTGCTCCGGCAAGGCGATCTGCGCGTCGGCGGTAACCCGGGCCAGATCGTTGGCCACGGTCACATTCTGCACCCTGAGCGTCCCGTCGGTGACGTTGAAGGGTATTCCGAGCGGCGGCAGCTTCGCCTCGCCGTTGTTGAGCAACGTCTCGACGATCGGATGCACCTTGCCGGCGTTGATCTGTTCCTGCATTGGGTCGGTGGCGGCAAGCAGCGGCGGAAGAATGGCAAGGTTCAGTCCGCGTATGCTCATATCGCCGAGTCTCAGCTCCCCCGAACCATTGAGCGAGCTGGCGATCTCACTGATCGTCTTGCCCGAGGCCTCCATCGACAGCGACAATCCGAACTTGCCGTTGGCGATCGGTGCGCCGTCACGTAGCCAGATGACCCCGGCGAGATCGGAATCGGCAAGCGCCAGCTTCGTCTGCAGGAAACCGGTGCCGGCGGCATTGGTGAAGAGAAGATTGCCGGTGAGCTTGCCGCCTTCCCAGTTGCCGGCCATGTCGTTGAGCTGCAACTCGTCGCCCTTATAGGCGACGTTGCTGGTGAAATCGGACACGGCTGTTTCCGGCAGGCCGGGCCAGAATTCCTTGGCCGACAGCTTCACCCTGACGTCCAGATCCTTGAAGGTGGGCAGGCCCAGCGGCGCCTTCGACAGCGTGCCGCTGGCGGGATCGACGATCTGGCCCAACACCGCCTCGCCGAGCCAGCCGGCATCTGCCTTGGCAAGCGTCAGCTCGCCGCTCGCCGTTGTCTTCGCAGCCTTGCGATCGAAGGTCAGCGCACCGGAAAACGCGTTGTCGGCCGCATGTCCCTTGAGATCGGACAAAACGATCTTGTCGCTATCGACGGCGGCATTGACCTGCAGGCCGAGCGGCAACCCCGTTCCGGTCTGCGGCAGGGCAATACCATTCATGATGAGATAGGGGTCGATATCGGCGCTGTCGAGCGAAAGCGCGATCTGGCCATTCATGAAGCTCTCCGGCCGCACGTCAACCTTGCCCTTTGCGGTAAACGAGGTCCGGTCGGTCGCAAAGGTCAGCGCCGCATCGGCAGGATCGTTGCCCGACGCCTTAACCTTGAGGGTCAGGCGGCCATTCGCGCCGACATCGACCGGCAGCGGGTCGAGCCCGGCCTGACCGAACAGGATTGATGGCACGGCGTTTTCGAGCGTCGCCTCAAGGCTCGTCGTGCCGTTGCCGGTCAGCGCCAGGAGATCGGACATGCGGTAGTCAAGGTTCACCCGGCTGCCGTTCGTGACGCCGGCCAGCGTCACTGTCATCGCATCGCCCTCGTCGCCGCCGAGCGTCAGCGCACCGCGCAACGCCGTATTGCCGTACCAGCCGGCATTGCGCACCAGCCGATCGAGCACGGGATGGTGCGGAAGATGCTCGCGCAGCATGGTGAAGAAACCGCCGGGATCGGCCGATTTGAAGGTGATCTCACCCGCACCCTTATAGTCGAGCAGCGAGCCTTCTGCCCGGCCGGTCGCCGTCAGCTCGGCGCCCGCGAGATTCTTGACTGACAGCCGGTCGACCGCAAGCGCCCCGTCGGCAATCGTGAAGGTGGTCTCGACATTCTCGGCGTCAACCCCGAAGGCGGTGAACCTGTCGGCCCTGAGCTGCGCGGCGATCTTATGGTCGAGGACATTGTCGCCGCTCTCCTGCCCGGTCGCGAGACCGGCCAGCGCCTGCAGCGCGTCAAGATCGAGCGTGTCGCCATTCAGCGCCACCGACAGGGTCGGCGTCTGGCCGGAGATCGCCTGCCGTTCCAGCCGGCCCTTCAGCGTCGCCGATCCGATGGCGATTTCGAGATTTTCGAAACGCTGCAATTCATGAGTCAGGCTGACATTGGCGGAAAAACCCGCCTGCCGCAATTGGCGGATGGCCGGGTCGACCGAGCCGGCCAGCCAGGAGGCTAGTCCCGTTGGCTGGTTCGAGGCAACCACGATCTGGCCGTTGAACGAGGGTTCTCCCTGAAGCAGGAGCTTGCCCTTGCCTTCCACCTGCGTGCGCCCTGGCAGCGTGCCGACGGCGCTGTCGATCATCCAGCCGGTACCGGCCGGCTCCAGCTCCAGTTGCACATCGCGTAGCGTTGTGTCGCCGGCAACGATGGCCGGCAGTTTGACGCTTGCCTTGCCGGGCACCTGCGGGATCGGCACCTGCGCGACGATATCGATCAGAGAATTCAACCGTTGGCGCGCCGAAACCGCGGCATCCCGCGTCGTCTTGCCGGCCGCGCCCTGATTGCCGATGCGGTTCACGTCTATCTGCTGCCCGTCGGCGGTCAACAAGAACTCAGGCGCGTTGCCGGTATCGAGTGTCGCCTCCCCGGTTATCACATAGGGATCGTCCGTCGGGCCGATCTCCATCCGGTATTCGGGAATGCGGATACGTTCGTTGGTAAGCTCGAAGCGACCCTTGAGCCTCGGCGGCTGCTCGTTCTTGTTGGCCGACCTGGCGCTGTTGCGGTTTTCGATCGCCGCCGAAAGCTGGCCCTGATAGTTCGGCTTGCGGTCGACCAGCTTCAGTTCGCCGTCGAGATCGATACTGACCGGATGTTTGTCCGGCGACAGCTTCGTGCGCATGCGCAGCACGCCCTTCTCGTCCGGCTGGCTGCTCGAAATCGAGAAATTGCCGTGTTCGCCGTCAAGGGCCGCATCGCCCTCGACGCGCCAGGGGCCGGCGAGCGATTTGGCCGACATCTCCGCATTCAGCCCAGTGATACGGCGCGCCCGGCCCGACTGGTCGTCAAGGAAATCGACTTCGCCGCCGCTGACATGCACATTTTCGAGAACGACTGTTTTGGCCGGTATTTCGGCGCGGCTGCCGCGCATCCAGTCGAGTGTGCCGTCCTCGAGCAATCTGAGGCGCACCTTCGGATTGACGACGCGCATATCAAAGATCAGCGCCTCGCCCGACAGGAAAGGCGCAAGCTCGGCATCCATGGAAAATTGTTCGACCTTGACGATCGGCGTGCCGTCAGCCTCCTGCCCGACACGCACGTCATGCAGCGTCACCGACGGAAACGGCAACAGACGGGCATCCACCGTGCCGTGGACGGTGACTTTCTTACCGATGATGCGGCTTGCCTGATCCTCGAAGTTCTTCCGGAAATCCGTCCAGTCGATGAACAACGGCGCAAGCAGCGCCACAAACAGCACTACGACGATCACTCCCCCCAGAAAGACGAGGAACCGGCCTACCAATGCAAGGATTCTCCATTCGGGATTGTGTTGCCGACACTGTTCAGGGTTCTGTTGTCGACACTAGCGCTATTCATGCGATGGGCAAGGCCCAAGTTCATGAGAATATTCCGTTTTCAGCCTTGGTGGAAAATCTTGCCGGGATTGAAGATGCCGTCCGGATCGAGCGCCTGCTTCACCTGTCGCATCAGATCCACCGAGCCTCCGAGCTCCTGCTCCAGAAAGGCCATCTTGCCTTGTCCGATGCCGTGCTCCCCGGTGCATGTTCCGTCCATATCGAGTGCCCGGCGGTTGAGCCGCTCAACGAAGCTCTCGGCCCTGGCTATGTCTCCGGCGCTTTTGTCATCGAACAACAGCAGCACATGGAAATTCCCGTCGCCGGCGTGGCCGACGATAGGGCCGAGCAGCCCATGTTCCTCGATATCCGCCTGCGTTTCGGAAACGCAATCGGCAAGCCTCGATATCGGAACACAAACATCGGTCGAAAGTGCGGCAAGCCCCGGCGCCAGCGCCCTCGCGGAAAAGTATGCGTTATGACGCGCCTTCCAGAGCTTGGTCCGCTCCTCGGCATTGGCGGTCCACAGAAACTCGCTCCCGCCACATTCAGCCGCAATCTCGGCGAAGGCTGCCGATTGCAGCGGCACGGTCTCGTCTGTGCCGTGGAATTCAAGGAAAAGCGTCGGGCTTTCGGCATAAGACAGCCCGGAATAGGCGTTGCACGCCCGCATCTGCACAGCATCGAGCAGCTCGATGCGCGCCACCGGAATGCCCATCTGGATCGTCATGATGACGGCATCGCAGGCCGCCTTGATGCTCGGAAAGGCGCAGACGCCGCCGGCAATCTTCTGCGGGATCGCCTGCAGGCGCAGCGTCACCGAGGTCAATATGCCGAGCGTGCCCTCGGCGCCGACAAAGAGCCGCGTCAGGTCATAGCCGGCCGAAGACTTGCGGGCGCGCCGCGCCGTGCGGATCTCCTCACCATTGGCGGTGACTGCCGTGACGGCAAGCACATTGTCCTTCATCGTGCCGTAGCGCACCGCATTGGTGCCGGAGGCCCGCGTCGACGCCATGCCGCCGATCGAGGCATTGGCGCCGGGATCGATCGGAAAGAAAAGGCCGGTATCGCGCAGATTGATGTTCAGGGCCTCACGGGTAATACCGGGTTCGACCGTACAGTCGAGATCCTCTGGATTGACCTCAAGCACCCGGTTCATGCGGCTGAAATCGATCGAAATACCGCCGTTGACGGCATTGACCTGACCTTCCAGCGAGGAACCAGTGCCGAAACCGATCACCGGCACCCTGTGCGCTGCACAGGCCCTGACCGCCATCTTCACATCGTCGGCGCTTTCGGCAAAGAGAACGCCGTCGGGCAGTTGCGGCGGGATATAGGTGGTCGAATGGGCGTGCTGTTCACGGAAGGACTGGCCGGTTTGGAAACGCTCGCCGAAGCTCTGCTTGAGAATACCGAGCACAGCCGATATCCCCGCCTCGTTGCGTGTTCCAGTCTTTGCGTCCTTCAGCGCCATCCCATTGATCTCCCTGCCATTCCGCGTGGACGAGACCGCGTCCCGCAGACTACTGCGCAGCACGTCCGTTCAGACGTACATCGACGCTGTAGAACTTTAAAATTGCTGCATAATTTCGTCTTGCATCGATTCCGATTTAAGGAGATATGCGGCAGGCTCGGTATGGGGCAAGTCAAAGCGGCTGTCCAGTTAAGATTGGGAAAAGATTTCACTCCCCTTTTATTGCAGACCCGGGGCCATGGACAGGCCGGCCCGCGGCCGCCTCAGATGATTGGTGGATTGAGGAGCGCAAAGCCCTGCTGCCGTCGATAGGGGAAATAGGGATAAGGCGCCGTCACCGCGCTGACGGCATCGAGTCTATCGATCTGCTCCTTCGAAAGGTTCCAGCCGACCGAACCGAGGTTCTGCCGCAACTGCTCCTCGTTGCGCGCGCCTGTAATGACGCTCGATACGGTCGGCCGGCCGAGCAGCCAGTTAATGGCGATTTGCGGCACCGTTTTTCCGGTCTCGGCGGCAATGGCATCGAGGACCTCGACGATGTCGAACAGCTTCTCGTCGTCGACAGGCGGCCCGTATTGCGCCGTCTCGTGCAATCGGCTGGCGGCTGGCAGCGGCTCACCGCGGCGGATCTTGCCGGTAAGCCGCCCCCAGGCGAGCGGGCTCCATACGAGGGCACCGACGCCCTGATCGGCGCCGAGCGGCATCAGCTCCCATTCATAGTCGCGACCCGCCAGCGAATAATAGACCTGATGGGCAACATAACGCGGATGGCCCCAGCGCTCGGCCGCCGCGAGCGACTTCATCAGCTCCCAGCCGGAAAAATTCGAGACGCCGAAATAGCGGATCTTGCCTGCGGCGACGAGGCTGTCGAGCGTCGACAGCACCTCCTCGACCGGGGTCGAGGCATCAAAGGCGTGAAGCTGCAAAAGGTCGATATAATCGGTCCGGAGCCGACGCAGCGCATCCTCCGTCGCCCGGATCAGCCGCGCCCGCGACGTGCCCCAGTCCTGCGGCCCCTCGCCCATCGGCAGCGCGGTCTTGGTCGAGATCAGCACTGCGTTGCGCCGGCCGCGGATCGCCTTGCCGAGCACCTCTTCGGAAGCGCCGGCCGAATAAACATCGGCCGTATCGAAGAGATTGACGCCGGCCTCGATGCAGATGTCGACGAACCGCCGAGCCTCTTCGGCATCGGTATTACCCCAGGCGCCGAACAGCGGACCGCTGCCGCCGAACGTGCCCGCGCCGAAGCTTAGGACCGGCACTCTGAGGCCGGATGCGCCGAGATTTCTGTACTCCATCGATCTGTCTCCTGTGTTTCCTCCGAGATAGACCCGGCATTTCCGTTGATATAGATTGCGAAACAGAACATCATCTGTGACTTGAATTCATCATGGGTCGTCAGGACATCAATCGCTCCGGCGAAATGGAAGTCTTCGTCAGCGTCGTCGAGCGCGGCGGTTTTTCCGCAGCCGCCATGGCGCGGCGCATGACGCCGTCTGCCGTCAGCAAACTCGTCGCGCGGCTGGAGGCGCGCCTCGGCGCCCGCCTCGTCAACCGCTCGACGCGCAAGCTGCAACTGACGCCGGAGGGCTGCGCCTTTTATGAGCGCAGCATCGCGATTCTTGCCGATATCGCCGAGGCCGAACGCCAGGCTTCGTCAGGCGAACAGGCCTCGGGCCGCATCCGCATCAACACCAGCGCCTCCTTCGGTAATCATGTGCTGGCGCCGCTCGTGCCTGCCTTCATGGCGCTTCATCCCGCCGTTACGCTCGATATCACCCACACCGACAGGATCGTCGACCTGATGGAAGAGCGCGCCGACGTTGCGATCCGCACCGGCCCCCTGAAGAACTCCAGCCTGATCGCCCGCAAGCTCGGCACCACCGGCAAGCTCATCGTCGCCTCGCCCGATTATCTCAGGCGTCATGGCGAACCGTGTGGCGTTGCCGATCTCAGCCGCCATTGCCGCATCGGCTTTTCCTATGCCCGCGCCGTCGAGGGCTGGCCGCTGCGCGAGGACGGCGAAACGATGACGGTGCCGATCACGCCGGGCGTGCAGGTCGCTGACGGCGAGGCCATGCGCCATCTTGCGCTCGCCGGCGCAGGCCTTGCGCGGCTGGCCGCCTTCACCGTGCGCGCCGATATTGCTGCCGGCCGGCTGGTGCCGGTGTTGGAAGCGGCCGATCCCGGCGACATCGAGGAGTTCTACGCTCTTTATATAGGCCAGGGCGGACTGCTGCCGGCGCGTGCGCGCGCCCTGCTCGATTTCCTCGTCCAGCATGTTCGACTCAGATGAGATAACAAGGACTTGATGCGGCGGCTTGAATCAAATTCGCATGCTGCCTCGCCGGAAGCCAGATTTCGCAATTGACCGCGCTCGCGGCGCCCGCCTATACCGAAGCAGCACCGACCGGTCCTTGAGCCGGCCACTCTTCGTCATGCCGGAGCTTCCTCCCATCTTCAGCCTCAGGGCTTGGCACCTGCCGAGAAACATACGGGGATTCATGCCACTCAGCCACGCGCACCGCCTGCTGCGGGATGCCGGCCTGCCGAAATGGGCGTTGCTGCTCGCGCTTTCCACAGCCTTCACCATTTTCCTCGAACTCTTGGCCCTGCCCGCCTCGCTGCTGATCGGGCCGATGGTCGCCGCCATCGTGCTGGCGCTGACCGTCGGCAAGGGAAAGCTTCGCGTGCCGCTTCTGCCGCTGCAGTTCGGCCAAGTCCTCGTCGGCCTGATGATGGCGCGCACCATCACCCCTGATATTCTCGGCACGATGGCGAAGGACGCGCCGATCTTCCTGCTTTTCATCTTCTCGGTCATCGTCATCGCCACCGGCCTCGGCTGGCTCTTGACGCGCTGGCAGGTGCTGCCGGGAACGACCGCCGTCTGGGGCTCCTCGCCGGGCGGCGCTTCCGCCATGGTCATCATGTCCGAAGCCTATGGCGCCGATGCCCGCCTCGTCGCCTTCATGCAATATCTGCGCGTCGTCTTCGTCGCCGTCGGCGCATCGGTGGTATCGCGGCTGTGGGTGGCGGCCGATGGCGGCGAGCCACCGCCGCTCGTCCTCTTTCCCCCGGTAGACTGGGCAGCCTTTGCCGCGACGATCGCCTTTACCGGCTTTTGCGCCTATGGCGTGCGGCGCCTGCGCATACAGGGAGGCATGATCATCGTGCCGCTCTTTCTCGGCGCCTTCCTACAAGGCATCGGCCTTCTGAAGATCGAGCTGCCGATGTGGCTGCTTGCCACCGCCTATGCGCTGGTCGGCTGGAGCATTGGCCTGCGTTTCACCCGCTCGATCATCAGCCATGTGGCGCGGGCCCTGCCGCGGGTCGCGGCCTGCATTGTGCTGCTGATGGCGCTCTGCGGCTGCATGGCAGCGGCACTGCACGTCTTCGCCGGCATCGATCCCCTGACGGCCTATCTCGCCACCAGCCCCGGCGGCGCCGATTCCGTCGCCATCATCGCCGCATCAAGCGATGTCGACGTGCCCTTCGTGATGGCGATGCAGACCGGCCGTTTCCTGGTCATTCTGCTGATCGGGCCGGCGCTCGCCCGCTTCATCGCGCGCCGTTCCGGCCTTGCGGAAAACCCCGCATAGTGTGCCGCGCGGCACTATGCACAAGTGCCGCCCACTGCCCGGGCGTCATGCCGAAGGTCTTCTTGAAATGGCGGTTCAAATGGCTCTGATCGGCAAAGCCTGTTGCTGCCGCGACGCCGGCAAAGCTCTCGCCCTCGGCCATCAGCGCCTTCGCCCGCTGCAGCCGCCGCATCAACAGATAGCGGTGCGGGCTGGTGGCGAACGCGGCTCGGAAATGCCGCGACAGGGCGAAACGGTCGAGCCCGGTAACCGCCTCCAGTTCCAGGGAATGCACGGCCCGCGTCGCATGAGCTTCCAGATAATCCCGCGCCGCCTGCACCTGCCGCCAGGCGACGCCGCCGAGTGGCCGGCGCGGCAAGCGCGCATGCCGGGACAGCCAGCCACTCACCTGGCTGATGAAGTCGTCGACGAAAAGATCGTCCAGCTCGCGGTCGAGTTCGCCGAGCGCGGCAAGGAGCACCGCGGCCAGCGCGGGATCGCCGATAACGGGCTCGTCGACGAAAGGCAGGCCGAGGCCCTCCGCCTCCAGGCATTCGAGAAGCAGCGACGGCTCCAGATAGAGCATGCGGTATTGCAGCCCGTCCTCTGTTCCGGCCCCGCCGTCATGCTCCTCGTCCGGATGCAGCACAATCACCTGCCCCGGCAGGCTAAAGCGCTGTTCGCCGCGATAGGTAAAGGTCTGCACGCCGTGCAGCGTGACGCCGAGCGCATAGGTATCGTGCCGGTGCGGCTCGAAGATATTGCCGGAAAATCGCGCTTCGATACGCTCGATGCCCGGAAAGGCGGGCGCAGTCAGGATGCCGCCTCCGGCGGGCGCGGCCAGCATGCCGCTGCCCACCTGCGGCTCGCACAAACGTTCAAGACCCTCGAAGACCTGCGGCGTTAGATCCTGGCTCAACGCGTTTCGATACCCTGATGAGAGAGACTGGAATGTTTGATACCAAAATTGCGATCGTCCTGCGAAACAATCTTGCCGGCTGGCAGAAGCTGAACGTCACGGCTTTCCTTTCGACAGGCATCGCCGGGCAATATCCCGAGATCATCGGCGAGCCCTACAAGGATCGTGCCGGCAATCTCTACAACCCGCTATCGGTCCAGCCAATCATCGTGCTTTCCGCCGACGAAGCGACGATCTCGAGCATCCACCGCCGCGCGCTGGAGCGCGAGGTGACCTCTTCCATCTTCATCGAGGAAATGTTTGCGACCGGCCATGATGCCGCCAATCGCGCCGTCTTCGCCGAATACGCCCCCGACGACGCAAAGGTCGTCGGCATCGCGCTCAGAGCTGACAAGAAAATCGTCGACAAGATCACCAAGGGCGCGACGATGAAGCATTGAAGCAGGTACACACACAAAAGAGGCCGGGCGATGGCCCGACCTTCTATGTCTGGATGAGCTTCTGACTCAACCCTGCGTGATGGGCGCGATCTGGATCTCGACGCGGCGGTTCTGGGCGCGGCCGGCCTCAGTTGCGTTGGAGGCGACGGGCTGGGACGGGCCGAAGCCGACGGCGGAGACGCGGCGCTGGTCGATGCCCTGGCCGCCGAGATAATCGGCAACCGAAAGCGCGCGGCGCTGTGACAGGTCCTGGTTATGCTGCAGGCTGCCGGTCGAATCCGTATGGCCGTTGACGTCGATCAGGGTGCGGTTGAACTTGCGCAGCACGATCGCCACCGAATTCAGCGTCGGATAGAAGCCCGGCTTCACCGCGTCCTGGTCGACATCGAAAGTGATGTTCGAGGGCATGTTGAGAATGATGTTGTCGCCCTGGCGGGTGACGGAGATGCCGGTACCTTCGAGCTGGGCGCGAAGCTCGGCTTCCTGCTGGTCCATGTAGTTGCCGATCGCGCCGCCGGCCAGCGCGCCGATACCGGCGCCGATCAGCGCTGCGTTGCGCTTGCCATGCCCGCCGCCGCCAACGGCCACACCGACAAGAGCGCCACCGAGCGCGCCGAGCGCAGCACCGCCCGCGGTATTGGAAACCTTCTGCTCACCAGTATAGGGATCGGTCGTCGTGCAGGCGCTGAGATAGCTTGCTGCGACAGCCAGAAGTATGAATTTCTTGATCATGGACAGGACGGTCTCCGTTCAAAACTGATGCGAGCAAATGGCAAGGATTACGGCAAGAAAATGAAGATGTTCCCTTGATAGGGGAATTTCAGGCGCCGAAACAGCAGCCATGTTGCAGCAAGGCACGGATATCACCAGTTTTTACCGGGTCGGCGGGCGCGCTTCGTTCTCCTCCTCATTCCTGTGACGAGCACAGGAATGAGGAGGAGAAGTGGGCGCGCCAAATCTTCCTCCGAGATACTCGGACCTCAAACAACAAACATCGCAGTGCCGCTCCAAGCGACCAATCTCACCCTTAGAAATTCTGGAACAACTGCCTGACCGTGTCGTAGGTCGCATTGGCAATGTTCAGCGATTGGAGGCCGAGCTGCTGCTGCGTCTGCAGCGCCCTCAATCTGCTCGACTCCTCCTCCATGTCGGCATCAACGAGCCGGCCGATGCCGGCGGTGATGTTGTCGTGCAGCTGAGTGGCGAAGTCGTTCTGCAGCTCGATGCGTTTTTCCAGCGCGCCGAAGGCCGATCCGACCGTGGTCAGCTGCGTCAGGGCGGCATCGACCACGCTGATCATTTCGCTGAGCTGACCTTTCGTCGTGCTTGAAGAGACGGAAATCACCACCTGACCGGTGGTGGTGCCGTTCTTGCTGGTCATCAGCACGTAGTCCTGCGAAGCGCCGAGTTCCGTAGCGAAGTAGGCCGAGGTCAACACGCCGTATTCGCCGGAACCAGTGGCCCGGTCGTCGATCAGGTAGCGCGCATCCTTGGACGTGGTCGCCCCCACAGGCGTGTTGTCGATATGGTAGCTCAGCATGCCCACGGAGACCGTGCCGTCGGCATTGCGGATGAAGGAGGCCGGGATTTGGCGCGGCCGCGTCGGCGTCGCATCATTGGTGAGGATCACCCAGTTGTCGCTGTTGAAGGTCGCCGATTCCGAAACGCTGCGCAGTTGCTCCTGCAATTGCTTGAGTTCTTCGTTAATCTTGTTCTTGTCGACCCCGTCCTCGGTGGCGGCGACGAGCTTGGCCTTGATCTCGGAGACAACGTCGATGACGTTCTGGACACCGGTATAGGCCGTGCCCATTGTCGCAGCCGCCATGCCGAGCGCGTCCTGGACCGCCGAAATGGCCTTGTTGTCGGTGCGCGCGGTGGTGGCGATCGACCAGTAAACAGCATTGTCGGCCGCTTTGGCAACACGCATGCCTGTCGTGATGTGGTTCTGCGTGACCGTCATATTGCGATTGATATCACGCAGCACATGGAGCGCCGCATCAACGGAGACGCGCTGATAAATACTCACGGAACTAGACTCCAAAAACACAACAGAACGCAACTGAACAGGGATGAACCTTCCGCACAGACACTCATGTCCGGGGTCGCTGGGTCTCCAGCGCATTGCCTTCAAGAAACGAAGAAGGCCAGTCGGTTCCTGGCCACGATCATTGCGGCTTATGCTTAAAAAACGGCTAATCTTCAGAGGAAATTTATCTTATTCCGCAAGGCTTCATACACCATAAGAAACGCCGCCGAATGGCAATCCGGCGGCGTGTTCAATGCGCATGGAAGGCTTACTCGGCGGCCTGCAGCTGCTCCTCGTCGGGGGCCGGGGGCAGCCTCGTCGCGACCGACATCTCCTCGTGCAGGCGCGCCTCCTCGTGGGCATGCGGCTTGGCGAAGCGGGCAAGCAGGAGATAGGCGACCGGCGTGATGAACAGCGTCACCAGCGTCGCGAAGCCCAGGCCGCCGACGATCACCCAGCCGAGCGCCACGCGCGCTTCCGCACCCGCGCCGTGGGCAAAGACCAGCGGCACGCCGCCGAGGATGGTGGCGATCATCGTCATCATCACGGGGCGAAGGCGCAGCGCGCAGGCCTTCTCAATCGAAGAGCGCACGTTCTCGCCCCTGTCACGCAACTGATTGGCGAATTCGACGATCAGGATGCCGTTCTTAGCCATCACGCCGACGAGCAGCACCAGGCCGATCTGGCTGTAGATGTTCAGGCTGGAACCGGTGATGATCAAAGCGAAGACGGCGCAGGCAAGGCCGAGCGGCACCGTCGACATTATGATTACCGATGAGAGCACGCTTTCGAACTGGGCGGCGAGTACCAGGAAGATGATGACGATGGCAAAGCCGAAGGTCAGCGCCATGCCGCTCGAATTCTCTTCCAGCGTCGCGGCTTCCGCAAGCGGCAGCAAACGTGCGCCGGGCGGCAGCAGGGGCTCGGCAAGTTCCGTCACCTGTCTCACGGCATCGCCGAGCGACATGCCGTTCTTGAGGCCGGCGGTGATCGCGACGGAGGCGAGCTGCTGCTCGCGGTTCAGCTGCGGCGCGACCGATCCTTCCTTCATCGTGGCGATGACGGACATCGGCACGATCTTGCCGTCACCGGTTTTCAGGAACACGTTTTCGAGATCCGTGGGATCATCGATAGGCCGCGTCGTCGAAGTCAAAAGCACGGGATAGGATTCGCCGTCGACGAAGACATCGACCACCGAGCGCCCTTCGAGCAGCGACTGGATCGCCGTCGACAGCCCCGTGATGTCGATGCCGAGATCGGAAGCACGCTCGCGGTCGATCGCCACCGACACCTGCGCTTGACTGGGCTCGTTGGTGAGCCGCGGCGTATCGTATTGGCCGGTGGCGTCGAGCGCCTGCACCAGCTTGGCGGCCGCCGCCGTCAGCGCCTCGTGATCGTTACCAACAAGCGCCATCTGCACACCGCTGCCGGCGCCGCGGATGCGCAGGCTGTTGGAAGATATGGAGTTGCCGCGCAGCGCCGGCACCTTCGCCGCCGCCTGATTGATGTCGCCGACGATCTCGGACTGCGTCCGGTGACGCTCTCCCCAGGGAGCAAGCGTCAGCACCATGAAGCCGCTGTTCAGCGAGCCGCCCTGCCCGGAGATCGAGAAGACGTTGCGGATGTCGCCGCCATCGACCAGCGGCTGCAGATATTCCTCGACGAGCTGCATCTTGTCGCGGGTATATTCGAGGCTCGATCCCTGCGGCGACGTCAGCCGCATCATCACCAGTGACCGGTCTTCTTCCGGCGTGAGCTCGCTCTTGACCGTCGAGAAGGCGATGAGCGCCGCGCCGGCAAACATCACCGAAAACAGGATGACGACGAATGGCGCGTTGAGGCAGCCGTGCAGCGCCCATTTGTAGAGGCTGGCGAAAGCCCCGCCGACGCGGCCGAGCGCGCCGTGATCCTCAATCATCGGCTTCGTCAGCATGCGCGAGGCGAGCATCGGGCAGAGCGTCAGCGCCACGATTGACGATAGTCCGACCGAGAAGGCGAGCACGAAGCCGAATTCGCGGAAGAGACCGCCGACCTGCCCCGGCAGGAACGAAAGCGGGATGAAGACGGCCGCCAGCGTCGCTGTCGTGGCGATAACTGCGAAGAACACTTCGCGCGTGCCGAGCACGGCGGCCGCGCGCGGTCCCATGCCCTCGGCGCGCCGGCGCACGATGTTTTCGAGCACCACAATCGCGTCGTCGACGACGAGGCCGGTCGCCAGCACGATGGCGAGCAGCGTCAGGATGTTGATGGAGAAACCGACCATGTAAATTGCCGCCAGCGTGCCGATCAGCGCCACGGGCATGCTGACGGCCGGGATCAGCGTTGCCCGCCAGTCGCGCAGGAAGAGATAGATAACCGCGGTGACGATGACGGCGGCAAGCACCAGCGCCAGCACCACCTCATGGATCGCGCCCTGGATGAAGACCGCATCGTCGCTGGTGATGGCGATCGTCGTTCCCTCGGGCAGCGTCTTCGATAGTTGCTCGACGGCCGCCTTGATGCCGGTCGAAATATTGAGCGTATTCGACTGCGCCTGACGGATGATGCCAAGGCCGATGCCGGGCTTGCCGTTCGAGCGCAGCGCCGTATCGCCGTCGCGCGGCCCGAGCGTCACCGTCGCGACATCGCCCAGCCGGACGCGGTCTTGCAGCATGACATCGGAAAAATCCGCCGGCGTCTGCAGATTGGCGGTGGCACGCACGACGATATCCTGCGTCGCGCTCTTCAGCGAGCCGGCCGGCACGTCGAGCGCGGCATTGTCGAGCGCCTTGGTAAGGTCGCCAATGGTGAGCCCGCGGCTGGCGAGCGCCCCCTGATCGACATCGACGCGGAAGACCTTCTCCTGGTCGCCATATTCCTCGACATCCGCGACGCCATCGACGGAGGCGAGGCGATCGATCACCTCGTTCTCGACGAGCTGCGTCAGGTCGTCCATGTTGAGCTTGGTGGAGGTGACGGCAAGGCGCATGATCGGCGAAGAATCCGAATCCGCCTTGACGATCTGCGGCGCATCTGCCTCGTCTGGCAGGTTCTGCGTGATGCGGCCGATTGCATCGCGCACGTCGCTGGCGGCGACCGCGAGATCGATCGCATCGGAGAATTCGAGCGTCACCCGGCTCTGGCCGAAGGAAGAGGTCGAGGAGATCGACTTCAGGCCGCTGACGCGGGCGACTGCACCCTCGATCACCTTGGTCAGTTCCTGGTCGATCGTCTGCGGTGAAGCGCCGTCGAAAGTGGTGCGCACGGTGACGACCGGACGGTCGACATCAGGCAGCTCCCGCACCTCGACGCCGACATAGGCTGCAAGGCCGGCGACGACCATCAGCGTATTGAACACCAGCGCCAGGATCGGCCGGCGAACGAAAAGCGCGGTGAAACTCTGCTTGCCCGACGCTCGGTCCTGAGGCAGTTCCGTCACGTTCATTGGGTGGCGACCTCCCCACTCGCGGCAACATCGGCGGAAACACGCACCGCGCCACCCTCACGCACGCGCTGCAGGCCCTGCGTCACGATCTTGTCGCCGTCCTTGAGGTCGGCCTTGACGAGAATGAAGTCGGGATTGCGCTGCACGACACTCACGCGCACCTTGTGCGACTTGTCGTCGATCACGCGCCAGACGAAGGACCCTTGCGAATCCCACTGCACCGACTGCGGATCGACCGCCGGATATTTGTCGCCAGGGAATTTCATGCTGACGCTGAAGGACATGCCGGCGCGCAGCTCGTCGGAGGCATTGTCGATGCGGGCGCGCAGGCGCAGCGTGCGGCTTGCCGCATCAATGCGGTTGTCGACAGCCTCGATCACGCCGGAAAACATCTGCCCCGGTCTTGCCACCGACATCGCCTCAACCGGCTGGCCGACCGCAACCGTGTTGGCAAAGCGCTCCGGCACCCAGAAATCGACGAGGATTTCCGACCGATCGTCCAGTGTGACGATCGGCGTGGTTGTGGTGACATTGTCGCCGATATTGACGGGCACGATGCCGACGATGCCGTCGATCGGGGCCGTGATGTTGCGTCGGGCGAGATTGAGTTCGGCGGCCTGCAACTGCAGTCGCGCGCCCTGCTCGGCGATCTCGGAATCGAAGACGTCCATGCGCGACACGCTGGACTTGATGTTGTGATAGAGATTGGATTTCTCGACCGCGGCCTTCACCGCCACGTCCGCCTGGCCGCGGGCGATCACCTGCTCCTCGCTGTCGAGCTTGGCGAGCACCTGCCCGGCCTTCACCCTGTCGCCCGACTTGATGAGGATTTCGCGGATCGTGCCCGATGCCTGCGGCGTCACCGCGACGGAACGGATCGCATCGCCTGTACCGATGGCATTCAGCCGGTCGTTGATGACGCCCTGGACGACGGCTTCCGTCGCGACGAGAATGGCGCTGTTGCGCCCGCCGCCGCGGCGGTTTTGACCCTGTCCTTGTCCTTCGCGCCGTTGTCCCTCGGCCCCAGCGGAAGCACCGGCATCGGCTGTTTCAGGAGCCTGAGGCGCGATCATGGAAATGAGGCTATCCGGAATGCCTGCATCGCGCATCTTATCGCCGGCGCCGGGCGCAAAGAAAACCCACGCGGCAAAACCGGCAATGATGACGATGAGCGAAAGTATAAACTGCTTCCAAAAGGCCATTCACGTCTCCGGAGGGACTCGAGGTTGGACCAGGGTCGGTCGAAAGAGGCGCTGCGGGATCAAGCTTCCCATCTGATGCGACAATATCGCGCGTTTACAGCTTACCGACAAGCATAAGCGGCCGGCATTACGGATTTGTAATATCAGCGAAGATTGGAAATAACCCGGCCGCTCACTTTTGCTTGAACGAAACTCGAAAGCCTCTTGTCGCCGTCGTTACTGAAGCGAAAAGACCATCAAAACCAGTGAAGAACTAGCTATCGACGCAGCGACCACCGCAGGCCGATGGTCGCTGCGATCCCCAGTATCGGCCAAACCGCCCAGAAGGTCCCGCTCCAGGTGAGGACGTTGATGCCGACGATGCCGAGCGCCACAATCGCGAGCGTGGCCATCCTGCGGTCGAAACGCGTCTGTTCACGATTCCAGGCGAGCGCTGCAACAACGGCTATCGCAAGCAGTGGAAAGCGCGCCCAGAAAACACCCTGCCACGACAGGAGATTGATGAAGATCAGCACGACGGCGATGACGCCAAGCACGGCAAACAGCCTCCGTCCGCCGGACACCGGCCTTGCCTCGGCCGTGACGGCGGCGGCTGGCGGTTGCCGGGCGGTGGGTCGTTCGCCAGGCGGCGTTTCGTCGCCTCCCTCGCCGATCTTGACCGCGTAGCTCGGCACGCCCTCTTCGACGTTCTTCACTGTCAGCGGCCCGAGAAACTCGAAACCAACAGCCACCTTGTTGCGCACCTGATCGTAGACGGTGCTTGATATTACGATGCCTCCGGGCGAAGCCGACGTCTGCAGCCGCGCGGCGATATTGACGCCGTCGCCATAAATGTCATCGCCCTCGACGATCACGTCGCCGAGATTGATGCCGATGCGGAAGAGCATGCGCCCGTCGCTCGGGCGGCCGGCATTGAAGCCGGCAAGTTCGTTCTGGGTATCGACGGCCGCGCGCACGGCTTCGACGACGCTCGGAAACTCGGCGATCAGTCCGTCGCCCCAGGTGTTGACGACGCGGCCGCCATGGCACTCGATCAAATGTGCCATCGCGTCGCGGCAGCGCTTCAGCGTCGCAAGCGTCCCCTCCTCGTCGGCCCCCATCAGCCGTGTGTAGTCTTGCACGTCAGCACAGAAGATCGTCGTCAGCTTCCGCCGCGTTTCACTCATTGTCGCTCGCCTTTGCGCTATCCCGAAAGGTCGCTGCAAGGTGGAATTGGGTTGAGTGGAGACCAATATGAACGATTGCAGCGGCGTTAAATTACGCAGCCTTTGTGTTTGTTGCCATCGATAATTGCCGATCGCCGCCGGATGCAGACAAAGGATGGAGGCGTACGATGCGCTTTAGCCCGACACGTTGCAAAAAACCGGATCATCGAACGATCTTGCGCGGGCTTGCCGTGTGTTCCTTCGCCACGCTGCTCGAACCGTCGATTTCCTGAAGCAGCACATCGTAGCCCCAAAGATCGGCAAGATGTTGCAGGACGAGCTTCGTGTCACCTTCCTGCAGATAGCAGCCGTTCATGACGATATGCTGCAGCAACAGGCGACGGTCGCCGGCGAGATCGACATCGACGATATCGATTGCCGGATCGGTCCAGCCGATATCGTATTCGCGGGAGAGCTGGCGGCGAATGCGCAGATAGCCGCGTTCATTGTGAATTGCCGAAACCAGCACACCTTCGGTCTGTTCCGGGTCGTCGTAGAGATGAAACAGCCGAAACCGCCGGATCAGGTTCGGACTGAGGAACTGGCTGATGAAACTTTCATCGCGGTAATTCGCCCAGATGTCGCGTAGGACCCCCATCGCGTCGCCTCTTCCCGCGATATCGGGAAACCATGCCCGGTCCTCTTCCGTCGGCTTCGTGACGATCCTCTCAATGTCCTGCATCATCGCAAAACCAAGCGCATAGGGATTGAAACCCGAGAACCGCCGATCGTCATAGTTTGGCTGGAAGACGACATTGGCGTGCGACTTCAGGAATTCGAGGAAGTTGCCGTCGCTGATCTGCCCCCGCTCGTGAAGTCGGTTCATGATCTGATAGTGGACGAAGGTGGCGGTTCCCTCGTTCATCACCTTGGTCTGCCGCTGGGGATGGAAATATTGCGCGACGTGGCGCACGATGCGAAGGATCTCTCGCTGCCACGGCTGCAGCCGGGGCGCAGATTTCTCGAGAAAATAGAGGATATTATCCTGCGGGAGACCGAGCGCGGCGCGCCGCTTTTCCAAGCCTATGTCACCCGTCTTCTTCGCCTTCCCGACGGGAACCGTGCGCCACAGATCGTTGAACATCTGCTCCTCGTGGGCGCGACGCTCCTGTTCCCGCTTCTCCTCCTGGCGAAGGTCGATGGTGGTCTTGCCGGCATATCGATGCACCCCATGCGACATGAGCGCATGCGCCGCATCGAGCGTTCTTTCGACCGCCGTCTCGCCGTAGCGCTCTTCGCAGCGGGTAATATAGCCTTTGGCGAAATCGAGATAATCAAGAATTCCCTCGGCATCGGTCCAGAGCTTGAAGAGATAGTTGTTCTTGAAGAAGTGATTGTGGCCGAAGGCCGCATGGGCGGTGACGAGCGTCTGCATCGTCGCCGTGTTTTCCTCCATCAGATAGGAGATGCAGGGAGAGCTGTTGATGACGATCTCGTAGGCAAGATCACGCATCCCGCGGCGGTAGAAGGTCTCGTGATGCGCGAAGTGCTTTCCGAAGGACCAATGACGGTAAAAGAGCGGCATGCCGGTTGAGGAATAGGCATCCAGCATCTGCTCCGAGGTAATGACTTCGATCTGGTTCGGATAGACATCGAGGCCGAGTTCACCGAGCGCGATCTCTTCGCACGCATCGTGGATGCGCTGCAGCGTTGCAAAGTCCCAGTCGGCCCCCTCGAATAGGAGCCGCTCTCTTGGCCTCACCGTCATGGTCATGGCGTCACCTTCGACTGTGCCTCACGTTTCTGGAAGAGATCGTGGAAAACAGGGAATATTTCGCTTCGCCGGCAGACCTTGCGCATTGAAAGCGGCAGCGGTTCGGAACGGATCCCATCATAGAGCATCCACAGCGGCGATCGCGATATTGAAGAATCGCCGCCCTCCTCGCCGACTTCGATATAGGCGAAATACTGGCATAGCGGCAAAATCTCGCGCAGCAACTGCCCGGTCAGATTTCCGTCCGAATGGGCGTTGTCGCCATCCGAGGCCTGGGCACCATAAATATTCCACTCCGCCGGGTCGAAACGCGCTGCGATAATTGCCCGCATTGCGGCAAGCGCACTCGAAACCAGCGTGCCACCCGTCGCCGGGCCGTAGAAGAAGGTTTCCTCATCGACCTCCTCAGCCCTGTCGGTATGACGGATGAAGACGATTTCCACCTTCTTGTAGCGTTTCGACAGGAAAAGGTAGAGCAGCAGATAGAATCGCTTCGCGAGGTCCTTCATGTGCTCCGACATGGAGCCTGACACGTCCATCAGGCAGAACATCACCGCTTTCGCGACTGGCTTCGGCTCGTTTTCGAAGCGGCGATAGCGGACATCCAGCGGATCGATATAGGGAATGCGCCGGCTTTTTTCCGTCAGGGCTTTGAGTTTTGTCTCTAGCGCCAGACGGGTCTCCTCGTCCTCGCATTCCTCGATCTGCCGCTGCAGGGCTTCGATTTCTTCGCGGCGTGGGCGGCCAAGCGCAACGCGGCGCATCATTGCCAGCTTCGTCGTGCGGCCGACGGCAATGTTGGAAGGCGACCCTGATACGGAATAGCCGGCCCGGAACGGAGTTTCCTCCTCGGTTTCGGCTAGACGCCGCTTGGCGAGGTCTGGCAATTCGAGGTCGTCAAGGAACACATCGAGGAACTCCTCCCGCGTCAGTACGAAACGGAAGCCGTCCTCACCGTCGCCCTCGCCTGCATCTTTTGGTTTTCCGCCCTTCCCGCCCGGCGGCCGCGGAATGATGTCCCCCTCGACGAAAGCCCGGTTCCCGGGCAGGATGTGGTCGGCGATGCCGCCTTCACCCCTTCGAAAGCTTGGTTCTGCCATCCCATCTATCGGCAGGCTGATCTCCCCGCCGTCGAGCACGTCTCGAATGTTTCGATTTTGCAGCGAACGTTTCACCGCCTGCTGCACGGCTCCCTTCATGCGTCGAAGGAACCGCTGACGATTTTCCAGACTTTTACCGCGCGGATTTAGCCGCCGGTCGACAATGTGCATAATGGCTCCGCATTAACTTGCCTGTTTGACGCGCATGTACCATTCGACGAGGCGCCGAACCTGCCGTTCCGTGTAACCTCGCGCGGCCATGCGCGAGACGAATTCGCTATGCTTCTTTTCTGTTTCCGAATCCTTCTTCGATCCGAAGGAAATGACCGGCAAGAGATCTTCGACCTGCGAGAACATACGCTTCTCGATGACTTCCCGGATTTTCTCGTAGCTCGTCCATGACGGATTTTTTCCGCCATTCGCTGCCCGCGATCTCAGTGAGAACTTGACGATTTCGTTGCGGAAATCCTTCGGATTGGCGATTCCCGCCGGCTTTTCGATCTTCGTCAGCTCCTGATTGAGGAGCTCGCGGTCGAGAAGCTGACCAGTATCGGGATCCTTGAAGTCCACATCTTCGATCCAGGCATCGGCATAATCTACGTAGCGGTCGAACAGATTCTGTCCGTAGTCCGCATAAGATTCAAGATAGGCCTTCTGTATCTCGTTGCCAATGAACTCTGCGTAGCGTGGCGCAAGATCGGCCTTGATGAACTCCAGATAACGCTTCTCGACATCATCGGGAAACTGCTCGCGACGAATCGCCTGTTCCAGCACATACATCAGATGGACGGGATCAGCGCCAATGTCAGTCGTGTCGTGATTGAAGGTGGAGGCGAGCACTTTGAAGGCGAAGCGGGTCGATATTCCGTCCATGCCTTCGTCGATACCGGCAGCATCCCGGTATTCCTGGACGCTGCGGGCACGCGGATCGCTTTCCTTCAGGCTCTCGCCGTCATAGGTACGCATCTTCGAGAAGAAGGTCGAATTCTCGTGCTTGCGCAGACGCGAAAGAACGGAGAAACGCGCCAGCATTTCGAGCGTTGCCGGGGCGCATGGTGCGTCCACCAGTTCCGATCCCTCGATCAGCTTTTCGTAGATCCTCTGTTCTTCTGTCACCCGCAGGCAATAGGGCACTTTGATCACACAGATACGGTCGATGAAGGCCTCATTGTTCTTGTTGGCCTTGAAAGTCTGCCACTCCGCCTCATTCGAATGAGCAAGGACGATTCCGGAGAAAGGTATGGCGCCGATATTCTCCGAGCCGATATAGTTGCCCTCCTGCGTTGCCGTCAGCAACGGATGCAGCATCTTGATCGGCGCTTTGAACATCTCCACGAATTCGAGCACGCCTTGATTGGCGCGGTTCAGCCCGCCCGAATAGCTGTAGGCATCCGGATCGTTCTGAGAGTAGGTTTCCAATTTGCGGATATCTACCTTGCCGACCAACGAGGAGATGTCCTGGTTGTTCTCATCGCCTGGCTCGGTCTTGGCAATTGCGATCTGGCGCAATCGCGAGGGTTGTATCCTGACGACGCGGAATCGGGAGATATCGCCTCCGAAATCGTCGAGCCGCTTCAGGCACCACGGGCTCATCAATCCGTTCAGCCGCCGCTGCGGGATTCCGTATTGCTCCTGCAGGAGCGGGCCCATCGTCTCCGGATCGAAGAGATTGAGCGGGCTTTCGAACACGGGGCTGATCTCGTCACCCGCCTTCAGCACATAGATCGGATGCACTTCCATCAACTGCTTCAGCCGCTCAGCCAATGACGACTTGCCGCCCCCGACCGGACCGAGCAGATAAAGAATCTGCTTGCGCTCCTCGAGCCCCTGCGCTGCATGCCGAAAGAAGGAGACGATGCGTTCGATTGTCTCTTCCATGCCGTGAAAACCGGCAAAGGCCGGATAAACCCGGATCGTCCTGTTCATGAAGATCCTGCCGAGGCGCGCGTCCTTGGCGGTATCCACCATCTGTGGTTCGCCTATGGCAGCGAGCAGACGCTCGGTGGCGTTGGCATAGGCGATCGGATCGGTCTTGCAGAGATCAAGATATTCCGAGACCGACATGTCGCTTTCGCGACGCGCTTCATAACTGCGGGTAAACGCATCGAATACGGATTCACTCAGCATGGGACCTCCATTAAGGTTATGCCGCAGGCTCTAAGCCGTATAACCATCGAGATGGCCACGGCGTTCCTAAGAATCAATAGTTTCGTAGGTATATTCCACGCTGACCGGCCGTTTGTGACAATGCACAAAATTGTGCATGCACCGGTATTTTTTTACTCTACGAATCTGTTCTTATTGTAGTTGAGAAAAGGGGCGTCGCGATATCAGCACATTTAGCGACGTGACATGAAGGTCAAAAAGGTGTGCAATAGCGCCCGTGATTCGAGCCGTGGAAAATCGGCGATTTCCCGCCGGCAAGAGCAAGCCGGCTCTGATTGCGGGGCAGTGAGCGCGCCCCCGCAGGATGAAACCGGGCGAAGTCACCCCCGCCGGTTTATTGCGATCGTGCGCCTCCCGGCTCTCAGCCGTTGAACGCTTTCTCCAGCGCAGCCACATCGATCTTGACCATCCCGAGCATGACTTCGGTGACGCACCTTGCCCGCTCGCGGTCTTCGTCGGCGATCATCTCCGAGAGAGCGCGCGGCACGATCTGCCAGGACAGGCCCCAGCGGTCTTTCAGCCAGCCGCATGCCTCCGGCGTGCCGCCATTGGCGAGGAAGCCATCCCATATCCGGTCGATCTCCGCCTGGCTATCGAGAAGAACCGCGATCGAGAACGAGTGGTTGAAGCTATCGAGCGGGCCGGCCTTCATCGCCAGGAAAGCTTGGTCGCCGAGCGTGAATTCGATTAGCTCGACGCTGCCGGGAGGCCCACTCGGCGTTTCCGCCGGAAGTATGGTGGTGCGGCCGATCCTGGAATCCGGAATGATCGACACGTAGAATTCGACGGCTTCGCGTGCCTGCTCGGCGAACCAGAGATTTGAAATGACCTTCGGCATAGACAGCCTCCTTGTTGGCGAGTATCCCGGACTTCTGTCCGTGCTTCGAGGACGTCTGGTCGGCGCCGGTTCGACAGGCTGCGATCGGAATTTTTCGCCCGCTCACCCGCGGCAGCCTTGCCACCCGCACCCAGGCAATAGTGGTGGTTCGGGAATGAAAGCAGAACATCTTTTCTGGTCTTTCCTTCCCGAATCACTACATTACGCGCCATGAGCAATAGTTTCGACGATATTCCCTTCTTCGACGAAGAGCCCGGCGAAGTGGCGCGCAAGCCGCAGCCGTCCGTCGCTGCAGTCGGAAGACCCGCCGCTGGCGGCGGCATCGCCGCCCGCGCCATGGCGGCGCGCGACGGCGGCAAGCGGTCGGATTATCTCGCTGGACTGAACCCGGAACAGACTGAAGCCGTCGAAACGCTGGAAGGTCCTGTCCTCGTGCTCGCCGGCGCCGGCACCGGAAAGACACGCGTGCTGACGACCCGCATCGCCCACATCCTCAATACCGGCCGCGCCTTCCCGTCGCAGATCCTCGCCGTCACCTTTACCAACAAGGCCGCGCGCGAGATGAAGGAGCGCATCGCCCTGCTCGTCGGCGGCGCCGTCGAAGGCATGCCCTGGCTCGGCACCTTCCATTCAATCGGCGTCAAGCTTCTGCGCCGCCATGCCGAGTTGGTTGGCCTCAGTTCCGATTTCACCATCCTCGACACCGATGACGTCGTCCGCCTGATCAAGCAGTTGATCCAGGCCGAAGGTCTCGACGACAAGCGCTGGCCGGCAAAGCAGTTCGCCGGCATGATCGACACCTGGAAGAACAAGGGCCTCGGACCGGCCGACATTCCCGAAGGCGATGCCCGCGCCTTCGCCAATGGCCGCGGCCGCGATCTCTATTTCGCCTATCAGGCGCGCTTGTCGACGCTGAACGCCTGCGATTTCGGCGACCTGCTAATGCATCCGATCGCGATCTTCCGCAAGAATCCGGATCTCCTAAAGGAATATCACGGCCGCTTCCGCTATATCCTCGTCGACGAATATCAGGATACCAACACCGCCCAATATATGTGGCTGAGGCTGCTGGCCCAGCGCAGCAAGGGCGAGCCGCAGAATGTCTGCTGCGTCGGTGACGACGACCAGTCGATCTATGGCTGGCGCGGTGCGGAGGTCGACAATATTCTTCGCTTCGAGAAGGATTTCCCGGGCGCCAAAGTGATCAAGCTCGAGCGCAACTACCGATCGACCGAACATATCCTCGGTGCCGCCGCCCATCTGATCGCCCATAATGAAGGGCGCCTGGGCAAGACGCTGTTCACCGATCGCACCGATCCCGATGACGTCAAGGTGCAGGTTCACGCCTCCTGGGACTCCGAGGAGGAAGCCCGCGCCATTGGCGAGGAGATCGAGCAACTCCAGCGCAGCAAGCATCTGCTGAACGACATGGCAATCCTCGTGCGCGCCTCCTTCCAGATGCGCGAATTCGAAGATCGCTTCGTCACCCTTGGCCTCAACTACCGCGTCATTGGCGGCCCGCGCTTCTATGAGCGCCTCGAAATCCGCGATGCCATGGCCTATTTCAGGCTCGTCGCACAACCCGCTGACGACCTCGCCTTCGAGCGCATCATCAACACGCCGAAGCGTGGCCTCGGCGATACGACGGTGCGTGCGCTGCATGATTATGCCCGCGCCCGCGACATCCCGATGCTGGCGGCAGCGGCCGACATCATCGAAACGGACGAGCTGAAGCCAAAGGCGCGCAAAGCCCTCTTCGATGTGATTCAATCCTTCCGCCGATGGCAGGTGCTGCTTGAAAACACACCGCATACCGAACTTGCCGAGCAGATCCTCGAAGAGTCCGGCTATACCGACATGTGGAAGAACGACAAGAGCGCCGAAGCCCCGGGTCGACTGGAAAACCTGAAGGAACTGATCCGCTCGATGGAAAGCTTCGAGTCGATGCGCGGCTTCCTCGAGCACGTATCGCTCGTCATGGACGCCGAGACCAACGAGAACCTCGACGCCGTCTCGATCATGACGCTGCACTCGGCCAAAGGCCTGGAATTCGACACCGTCTTCCTGCCCGGCTGGGAGGAAGGCCTTTTTCCGCACCAGCGCTCGCTCGATGAAAGCGGCCGCGCCGGCCTGGAGGAGGAACGCCGTCTCGCCTATGTCGGCATTACCCGCGCCAAACGCCGCTGCCACATCTGGTTCGTCTCCAACCGCCGCATCCACGGTCTCTGGCAATCGACCCTGCCCTCGCGTTTCCTCGACGAACTGCCGGAGACCCATGTCGAGGTCGCCGAGATGGAACAGAGCTACGGCGCTTACGGCCGCGGCGGTTACGGCCAGTCCCGCTTCGACAAGGCCGAACCTTTCGCCAACTCCTATTCGACCCCCGGCTGGAAACGCGCGCAGGCCAACAGGACCGACGCCACGCGCGACAATTGGGGCACCCGCTCCGGCCACGCTGTCGAACGCATCGGTTACGGCGAAAGCGGCCCGAAGGGGCGCATGATCGACGGCGAGCTGGTGGCGAAGTCCACGTCCTCGGAGCCGTCGCGCTTCACCCTCGGCGACCGCGTGTTTCACCTGAAATTCGGCAACGGCAACATCACCGGCATCGAAGGCAACAAGCTGACGATCGATTTCGATCGCGCCGGCCAGAAACGGGTGCTGGACGGGTTCGTCGAGCGCGTGTGATTTGCGGTGATACCGCGTGGGAACCCTTACCCGAACATCCGCATACTGCTGAGTCCGAGAATATCGTTCAGCAGGGCGATCCCCATTCCGACGGCGACGATCGACAGCCCGATCAGGAACAGTCGCCGAGCCCGGTCATATTTTGCGGCGAGCAGGGAGTCGCGCGCGAGCAGATCGGCAAATACCTTCACCTGAATGGCGATACCGACAGTCAGGAACGACATCGGTAGCAGATCGACGCGGCTCCAGTCATTGGGATTGGACACCCAGAGACTGATGAAATTGAGGGAGAAACCAAGAATGATCCCGGTCGCAGTCAGCGAGCCATTGCGAAAGGTGGCATCGATCTTTTCATCTGCTTGAGGCTCGGACATAGCTTCAATCTCGATTGCTGATGAGCCAAGAAAGGCAGAAATCGCAGCGGCGGGCAAGATCGAGCGGACGTCGCCGTCGAAGACGGTGCTGCAGCACCCCAGCCGGTAAACCGATGAAGGCTGACACCGGGAAAATGAGGCTCTGCCGGGGAGATCCCGTAGCGTAGAACCTTCGCCTCCCGCCATTTCGAGAGGAGAGTCATCGCGACCAATATCCATGGTTGCATTAGCGTGTGCTTTTTCGACCAGCCACTACCGGAGGTACTAGAATTAACACTTGCGCACCCGCGCTGGGAAATCCACTAGTGGTGTGTTCGGTGCATTTGGCATTTGCATTGCAATAACGCGAAGGGATTGGCCTTGATGAAAGCGCTGCTGCTCGTCGATATCCAAAACGGCTTCTGTCCCGGCGGCAATCTGCCCGTGCCGGACGGCGACAAGGTGGTTCCCGTCGCAAACCGGCTGATCGACAGCGGCAAATATGATTTGATCGTCGCCTCGCAGGACTGGCATCCGCCCGGCCACGGCAGTTTCGCCTCCGCCCATCCGGGCGCCGCTCCCTTCGAGATGGGCGAATTGTCTGGCAAGCCACAGATGATGTGGCCCGACCACTGTATCCAGGGTACGCTCGACGCCGAACTGCATCCGGACCTGAGATCCGAAGAGATCGACCTGATCCAGCAGAAGGGCGAGGATCCCAGGATCGATAGCTATTCGGCATTCCGCGACAATGACCGGGATGCTTCGACCGGTCTTTCCAATTTTCTCCAGGAACAGGGTGTCACCGATCTCGACGTCTGCGGGCTGGCAACCGATTACTGTGTCAAGTTCTCGGCGCTCGACGCGCTCGAGATGATGCCTGGGGTGCGCGTGCGCTTCATCGAGGATGCAAGTCGCGGCATTACCCCCGAAGGTGTTGCCGCCGCTATCGACGAGATGCGGGCGCATGGCATCGCTGCGATTAAAAGCGCAGATGCCTTGCGCCAATGAGCTTGCGATCGCCGACTATTTCAACAAATAGGCGTCGAATGTCTCATCGCTGCCGGCAACGGGGCCGAAGCGCTTGACGAGGGTCGTCTCGCTCCGGAATGCGGAAATGTCCTCTGGCGTCAGGGACAGCAGCCAATTGTAACTTTCGCGCAATGAGACCGGCGCGGCAATTCGGTCAAGCCGCTGTGAGAGAAGAATGACGACGGGGGCATGCTCGCTTTGCTGCAACTGCCGCGCCGTCTGCAGAATGTCGGCAAGGCTGAGAGAAAGCCGCGCATTGCGGGTATAATGCACAATGGCACCGAACCGTTCCTCTCTTAGAAGATAGGTGCGATTGGAAACGTAATAGGGCAAGGCTTCAACAAGATAGTCGGGATCCGCCATGATGATCGCATCCTTGAGATCAGGACGAGATTCAATGAACGAGCCGAGATCCTGGGCTCGGCTGAGCGGCATGTCGGTGAAAAGGAATTGATGGACCCTCTCGATGCCGGAAGCGACCTGCAGTGCGAGCAATATCATGAAGCAAAGACGCCCGATCTTCACGACGACGCTGGCAGCTTCGGTGCCGGCAACATCGGCGAGGCCGGCCCGAGGCGGCTGGGTCAAAGCGGTGATTGCGATCATGAACACCAGCCACAGCGCCTGATGCCTGTAGCTACCTGGGTAAACGAGCGTAAAAAGCAGGGAAAGCCCGAGGAGAACCAGTGCTGCTGCGAACATCGCCGGTCGCCGGTTGGCCAGCCCCAACAGACTGCCATAGATGAGCACAGCCATGAGCGACGCGAAAATCCGGGCGAGCGATGGATCAGCCACGACCAGTTCAAGGACCCGGTCGGGGTACAATGCCATGAAATAGGAACTGGCCGCGGTAAAGGCAGAAAGGACAAGCAAAGCGAAATTCTTGTCCGCGAGATCGTTCTGCCCGGCATCGTTGAAGGTCGGATAGACCGTCATGACGCACAGAACAACGCCGACCGCGGCAATGGCAGCAGCTGTCACAAAGGCCCGATATGCGCTCAAACGGGGTCTTCGCCGCGCCAGAACCAGATCGAAAAACCAATAGGCGAGAAAGCCGCCGACGAGGACGACCGAGTGGACATTGGTATTTGCCAGCAAGGCAAACAAAAAGCCGAGCAATATCCCGTTGCGTACTCCCCTCTCCCAGCTCAGGACGATAAGGAAGACCACCAGCATGCTGATGCCGTAATTTCGCGACATTGCCGCGTAATCGAAAATCGAGAAGCTGCTGAACAGCGACAGCAGCATGATGGGAAGGGGCAGTTTCAACCGGAAAACAAGAAGGTAGGCGGCGGCCGCCGCAATCGTCAGTGCGACGATTTTCAAGACGACGGGTGAGCCGACTATGACATAGGCGGCGCGCAGCAGGATATACCACAGGGCAGGATGCCCCTCACCCTGCAGTTGGCGAAGCATAGCGGCGAAATTGTCTCCCTGAAGGGCCAGTGACAATGCGCGAACTTCGTCACGCCATACCGTTTCGGACCAGCAAAGCGCAGACGCCAGCGCAAGCCAGGCGAGGAAGAGCATCGCGTTGGCGAGCCTGGCGGATCGTGGTTCATCAATAACAGAGACAATCAGGGCCAAATGACACCAACCTGGTGAAGGAAAGCGCCGACCGTATCGCCGCAGCCATAATTTGGCGTTAAGCAGGCCTGCAGTCTGATTTTAGGCGCTGGACTTCTGCTCTCTCTCGAGAAGATGGATATCTTCGGCCACGTCTTCCATTCTCTTCAATAAGGCAGCCTGGGCATCTCTCAGCCCTCGATTGTAGAAGTAAGGCCCGATCTCCTCGGTAAAAAAATCGAGCAGTAATTCGGCCGGCAGGGTTCCGATGGGATCCAGTTCGCGGTCGAAATAAGCGCGGATGCGCGAAACGATCTCAGCCTTTTCTTCCCTGGAAAATTCAATTTTCTGCATGCCTGGTTCTCCGACAAATGCAATCACGACGTTGATGCTTCAGCGAAATCGATCGGTCAATCAACGAAATTCAATTGCCGCGGAAGACCGTAGCCCATAAGGAAAAACTGATTTCCAACAGGACACTCACATGAATCGCGCCGACTTTGTTGAAGGTTTGCGGGGCGGCTCGGCCGTTGCGCTGGCATCGGCGCCCTTTGGCGCGCTGTTCGGAGCACTGGCGGTTGAAAACGGCATGTCGCTTTCCGAGGCCGCCTTCATGAGCGCAACGGTCTATGCCGGTGCCAGCCAGATGGTCGGAATCGAACTCTTCGGCCACCAGGTTCATGCCTGGCTGATCGTGCTTTCGATCCTGGCCGTCAATTTTCGCCATGTGCTCTATTCGGCGGCCTTAGCACGCTACATCGGCCATTTCACCCCGGTGCAGAAGTTCTTCACCTTTTTCCTGCTCGTCGATCCGCAATTTGCCGAGGCGGTCAAGCGGGGCGAAGCCGGCAAACCGCTTACCTTCGCCTGGTATCTCGGCTTCGGCGTCATCATCTACATTCCCTGGGTGCTGATCAGCGTCGCCGGCGGCCTGCTCGGCGGCTTCATCGGCGATCCCAAGGCAATTGGACTCGATATCTTGCTGCCGGCCTATTTCCTCGGCATCGTCCTCGGCTTCCGCAAGCGCGACAACTTCCTGCCGGTGGCGCTCGTCAGCGCGGTAGCATCAGTGCTCGCCTACCGCTATGTCGGCTCGCCCTGGCATGTCAGCCTGGGTGCGGCCGCCGGCATCGTGCTGGCTGCCCTGCTGCCGCTGCCGCGCGAGGTGCCGGATCTCGAAGCCGACGCCTTTCAATCCGAAGTGCACGAGGTCTGAGCCATGGAATTCGATCTCCATATGGCGCTCGTCATACTCGCCGCAGCAGTCGCCACCTTCGCCACCCGCATCGGCGGTTATATCCTCATCACCCGAATGAAGAGCATTCCCCCGCGCATGGAAGCGGCGCTGAACGCCGTGCCGGCCGCCGTGCTGACCACTCTTGTCGCACCTGCCTTCTTCATTGGCGGCTGGGAATCGAAACTGGCGCTGGTCGTTGCCCTCTTCGTCGGCCTGCGCATTTCCCATACATGGATGCTGCTTGCCGCTTGGGTTGTCGTGATGGCATGGCGCTACACGATCGGCGCCTGAACCCCGGCCTTGCGCCTGAAAGTGCGCGGCCTTGCAGCCCGAAAGCAGTGTTCCGCCGCCTGTTGCCTAATATTCGAGCGGCAGCGTCGCGTTTTCGAGCCACGCCCTGACGTCCGGATCGTGGATCAGCGGCATCAGCGCCTCGCATGTGCGGCGGTGATAGTCGTTGAACCAATGCAGCTCATCATGGGTCAGAAGCTCGGGAATGACGAGGCTGCGGTCGATCGGGCAGAAGGTCAGCGTCTCGAAGCCGAGCATCGGCATGTCGCCGCCTTCGATCTCCTCGGCGCCGCGCACATAGATCAGGTTTTCGATACGGATGCCGAAGCTGCCGGGCCGGTAATAACCGGGCTCGTTCGAAAGGATCATCCCGGGCAGCAGCTCCTGCGTCGAAAGCCGGGAAATGCGTTGCGGCCCCTCATGCACAGAGAGATAGGAGCCGACCCCATGGCCTGTGCCATGGGCGAAGTCGGCGCCTGCCCTCCACAGCGCGATGCGCGCCAGCGGATCAAGGTCGCAGCCGCGTGTACCCTTCGGGAAACGTGCCGTGCTGATCTGGACCATGCCCTTGAGCACCATCGTGAAGAAACGGCGATGCTCCTCTGACACCGTGCCGATCCCGACCGTGCGGGTAATATCAGTCGTGCCGTTGATGTATTGCGCACCGGAATCGATCAAGAAAAGTTCGCCTGCTTCGATCATCCGGTTGGTCGCGGTGGTAACGCGATAATGCATGATCGCCGCATGTTCGCCGGCGCCCGAGATCGTATCGAAGGATATATCCTTCAGCGGATTCTGCATGCTCTGGCCGACTCGAGCGCGCACCGCCTCCAGATGTTCGGCAGCAGAAATCTCGCTTACGCTGCCCGGCTTCTCCTGCGACAGCCAATAAAGGAATTCCACCATCGCTGCTCCATCCTGCAGATGTGCAGCGGCCGAGCCGTTGATTTCCACGTCATTTTTCACCGCGCGCGGCAGCTTAGCGGGGTCGGCGCCCTCCACCACTTCGCCGCCCGCCTTGCGGATAATCTCCGCCAGCGCATGGGAGGCGATATCAGCATCGATCAGCACTCGGCGATCCCTGGAAACGGCAGCAAGCCTCTCTTCGAGCGCCGATGGCGGAAGTTGCGTGCATATCTGCCCGAGATAAGCCTCAGTCTCGATTCCAGTCTTGCGCTTGTCGAGGAAGAGTTCGGACCGCCCGTCGGCGTGGATGATGGCGCGCGCCAGCGGATGCGGCGTGTGCGGCACGTCGGCACCGCGGATATTGAAGATCCAGGCAACCGAGGAGGGATCCGCAATCAGCACCGCGGCGAGGTTCTTCTTCGAAAGCTCAGCGGCAATCGTCGCAATCTTATCGCTTGCCAGCACGCCGGCTTGGGCGACATTCTGGATGGTGACGGCGCCGAGCGGCTCGGCAGGCCGATCGCTCCACAACCTGTCGAGCGGATTGTACGGCAGGAAGACCAACCTCCCGCCGATCTCCGCGAGCGCTTTTTCCAGGCGCCGTACCTCCGCGCCGGCGTGAAGCCAGGGATCGATGCCGAGCCTCAGCCCCTTAGTTCCGTTTGCGGCAAGCCAGACATGCGGCGGCTCGTTCACCAGATCGCCGCCCGAAAACACCGAGCCGTCGACTTGTTCGGCGAGCTGCGTCACATAGCGCCCGTCGACGAAGACGATCGCCTGCGTCCGCAGGATCAGCGCGATGCCCGCCGAGCCGGTGAAACCCGTCAGCCATGCCAGCCGCTCGGAGCAGGCCGGAACATATTCGCCGTTGAACTCATCGGCGCGCGGCACGAGGAAAGCATCGATGCCTAGCGAATCGAAAGTAGCGCGCAGCGCCGAAACTCGTTCCTTGCCGAACTGCGGCGTGGAGGTGACTTCGAAAGACTGGAACATGCTGGAAATCCGAACGGTTGAAACGAATCTGGTTAGCGGGATGCCGGCCATGTTAGCGAAATTTAAATCGATGGGGAGAAAAAGCGACGAAACGAGGCGAAACCGTTGGGCCTGCTCGGCATTTTGACGGAACTGTGACGCCAAAAGTTAATTTGGCACGCTTTATGCATTGGCCGCATGGCTCCCATGATGAAAACCCTCTGCCTCCGCATTTCAGAATAGCTATATAGCCACCATCGAACGGTTCGGATGAGCCAGCAAACAAAGGAATTTTTGAAATGACCGCCTCTCTCTCGCGCTTCGCATACAGCAGCCCGGTGCAGGCTGGCGAACGCCAGACTGTGCGTCACGTGATCGGCGCCCGCCGCCCGCAGAACGAGGACAGCCTCAAGCTTCTCGGTGCCGGCCAGCGCGTCACGCGCCACCAGGGCGCGCCCAGCTACGCGTTCTAAGCTTAAAGCCTGTCCGCCTCCTCCCTCCCGGACCGGCCTATTGGAATGCAGTAGAGCCCGCTCGAGCGCTCCTCCTCCTTCGAGCTCGCGGGCATTGACCGGAAGACCGGTCCAAGGCGGTGCCATCGGCGCCGCCTTTTTCTTTTGAGAACGGCACGGAAACCGCACTATCCTGTGGGACAACTGACGTCACGACTTGTTCCCTCCTCTCCCCAGCGGGGAGAAGAGGGAGTAAGTCGCACCCGTCGCCCCGATCCTCTCCCTCCTCAAGGCCGATCGAAATGAATCGTCACCCAGCCGTTCCGCCAGATCGTCCTGACATGGCGGAGCCGCGCGCCGCTATAGGCGGCGATCACCTTCCACCGTTGTGACGCGAGAATGCCTGAAAGGATCACCGATCCGCCGGGCGCAAGATGCGTGACGAGCTTTGGCGCCATCCGAATCAAGGGCCGGGCGAGAATATTGGCGATGATGAGGTCGAAGGGGCCATTCTCCGAGAAGGCCGTCGAATGGAACCCCGGTGCGGTCTTCGTGACGATGCCAGACGCGATGCCATTGCGTCGTACGTTCTCAGCCGCGACCAGCGTTGCGATCGGATCGATATCGGTCGCAAGCACCGGGATGTTTTTGAGCTTACGCACCGCGATCGCCAGGACGCCACTGCCGGTGCCGAGATCAAGCGCATTGCGAACCCGGCGCGAACACATCACTGCATCGATCATCTCCAGGCAACCGGCCGTCGTTCCGTGATGGCCGGTACCGAAGGCTTGGCCGGCATCGATCTCGATGGCGATGTCACCGGAGCGGACCTTGTCTCGGTCATGCGAGCCATGCACCAGGAAGCGCCCCGCCCTGACCGGCTTCAGGCCCTCTAGCGATTTCGCCACCCAATCGACATCCGGGATGACTTCTCGCGACAGCTGAGCTTCGGGAAAAGCGACCTTCAGCGCCGCCTCGATGCGGGAGCGCACATCCGCCTCGTCCTCGGCCATCATATAGACCGAGGCCTCCCATATATCCTTCTTCTCATCGATTTCGGTGGTGCCGATGGCAAAGTCTTCTTCGCCGAAGACTTGGGTCAGGAGATCGAGGATCGCTTCGGCCTGGCTTTCGGTGGTCGACACGTAAAGGCGGATTTCACTCACGATAGGCGGTCTTTCCCGTTTCCGTTGCCCGCCATCGGTCGAGCCAACGTCCCATCACGCTGAAGCCATCACCCCTTATGGACGAGATTCTCCAGCTTCTTTACCGCCGTGTCCGGATTTTCGCCATAGGCGATCGTTCCGGAAAACCGCCCGGCGGAATCGAGCAGGAAGACCGACGCAGTATGATCCATCGTATAGTCGCCGTTTGGATCCTTCTCGTCGACCGGCACCTTCTTGGCATAGACGCGGAACCCCTTGATGACCTCGGCGATCTTGTCCGGTGGGCCCGAAATGCCGGTAATTCGCTTGGAAACGTTGGACACGTACTCGTTCATGATCTCAGGCGTATCGCGCTCCGGATCGACGGTCACAAAATAGGCTTGCAGCTTGTCGCCGTTGGGATCGACCTTCTCCATCCAGCCGTTCAGTTCGAACAGCGTTGTCGGGCAAACTTCCGGGCAATGGGTAAAGCCGAAGAACAGCGCCGTCGGCTTGCCGCGCAGCGCCTGCTCGGTGATCAGCTGGCCGCTCTGGGAAACCAACGTGAAAGGCACGCCGAAGGGAGCTTCCGCCACGACGTCCCGCGACTTCATGGAATAACTCACCGCGCCGAGAATCCCGGCAAGTATCAGAACACCGATCCAGACGGCGATGCGGAATCTCTTCATGGCGTGATCCTCGATCGGGCGGATGTGCCACCCGCCCCTGCCGGCGTGATTATCGTCTCGGCCGAAGGCGCGCAATTCAAGAATATGTTTTTTGACCCGTGATTAATTGTCTCTCACGAACCGCAGCCGTCGATCACCCGAAAGTCAGTCTGCCAGACTTGGCGTCCATCAAAAAAGCATTGCGCCTGAACGACTTCCCTTCTGCCCGAACCGACGGTCTCACAATAAACATCATTAGGAAAGGCTTAAGCCGTCACATCTATATTTAGCAGTGCGGCCCGGTCGAGCCGTTCTGACATGAAGTCTGCCGAGTGGCGAAACCTCCGGACGTCCGCATGAGGGTAAGAAAAACATAAACCCGAGCGGTTTGTGGAGGGGTCTTTTCATGACGAATTCATCGGTGCGCAAGAGCCTGTCGGTCAGCCAGCGGCTCTGGACACTGGGCGGTGCGGCCTTCATCGGTTTCGGAACGATGCTCGGCGTCGGCTGGTACGAGAACATGCGGGTCGACACGGCGTTGCGCCGCGCCGGCGAGATCCAGGCGAGCGTCAACCATATCGGCGACATGCGGCTTGCGAATCTGACGATGGTCTTGGCCGCGATGGACATCATCGTCGACAAGGACAGCAAGGCCGTCGAGCCCGAGCGCATCAAACTAATCGGTGATTCGCTGACTGCTCTTTCGGGTGGTTCGAAAGAGATGCACCTTCTTGCGAATGAAATGCAAGTCGACAGCCTGTTGAAGAGCTATGACGCCGATGTCGCCGCAATCGGCAAGGCAATACAGGTCGATCTCGTCGCGCTGGTTCAGCAGGGCGCGGCTGATGCGGAATTCGACAAAATCGACGACGCGATCGACGGCGCCGGCGAAGAGCTGACCGCGACGCTCGACAAGCTCGCCGCTGACGGCACCATTTTCGCCCAGCAGCATGTCGAGCTCGCCAATGCCGTGTCGCGAGAGGCCCTCATCCTGCAGATCGGCCTCGGCATCCTAGCCATCCTCGTCATGGGTGTCCTGCAATATGTCCATGGCGGCTCGATCCGGCGTGGCATCGGCGCCGTGCGCGAAAGCATGCAGCGCATCATGAACGGCGATCTCGCCAGCGACGTCGCTGAAAAGACCCGCGGCGACGAAATAGGCGAGATGGCTCGCGCCGCCGACGGCTTCCGCCTCGCCGCGATCGAGAAGCGCGACCTTGAAGCCCAAGCCCAGACAGACCGACAGCGCAGCGATGCTGAGCACCGTGCCCGCGAAGCCGCCAAGCTCGCCGACGCCGAAGCGCTCAGCGCCGCCGTCGCCGCTCTCGGCGCCGGCCTTACCCGCCTTTCGGGCGGCGACGTGACCGTGACCATCGACCAGCCGTTCCGCGAAGAGCTGGAGCGCTTGCGCCTGGACTTCAACCAGACGACCGCGACGCTGCGCAAGGCGATGAGTGACATCGCCATCAACAGCAGCTCGATCGAGGCGAACAGCCGCCAGATGCGCGCCGCCGCCGACGATCTCGCCAAGCGCACCGAGCAGCAGGCCGCTTCCCTGGAAGAAACCTCGGCAGCCCTCGACCAGATCACCGCCACCGTCCGTAACGCCACGAGCCGCGCCGAGGAAGTCGGCCACATGGTCTCTCACACCCGCGAGAATACCGCGAAGTCGGACATCGTTGTCGGTGATGCGATGGCCGCGATGGAGCGAATCGAGGGCGCCTCCCGCGAGATCGGCAAGATCATCAACGTCATCGACGAAATCGCATTCCAGACGAACCTCCTGGCGCTCAATGCCGGTGTCGAGGCAGCGCGCGCCGGCGAGGCCGGCAAGGGCTTCGCCGTCGTTGCCCAAGAAGTGCGCGAACTCGCCGGCCGTGCTGCGGGTGCTGCCAAGGATATCAAGACCTTGATCGGAAAATCCGGCGAGGAAGTGAAGATCGGCGGCGAACTGGTGACAGCCGCCGGTGAAGCGCTTCGCCAGATCGGCGAAGATGTTCTGCGCATCGACGAACATGTTAAATCAATCGTAACCTCTGCGCGCGAACAATCAGTCGGATTGAACGAAATCAATACTTCGATCAGCCAGATGGATCAGGTCACGCAGAAGAACGCGGCCATGGTGGAAGAGACGAATGCGGCAAGTCATACGCTCGCCGTCGACGCCGAAAATCTGACGCAATTGATCAAGCAGTTCAAAACCGGCGAGGGCATGAGCGCCCGGCAAACGCCGCGAGAGGCAACCGCCGCCTCGCATTCGAGACCTTCTCCCGCACGCAGCCTGATCGGCAAAGTCGCGGGCGCATTCAACGGCGGTTCTGCCGCCAAAGCCATCGCCGCTCCCGCCGGGGACAACTGGGAAGAATTCTGATCATGAACAACAACGCCATCAAGCAGTCGGGCGCCTATCTCGAAATCGTTTCGTTCCATCTGGGCGACCAGGAATTCTGCATCGACATCATGGCCATCCGCGAAATCCGCGGTTGGGCGCCGGTGACGCCGATGCCGCATACCCCGCCCTACGTGTTGGGCCTCATCAACCTGCGCGGCGCGGTGATCCCGGTCATCGACATGGCCTGCCGCCTCGGCATGAAGATGACCGAACCCTCCGAGCGCTCGGCGATCATTGTCACCGACATCGCCGGCAAGCTGGTCGGCCTGCTGGTCGAACAGGTTTCCGACATGATGACCATCAAGAGCGAAGACCTGCAGCCGCCGCCGGAAATCATCCCGGAAGCCCAGCGCGCCTTCTGCCGCGGCATCGTCGCACTCGAGAAGACCATGGTCTGCTTCCTCAACCTCGATACGGTCATCGCCGACGAGTTGAACCAAGCGGCTTGATATTCTTTTAGATACGAAATTCAAAGGCTCGGCTCGTCCGGGCCTTTCCTGTTTTTCGTCAGAAAGTACGCATGCTTTGCGCGAGCGGCTCCTCACCCCGACCGGCAGAGGGGACGTAGCACCCCAAGCCTTCAAGTATGCGGAGACGATGCGGCTTACCCCTTCTCCCCCGCGGAGAGAAGGTGGCGCGAAGGGTCGGATGAGGACGCGGACGGCACATCAGAAGAAAGGATCTCCAGCCCCTATGGCTTCCCATTCTTCCAAGTCACGCTCTGCCCATAAAGCGGAACGGTCGAGATCGACATCTTCGCCGAACCATCGGTCAATTGGCGCGAATGGGCGAGATAGATCAGCGTGTCGTTGGGCTTGTCGTAGATGCGGTTGACAACCAGCGTCTTCCAGATCAGCGACATGCCCTGGCGGAACACCTCGCTGCCGTCCTTGGAGAGGTCGATGTTGCCGATCTCGATCGGTCCGGTCTGGCGGCAAGCGATCGAATTGTTGGACGGATCTTCGAACCAGTTGCCGTTCTTGAACCGATCGATCAGGCTGCGATCGAAATAGGTGACGTGGCAAGTGATGCCCTTGACCTCCGGGTCGGAGAGTGCCTCGACGATGATGTCGTTGCCGATCCAGTCGACCCCGACCTTGCCTACGACTTCGGCCGAGGCGGCGCCCGCGGAAATAGCGGCGAAGGAAAATGCGGCGAGAAGAAACGTGCGAAGCTTGGTCATGGCGGCTCCCTGGATGATCCGCATTCTAGATAAGCATGCACCTGGGCTTTGCAAGAAATCGCTGTTGTTGCGGGGCGTTCAGGCCCTCCGGCAGGTGCAGGGCGCATAGCCACGCGCCGTCAGCCGCCCCGGCGTCATACCGATCAGCGCCGGGATTGCTTCCACGGCCTTCGCCTTGACCGCCCTTGCCATCTCGATCGCCGCAGCCGCGCAAACCGCCGCATCCTCGGCGGCATTATGGTGCATGAAGCGCAGCCCGAGATGCTCGGCGATCAGGTTCAGCCGATGCGAGAGGAAATGCGGCCAGATGCGCTGCGCCATCTTCAGGCTGCAGAGATAGGTCAGCTCAGGATAGGATTGCCGGTAGAGATCGAGGCTCGCCCGCCAGACGCTGAAATCGAATGCCGCATTGTGCGCGATCATCGTCGCGCCGCTGATATCGTCGTAGAACTCGTCCATCACCTCGGGAAATTCAGGCGCATCCTCGACGTGCTCCGGCCGAATTCCGTGGATTGCGATGTTCATGCCGGAAAAGCGCATATCTCTGGGTCGGATCAGCCGCTCCTCGACGCGCGTCACCCTACCCTCCTCGATCCAGGCAAGCCCGACAGAACAGGCGCTGCCGCGCTGCTCGTTGGCTGTCTCGAAATCGATGGCAATGGTCTTCAAGAGTAAAATCCGAATCGTCTGCCCTACCGGCATAATGTCAGCCGGAGGCGAAGGCAAATCCCGGCCTATTGACATCTGCACGCAGATGGGGAAGCTTTCGCGCATGATCAACTCTGTGACGCATACCATGCATCATATCGCCACGACCCCTCCAGGGTATGCGGGAGCGATGGTGCGTCACTAGCCGTCCGATCATCCCGAGAACCCTGCCGAGGCGAGCAGGGTTTTCCAAAAAATCCCGGCTCTCCTCGCTGTGACCCAAGGAGAGATGCCATGCCTGAAAACGAAGAGAATGAACCCCGCGGCCGGTCGCCCCTGCCCGACGGCGTCGTCGTGCGAGCCGTGCGTCTTTCCGACGCCGAAGAGATCACCGATCTTATAAATTTACCGGGCTATCGGGCCGGCACGCTGAGGCCGCCTTACCAGCGGATTGAGGAGGTCCGCAAGAACATGGAAAACCCGTCGGCGGGCGCGCTCAACCTTGTCGTGACTCTAAATGGCAAGATCGTCGGCAATTGCGGCCTCAATCGCCTTAGCGGCCGTCGCCAGCACGTCGCCAGCCTCGGCATGGGCGTGCACGACGATTTCACAGGTCGCGGTTTCGGCCGGATCCTGCTTGGCGCAATGGTCGACGCCGCCGACGACTGGCTCGACATCAAGCGGCTCGAACTGACCGTTTATACCGACAACGCGGCTGCGATCGCTCTCTATGAGAAGTTCGGCTTCGAAAAGGAAGGGCATCTGCGTGCTTTCGGATATCGCGCCGGACACTATGCCGATGCCTATACGATGGCGCGGCTGAGGACCTGAGTCGGACGGGTCTATCCGCATCCCTCGTCATGCTTGGGCTTGCCCGGCTTATCCCGAGCATTGGCAACGGACGCAGCAGATCCTCGCACAAGGCCGAGGCAACGCCGAACAGGATGCGGGCATTCTGACGCCGGCTTCCTCACCCGCCAATCAGCGCCAGCCACTCATCCTCATCCATCGTCTGGACGCCGAGTTCGCGCGCCTTGTCGAGCTTCGAGCCGGCGCCGGGACCGGCAACGACGATGTCGGTCTTCTTCGATACCGATCCCGCGACTTTGGCGCCGAGGCTTTCGGCCCTTGCCTTCGCCTCGTCGCGGGTGAATTTTTCGAGCGAGCCGGTGAAGACCACGGTCTTGCCAGCCACAGGACTGCCCGTCGTCACCGGTTGCTCGGCCGCTGCGGGCGTCACTTCTTCAAGCAGACGGCCGATCACTTCGATGTTGCGCGGCTCCTTGTAGAACTCGACAATCGCGCGCGCCACGACCTCACCGATACCCTCGATGGCGTTGAGATCGTTCCAGGCGTCGCCGGAAAGCGGTGCGGCCTCCTTCATCGCGGCCGCAAAGGCTTCATAGGTGCCGTAGGAGCGCGCCAAGAGTTTTGCCGTGGTTTCACCGACATGGCGAATGCCGAGCGCATAGATGAAACGGTGGAGCGCAATGCTGCGCCGCTCGTTGATCGCCGCATAGAGCTTGCCGACGCTGACCTTGCCGAAGCCGTCGATATTCTCCAGCTTGGTCAGCGACTGCGCCTGGCGCTTCTCCAAGGTGAAGATATCGGGCGCCGTGCGGATCTGCAGCGACGCATCTTCATTTTCGAAGAAGAAGTCGATCTGCTTCGAACCGAGCCCCTCGATATCGAAGGCGTTGCGCGAAACGAAATGCTTCAGATGCTCCGTCGCCTGCGCCCGGCAGATGAAGCCGCCCGTGCAGCGGCGCACCGAATCCATCTTGCCGGTCTTCTCATTGACGTCGCGTACCGCATGCGAACCGCAGACCGGGCAGGTCTTGGGAAAATCATATGGCTTCGCCTCTGCGAGACGCTTTTCCATCACCACGTCGAGGATCTGCGGAATGACATCGCCGGCGCGCTGGACGATGACGGTATCGCCCTCGCGAATATCGTGCTCCTTCGGTCGGATGCGCTCGCCGCTATTGCCGATGCCCTTGATGTAGTCCTCATTGTGCAGTGTCGCGTTGGTGACGACGACGCCGCCGACCGTGATCGGCTTCAGCCGGGCCACAGGCGTCAGCGCACCGGTCCGGCCGACCTGGATCTCGATCTTCTCGACCTCGGTGAAGGCCTGCTCGGCCGGGAATTTATGCGCCGTCGCCCACCGCGGGCTTCGCGAGCGGAAGCCGAGGCGCTGCTGCAGTTCCAGGCTGTCGACCTTGTAGACGACGCCGTCGATATCGTAATCGAGATCCGGGCGCTTGAGGCCGATCTCGTCGTAATGCGCCAGGATGTCGGCGACCGAATTCAGCCGCTTCATCAACGGATTGACCGGGAAGCCCCAGTCCTTGAAGGTCTGCACCATGCCGAATTGCGTGTCGGCCGGCATGTCCGACATCTCGCCCCAGGCATAGGCGAAGAATTTCAGCTTGCGGCTCGCCGTCACCTTGGCGTCGAGTTGGCGCAGCGATCCCGCCGCCGTGTTGCGCGGATTGACATAGGTCTGCTTGCCCTCCGCTTCCATCTGGCGGTTGAGCGCCAGGAAATCGCTCTTGGCCATATAAACCTCGCCGCGGATTTCCACGACTGCGGGGACACCCTTCGGCAGCTGGTTGGGAATTTCGGATATGGTGCGGATGTTGGCGGTGACGTTTTCCCCCGTGGTGCCGTCACCGCGCGTCGCAGCCGTCGTCAGTCTCCCGTTCTCGTAGCGGATCGACATCGATAGCCCATCGATCTTCGGTTCAGCGGTAAAAGCGATCGACTGGTCCGGCAGGCGGCCGAGGAAGCGATAGACGCTGGCAACGAAATCCCGCACGTCCTCCTGCGAGAACGTGTTGTCGAGCGACAGCATCGGCCGCGCGTGGACGACGGGCGAGAAGGTGACCGAGGGCGCAGCACCGACCCTTCGCGACGGGCTGTCCTCACGGATCAGCTCGGGAAACTGCGCTTCCAGCGCATCGTTGCGGCGCTTCAGCGCATCGTAATCGGCATCTGAAATCTCCGGCTGGTCCTTGCCGTGATAGAGCGCGTCGTGGTGCGCGATCTCCCTTGCCAGCCGCTCGAGCTCGGCGGCAGCCTCTTCTATCGTCAACGTGTCGATGGCGGAACCTTCGGTGGACATGGAACATCACTCCAGAGAATCTGGCCAGAAATCTGCATTGTTTTTAGAGCAAAATCGCCGGATGAAAAGAGAGCCTGCTTACCCTGACCAGTGAGGACTGCCTACCAGCCTATTTCCAATCCAAGGCGTTGCGCAGCCGGATGCCGCTGACATGCAGTCCGCTGTTCCACAGGCCTTTCAGCGGCTGAAAACTGTCGACCACCCGCAGTTCCACTCCGCGCGGCATGAATTCCCGGTCGAGCCGCGAAATGGCGGTGCATTCGATCGGAACTATACGCCGGCGAGCCACCCACATGCCCGCATCGCCGAGCTCCTCGAAACCTTCGGCCGGCAGCGCGTAACGATAAACTGTCACCGCCGAGAGCCGTTCCAGCCAACGACGCTCGACATAGGCTGCTGCCCGGCAACCTGCAAGCCAATGCCGCCTCTCGGCTTCCGGCGTCTCGGACGTGGCCCAGATCAGGATCCGCGGGCAATCTCGCGGAAAGAGATACATGAAGTCGTGATCGGCATCGATCGCCCAGACGAGCGGACCGTTCAGCCATTCCTGGCCGGCCGGGCGGATTGAGGGGATGCGAACGGCACGCGGCTCGAACGCTGCGATGCCGGAGTTATCGCTGAAATGGAAAAGGCGCATGGCAACGGATCGCCGCTAATCGGAGCAATCGGCATAGCGCGAAGCGGGGTATTTGTCAGCGTGCCGGCTGCGGCAATCAGCCGTTACCGGCCAGCAGCCGCTTCGCCGCCGCCCTCGCCTCTTCCGTTACCGAGGCGCCGGCGAGCATGCGGGCGATCTCCTCGGTGCGATCCTTGTGCGCCATCGTCGCGACGCGCGTGGCGATTTTTTCGGAACCCTCGGCCGCCGGCCCCTTGGAGATCAGCAGATGCGTTGCCGCCCGCGCCGCGACCTGCGGCGCATGTGTGACCGACAGCACCTGGACCCGCTCGGACAGCCGCTTCAGCCGCTGGCCGATCGCATCGGCCACAGCACCGCCGACACCGGTATCGATTTCGTCGAAAACGAGCGTTGGGGCTGAGCCGCGATCGGCGAGCGCCACCTTCAGCGCCAGCAGGAAACGCGACAGCTCACCGCCGGAGGCCACCTTCATGATCGAGCCGGGGCGCGTGCCGGGATTGGTCTGGACATGGAACTCGACGACGTCGATGCCTTCGGGAAGCGCCTCCTGCGCATCCGTGGTGATCTCGACCATGAAACGAGCGCGTTCGAGCTTCAGCGCCGGCAGTTCGGCCATTACGGCAGCAGCCAGCGCAGTGCCGGCTTGATGGCGCTTGTCGGAAAGCGAGCGCGCCGCCGAATCGTAATTCTCTCGCGCCAGACCGACCTCCGCTTCCAGATGCGCCAGCCGCTCCTCGCCTGCATCGACATCGGCGAGATCAGCGATCATGCGCATCGCCAACGCCGGCAGTTCGGTCACGGGCACGGAATATTTGCGCGACGCAGCTCTGAGCGCAAAAAGCCGCTCCTCCACCCGCTCCAGTTCTCTCGGATCGTATTCGGTCTTGCGCAGTGCTGCCTCGACTTCCATCTGCGCATTGGAAAGCTGGTCGAGCGCAGCATCGAGTAGCGTCACGGTGTCTTCGAGCAGCCCGGGCGCTTCATGGCTCTTGCGCTCCAGTCTGCGCACCAGCGAGGCGATATGCGGCACCGGCGAGGCATTGCCGTTCAGGAATTCGGAGGCTTCGGCGATGTCGCCGGCGATTCGCTCCGCCTTCATCATCCTCTGCCTGCTTTCGGCGAGTTCGTCCTCCTCGCCGTCCTGTGGCGAGAGTTTCTCAAGCTCTGCCACAGAGGAACGCAGATAGTCAGCCTCGCGCGCCGCACTTTCCACCTTCTCGCGATGCTTTTTCAGCGTCCGTTCGCTGTCGCGCCAAATACGATACAGGCGGGAGACCTCAGCAACCTCATCGGTGAGGCCGGCAAAGGCATCGAGCAGGTTGCGATGGGCATTCGTGTCGACAAGAGCGCGATCATCGTGCTGGCCGTGGATCTCGACCAGCATCTGGCCGGCCTGGCGCATCAGTTGCACACTCACCGGTTGATCGTTGACATAGGCCTTGGTGCGACCATCGGCCGATTGCTGACGGCGGAAGATCAGGTCGCCCTCGTCGTCGATGCCGTTTTCACGCAGGAGCACCCGCGCCCCGTGGTCCATACCGACGTCGAACACCGCCGTCACCTGGCCCCTGTCTTCGCCATGGCGCACCAGACCGCCATCGCCGCGCCCGCCGAGCGCCAGCGAAAGACTGTCGAGCAGGATGGATTTGCCCGCGCCGGTCTCGCCCGTCAGCACGGACAGACCAGTCTCGAAGGCAAGATCCAGCCGCTCGATCAGGACGATATCGCGGATCGAAAGCTGGATCAGCATGGGACTTAGGAACCGAGCAGGAGTTTCTTGCCTGCCGCAGCGATCCAGGAGCCCTTGTTCTCACGCGGCTCGGCGCCACCTGTCTGCAGCAGCTTGTAGGAATCGGCGTACCACTGGCTGTCCGGATAGTTGTGACCAAGAACGGCTGCCGCGGTCTGCGCCTCGTCGACGATACCCATGGCGTAATAAGCCTCGACGAGACGGGCCAAGGCTTCCTCGATCTGGTTCGTATTCGGATATTTCTCGACGACGATGCGGAAACGCGAGATTGCGGCGAGATATTCCTTCCGCTCCATATAGTAGCGGCCGATCTGCATTTCCTTGCCGGCGAGCTGATCACGGGCGTAGCGGATCTTCGCCTGCGCGTCATCAACATATTCGGAGTTCGGGTAGTTGTCGATCACAGCCTGCATCGCCTCGATCGTCTTGGCCGAGGCGCGCTGGTCCTGGGTCACGTCGACGATCTGTTTGGAATAGGTGAGACCGATGAGATACTGCACATAGGCAGCGTCCTGGGACTTCGGATATTGCGACATGTAGCGATTACCCGAGGCAAGCGCATCATCGAGCTTGCCCTGGCGGTATTTGACAAAGGTGCTCATGACCAGCGCCTTGCGCGCCCATTCGGAGAATGGGTTCTCGCGATCGATTGCATCGAACTTGCGCGCTGCTTCCGCCATGTTGCCCGCCTTCATATTGGCAAGGCCCTGGGTGTAGAGCACGTCAGGCGGATCGGTTTCGAGGCCAAGCTTGGTGATGTCGATATCGGGATCCGACTGGCAGCCGGAGATCGAGGCGCCTGCGCTCAGCACCAGAAGCGATGCGAACAAAGCGCGCGCTGTCTTCATCATACCTTCAGATCCTGCATATGCCATTCAAAAGAACCCCAATGCCGCCGCTCGCTCCACGACAGCCACGCCTCGCTGGCGTTTCTAGCCACAAATGTGCATCAAGAGCAACGCAATGATAAGGCATTAACGCATTTTTGTGGCAGCCGCCGCCGGATTGGCCGGCTTTTCACCTTCTTGCCGACCTGTGGCAGCTAAGCAACTGCGAGAAAATGCCTATCACCACAGACTCGGGCCGACATAAAAAAACCGCCTCCGGGAAGAGGCGGCCTGGTCTTGAGAATATGCTGGAGGTCATGCCGACCAGGGAGCGAATTCCGAAGCGTTGACGGCGATCAGTTCACGAGCGGCGACGCGCTGGCGCGGCGTCGAGGTCTCGACCACCTCGTAGGCGGAGGGATCGGCGAGCAGCGCCTTCAAAGCATTGGCATTCATCTTATGGCCGCCACGATAGGATCGGTAGCAACCGATGAACTGGACGCCAGCGAGAGACAGGTCGCCAACGGCATCAAGCGTCTTGTGGCGAACAAACTCGTCCTTGGTATATCGCAGGCCTTCGACATTGATGACGGTATTGTCGTCCGAGATGACGACGGAATTTTCAAGCGAAGAACCGAGCGCATGGCCCGATGCCCAGAGACGTTCAACATCACGCATGAAGCCGAAGGTGCGGGCGCGGGAAAGTTCGGATTTAAAGACGGCGGCGTTTAGGTCGCCGGCCCACTTTTGCCGGCCGATCAGCGGGCATTCGAAATCGATCTCGACTTCGAAGCGCGTGCCGTCATAGGGACGGAATTCGCTCCAGGAGCCGCCATGCTCGATCCGCACCGGCTTGGTGATGCGGATATAGCGACGCTTGACGCCGAGCGAGATGAGACCTGCCTGCTCGATCGCTTCGACGAAAGGCAGCGAACTGCCGTCCATGATGGGCATTTCTGCGCCCTGCACCTCAATGAGGACATTGTCGAGGCCGAGCGCATAGACGGCGGCCATGACATGTTCGATCGTCGCGATTGAATGCGTGGGTGAGAAGCCGAGCACCGTGCAGAGGTCTGTATTGCCGACCTGCGAGGAGACGGCCTTCAGTTCGGTGATGTCGCCATTATCATGCAGGCGCTGGAAAACGACGCCGGTGTCCGCTTCGGCCGGGTTCAGCGTAATCGAGACATTCGCGCCCGAATGAACGCCGATGCCCGAGAGCGTCACCGGACGCGATACCGTCGTTTGAAAACCCAGCAAGCCAATAGCCATAAAATCTGCCTTTATTTTTCCGCTCCAGCGGTTGGTGCCACGGCGCGGTTATCATTCTTTCTGCAGAAAGAGCCTCGTCTAGACGACTCCCAGCGCAGTTTTCTTGCGCCATATTTACGTGCGCCGGCGCTCCAATCCAAATCACTGTTTCTTTCGTTTTGTTACGAAGTCACACGATTGATATCGCTCAGGAATTCTCGGCCGAAAACAGCAATGCCCGGGACCTGGATCCCGGGCATGAACGGTGCCGAAGCCCGCGATATTTCAGTTCGACTGGCGGCGCAGGAATGCCGGAATTTCCAGCTGATCGTCTTCCTGCATCATGCGAGCCTGCGGAACTGCACGACCCTGATCGTCGAGATTGCCGCGGCGTGGCGCATAGAGGCTTGCCTCCGGCGACAACGGACGGCGCTGCTGTGATGCGGCCGGCGGTGCGGCGGTCATGTCGGCGGCAACCGCGTCATCGTCGCGGCGGCCAAGCGAATTGGTGATTCGCTTGAGCAAGCCCATTGGGCCGCGCTCTTCCTGCTGATGCGCCGAAGCCGGCTGCGTGCGGTGGTCGAGTTCAGCCTGGACGACCGGCGGGAAATCCTCGACCTTCGGCATGCGCACCGGTTCAGCCGCCTGCCGGATAATCGGCTCCTGTCGGATCGGCTGCTGCTGGATGGGCTGCTGCTGGACGGGCTGGCTCATCACCGGCTGGCTCATTGCCGGCTGGCTCATTACCGGCGCCGGAGCCTGCTGCTGCACCTGAGGACGCATGGCCGGAGCTTCCGGTGCAGGCGCGAAAATCTTGCTCTGCGGACGGAAGACTTCCTGCTGCGCAGCAGGCTGCTGGACGGGGGCGCTGGCACGCGGGGCCGGAATTTCGAGCTCACGTTCCATCTCGGATTGGCGGATGGTCTGCGCGATCGGATCGATGGCCTTCGGTGCCTGCATCACCGGCGCAGGCTGAACTGCGGCCGCTGCCGGAGCAACAGCCGCGGAGGGACGGATAGCGGGCCTGGCGGCCGGCTGGAAGTTGCGCTCGGCGGCTTCGCTGATCGCCCGGTCGATACCTGTCGCGACGACCGAGACGCGAATGATGCCTTCGAGCGATTCGTCGAAAGTGGCGCCCAGGATGATGTTGGCGTCCGGATCGACTTCTTCGCGGATGCGGGTCGCAGCTTCGTCGACTTCGAAGAGGGTGAGGTCGCGGCCGCCGGTGATGGAGATCAGCAGGCCCTGGGCACCCTTCATCGAGGTTTCGTCGAGCAACGGGTTGGCGATTGCCGCTTCGGCTGCCTGCAACGCGCGGCCGGCGCCGGAGGCCTCGCCGGTGCCCATCATCGCACGGCCCATTTCACGCATCACCGAGCGGACGTCGGCGAAGTCGAGGTTGATGAGGCCTTCCTTCACCATCAGGTCGGTGATGCAGGCAACGCCGGAATAGAGAACCTGGTCGGCCATGGCGAAAGCGTCGGCGAAGGTCGTCTTGTCGTTGGCAATGCGGAAGAGGTTCTGGTTCGGAATGACGATCAGCGTGTCGACAGACTTCTGCAGTTCCTGGATGCCCATCTCGGCCAGGCGCATGCGGCGGCCGCCTTCGAAATGGAACGGCTTGGTGACGACGCCGACCGTCAGGATGCCCTTGTTGCGGGCGGCCTGCGCGACGACGGGAGCAGCACCGGTGCCGGTGCCGCCGCCCATGCCGGCGGTGACGAAGCACATATGCGTGCCGTTCAGGTGATCGATGATCTCGTCGATGCACTCTTCAGCGGCCGCGCGGCCGACTTCCGGCTGCGAGCCGGCGCCGAGGCCTTCGGTGACGTTGGCGCCGAGCTGGATGATGCGCTCGGCCTTCGTCATCGTCAGCGCCTGCGCATCCGTGTTGGCAACGACGAAGTCGACGCCCTGGAGGCCTGCGGTGATCATATTGTTGACGGCGTTGCCGCCGCCGCCGCCGACGCCGAACACGGTGATGCGCGGCTTCAGCTCTGTGATGTCAGGCTTTTGCAGCTTGATGGTCATGGTACCTGTTCCTTCTCTCTCTGGCCGCATCGCCACGCCGGCCAATTACGCAAATTTCAGAAGCTTTCCTTCAGCCACTGGCCCATGCGGGCTATGCGGCTGTTATTTCCCCCAAGCGACATGAGCAGACCGCTCTGTGACGCATGTGTCTCCATGTCCGCGACCTGCGGATAGATCATCAGGCCGACGGCCGTCGAAAAGGCCGGGCCTTTGGCCGCCGTCGGCAGTCCCGAGACGCCCATCGGACGGCCGATGCGGACGTTGCGGGCCAGAATGCGCCGCGCCACCTCGGCAAGGCCGGTCAGCTGGCTCGCGCCTCCCGTCAGCACGACGCGTTTTCCGACGATCGGGCTGAAGCCGGAACGCTGGATACGGTCGCGGATCAGTTCCATCGTCTCTTCGATTCGGGCCGATACGATGCGCGAAACGAGCGCCCGCGGCACCTGCGACGGCTGGTCGCGATCGTCCTCGCCGATCGGCGGTATCGAGATCAGCTCGCGTTCATCGGAGGAATTCAAGAGCGCGGAGGCATGCACGACCTTCAGCCGCTCGGCATCCTCGATGCGGGTCGAAAGGCCGCGGGCGAGGTCGGTGGTGACATGATGGCCGCCGAGCCCGACGGCATCGGTATGAACGAGCTTGCCTTCGGCAAAGACCGAGATCGTCGTCGTGCCGCCGCCCATGTCGATCGCCGCACAGCCGAGCTCGACCTCGTCGTCGACGAGAGCGGCAAGGCCCGATGCATAAGGCGTCGCGACGATGCCTTCGACAGAAAGATGCGCGCGATTGACGCTAAGCTCGAGGTTCTTCAGTGCCGAGCGCTCCGCGGTCACGACATGCATGTCGACGCCGAGCGCATCGCCGTACATTGCCAGCGGGTCGCGAATGCCGCGCTCGCCGTCGAGCGAGAAGCCGGTCGCCAGCGAATGCAGCACCGAGCGGTCCTGGCGCAGCGATTGCTGGCAGGCAGCCGAGAGCACTTTCTTGAGGTCGTTAAGCTCGACTTCCTGACCGCCGAGATCAATCGTCGCGGTGTAGATGTCGCTGCCAAGGCGGCCGGCCGTCAGGTTGACGATCAGGCTCTCGACGGTCAGCCCCGCCATACGCTCCGCCGCATCGACGGCAAGACGGATGACGCCTTCCAGCGCATCGAGATCGGCGATGACGCCGGTCTTGATGCCGCGGGAGCGCTGATGGCCGATGCCGATGATTTCGATATTGTGCGTGCGGCCGGGCAGGATCTGGCTTTCCTCGCGCGGCGTCAGCCGGCCGATCATGCAGACGACCTTGGTCGAGCCGATGTCGAGCACCGAAACGACATGCGACCGCTTCGACGAAAGCGGCTTCAAGCGCGGCAATCCGAAATGGGATGAACCGAACAAGCTCATATATTCTGCCCCGCCTTCTTCAATTCCTTGGTACGCTCCGTTACCGCCGCCTGCCGGCGGACCGCCGCCTCCGGCGTCAGCTGGATAGCGGTCCTGTCGGGCAATCTCAGATCGACCGCGGCGATGTCCCGCTCCAGGAGCTGATGCTCCTTGTCGAACTTCGAAAGCGTCGCCAGCGCCTGATCGATGCCGTCTTCCGGCAGCTTGACTATGACGCCGTTATCCATGTGCAGATCCCAACGACGGCCCGATATCCAGACATAGGCCTTCACGCGGGCCTTCACGTCGGGCCACTTCGCGAAGGCGTCGCCGAGCGAAGCCGCCGCGGTCTCGGCGTCGCGGCCGACGACGAGCGGCAGCGACGAAAATTTGTTGTCGCGCAACGGCGCAATGACGCTGCCGTTCTTCTCGATCAGCGAAAGCTCCTGCCCGTGCTGCCAGATCGCGTAGGCCTCACGCTCCTTGAGCTTCACTTCGATCGTCCTCGGATAGATCTTTCGAACCTCGACATTCTCGACCCAGGGAAGGTGCGCGATCTTACGGCGGGCCGCATCGACGTCGAGCGCGACCAGTGAGGTCGTGCCGTCGAGGCCGATCAGCTGCAGGATCTCGATCTCGGAGGTTTCCGAATTGCCGGAGACCTTCACATTCTCGATCGCAAAACCTGCGGCCGTCGTCGTGGCCTGCGCGACGACTTCGGTGTGACCGCCGAGCGACATACCGTAGAGGCCGGTCGCAGCCAAAAAGGCAAGCGCCGACACCGTCCCGGTATGGGCCGGAATGTAGATGCGGCCGCTACCGAGGCTGATCAAGAAACGAGTGACGCGGCGCAGCGGACGCGGCAGCACGAATCGCTCTTCGGCTTCCACGATCGAAAGCACAGCATGATGGCTGGGGCGCCCTATCCTCTTGACCGTCAACGCAAACAAGACGCGTCCTCCACCATCCACCGGAGAAACTCACCAAAGGAATAGCCGGCATGACCGGCCATTTCGGGCACGAGCGAGGTAGGAGTCATGCCTGGCTGGGTATTGACCTCCAGCCAGATGATTTCGCCGTCTTCGGAGAAACGATCGTCGTAACGAAAGTCGGACCGACTGACGCCGCGACAACCGATTGCCTGATGCGCCCTTAGCGCCAATGTTTGTATTTTTTGGTAAATATTCGGTGAAATTTTCGCCGGGATGACGTGTTTTGAACCGCCCGCAGCATACTTGGAATCGTAATCATAAAAATTGTGTCCCTGCGGCACCACCTCCGTGACACCGAGCGCAGTCTCGCCCATGACACCGCAGGTGAGCTCGCGGCCGTAGACATAGCGCTCGACCAGCACCTCTTCGCCATAGCGCCATTCGGGCGAACTGACGACCTGCGGCGGATGCGTCTGATCTTCGGTGACGATCACGACGCCGAAGCTCGACCCTTCACGCACCGGCTTCACCACATAGGGCGGCTTCATCGGATGCACCGAAGGAAAAACGAAACGATTGATGACCTGCGATTCGGCGACCGGAATGTCGGCGGCAGCGGCAACAAGCTTCGCCTTGTCCTTGTCCATCGCCAGAGCCGAGGCCAGCACGCCCGAATGCGTATAGGGGATCTCGAGATATTCGAGGATACCCTGGATGGTGCCATCCTCCCCGAAGGGCCCATGCAGCGCATTGAAGATGACATCGGGCTTCAGCGCCGCGAGCCTCTCGGAGACGTCGCGCGCCACGTCGATGCACGTCACCTTGAAGCCTTCGGCTTCGAGGGCCTCTGCGCAAGCCTTTCCCGAGGAAAGGCTGACAGGCCTTTCCGAGGAAAATCCGCCCATCAGGACAGCGACATGCTTGCGACTCATCAACACCCCCAAAAATAACTTCCACTTTTGAAATCGACGCTTGCGCGAAGCTGTCTGCGTCGTTCGCCTTTGCCGGGCCTCACATGCATTAGAGCATCATTATGGTTAATGAAGTGTTTACTTTCGTTAACTGTTAGCCCGGAGTTTTGCGGCCTTTTAACTTTTGCTCATTGTGCAACCATTCCCTTCGCGCGCGGGAAATGAACCCGAGCGGAATCGAAAAAGTCCATCCATTCAACGACATACCCAATCGCGCTCAGCCGCGATGGAATCAGTCAACTGAATCGGGTGTCATCTCTCAGCCGGATACCGGCAACAGTGAGGCGGCGGCCAGCGTCTCGATTTGATTAATGCAAAGGGTCTCGGCGCGGGCGTCACCGCTTTTCTATTGATGCCGATATCACTTCCGGCTAGCGAAGACGCATGGGTGAGCAGGGAGAAAATCATGCGATGCCTCGTCACCGGCGCAGCCGGCTTCGTCGGTAGTCCGCTTGTCAAACGACTGCACATAGACAAGACTTGCGAGCTCGTGGCGACCACGAGATCCCAGGCCTCTCCCTTTCCGCCTGAGGTAGCGCATTTTCCGATTCAAATTACCGACGGAACCGATTGGACAGCCGCGCTTGAAGGCGTCGACGTCATCGTCCATCTCGCCGCCCGCGTTCACATCATGAACGACCGCGCAGCCGATCCGCTAGCGGAGTTCCGCCGGGTCAACACCGCCGCCGCGCTCAATCTCGCCGAACAAGCCGCCCACGCCGGCGTGCAGAGGTTCGTCTTCATCAGCACCATCAAGGTCAACGGAGAAGAGACCGACCGGCCGTTCCGGCACGACGACAGGCCGAACCCAATCGATCCCTACGGCATTTCGAAACTGGAATGCGAAATCGGCCTGCGCGAAATCGCAGCGCGCACCGGCATGGAACTCGTCATCATCCGCCCGCCGCTGGTTTATGGTCCCGGCGCACGCGGCAACTTCGCGCTGCTCGTCAATCTTGTCCGCAGGAAATTGCCGCTCCCCTTCGCTTCGCTAAAGAACCGCCGCACATTGGTCGCAGTGCAAAATCTCGTCGATCTGATCATCGCCTGCATGGACCATCCCGCCGCTGCGGGCGAGACCTTCCTTGCTGGAGATGGCGAGGACCTCTCGACGCCTGATCTCATCAGGGGAATTGCCACGAGGCTGGGCGTCAAGCCGATGCTGGTCCCCTTCCCGCCTGCACTGCTGCACATGGCGGCAAAGGCCCTCGGGAAGGAGGCCGTCTATCAGCGCCTCTGTGGTTCGCTGCAGGTCGACATATCCCGAGCGCGCGACGTTCTCGGCTGGTCACCCGTCGTCACCCCGCGCGAAGGCCTCAAACAGGCAATAGAATAGCTTATTCGCTCGTCACGCCCTGGAACGGGCGCACTTCCCGGCCGGGCATGAAGACGCCGAGGCGCTTGATTTCCCATTCGAGCTTGATGCCGTCTTTCTCGAAGACCTCACGGCGCACCTGCTCTCCGAGATATTCGAGATCGTAGCCCGTCGCCTGGCCCATGTTGATCATGAAGTTGCAGTGAAGCGACGACATCTGTGCGCCGCCGATCACGAGGCCGCGGCAGCCTGCCTCATCGATCAGCTTCCAGGCCGAATGGCCCGGCGGGTTCTTGAAGGTCGAGCCGCCGGTTTTCTCACGCACCGGCTGCACCGTCTCGCGGTGATTGCGCACAGCGTCCATTTCGGCGCGAATCTGGGCGCGATCTTCCGGATAGCCCTCGAACAGCACCGAAGTGAAGATCAGATCGGCGGGTGCCTTTGAATGCCGGTAGGAATAGCCCATCTCTGCATTGGAAAGCACATGCTTGTTGCCCTTGCGGTCGATGGCGTTAACCTCGATCAGCCGCTCACGCGTCTCGACGCCGTTCGCGCCGGCATTCATGCGCGCCGCGCCGCCGATGCCGCCGGGTATGCCATAGAAGAAATGAAAGCCGCCGATGCCATTGTCCATCGCCATCGCCGCGACATGCTTGTCCGGGCAGATGGCGCCGGCAAGGATGCGGTTTTCACCGGCCAGTTCGACGAAGCCGAAGCCCTTGGCCGACAGGCGCAGCACCACGCCGGGAATGCCGCCGTCGCGCACCAGGATATTGGAGCCAACGCCGACCACCGTCAGCGGCACCTCTTCCGGCAATATCTTCAGGAAGGCAATGAGATCGTCGACGTCATGCGGCTGGAACATCAGTTCGGCCAGACCCCCGGCCCTGAACCAGGTGACGCGATCCATGGGGGCATCCGGCGTGATCCGGCCGCGGATATCCTTTACACCGTCTCCGAGAGACGCGAGAAGCTTTTCCCCATTCACCTGTTTCATGCGGACTTTCCCGATAGGCCTTCCAGTTGCTTGGGCAGTGCTGCTGCCCATGATGTGATGCTCCCAGCCCCCAACAGAACCACGAAATCGCCAGGCTTTGCAACCTCCGCAACCATTTGCGGCAGAAGCTCCGCCGAAGCGAGGAAGCGGGCGTCGCGATGGCCGCCGGATTTGATGCGCGAGACGAGCGATATCGAGTCGATACCTTCGATCGCATCCTCGCCCGCCGCATAAACGGGCGCAAGGAAGATGCTGTCGGCGTCGTTGAAGCAGGCGGCGAATTCCTCGAACAGGCTCGCGAGACGCGTGTAACGGTGCGGCTGATGGACGGCGATGATGCGCCCCTTGCAGGCCTCGCGGGCCGCCTTCAGCACCGCCTTGATCTCGACTGGATGGTGGCCGTAATCGTCGAAGATCTGCACGCCGTTCCATTCGCCGGTCAGCGTGAAGCGGCGCTTGACGCCGCCGAAGGAGGCAAGCCCCTTGGCGATAGCCTCGCTCGATATGCCGAGCCGGTTGGCGACCGCGATCGCCGCCGTGGCGTTCGATATATTGTGGCGGCCGGGCATCGGCATGACCAGCCCCTTGAGCTCGGTCCTCTGGCCGGTGCGGCGGCGGCGGATCTCGACGTCGAAAATCGAGCGCGTGCCGTCGATGCGCACATTCTTGAAACGCACGTCGGCCTGCGGGTTCTCGCCATAGGTGATGATCTTGCGGTCCTCGATCCGGCCGACCAGCGACTGCACCTCGGGATGATCAAGGCACATGACGCCGAAGCCGTAGAACGGCACGTTTTCGACGAACTGCCGGAAGGCGGCGCGCACGGCGTCGAAACTGCCGTAATGGTCGAGATGTTCGGGATCGATATTGGTGATGACAGCGACATCGGCGGGCAGCTTCAGGAAGGTGCCGTCGGATTCGTCGGCCTCGACCACCATCCACTCGCCCTCGCCCATGCGGGCATTGGTGCCGTAGGCGTTGATGATGCCGCCATTGATGACTGTCGGATCGAGCCCGCCAGCCTCGAGCAGGGTGGCGACCAGCGAGGTGGTCGTCGTCTTGCCGTGCGTGCCGCCGATGGCGATCGCATTGCGGAAGCGCATCAGCTCGGCAAGCATTTCGGCGCGGCGCACCACCGGCAGCAGCTTTTCACGCGCGGCGATGAGTTCCGGATTGCTCTTCTTGATCGCCGTCGAAACGACGACGACTTCGGCATCGCCCAGATTTTCGGCGCGATGGCCGACGAAGACCTCAATGCCTTTGTCGCGCAGGCGCTGCACATTGGCGCTGTCTGATTGATCCGATCCCTGCACTTTGTGGCCGAGATTGTGCAGCACTTCGGCAATGCCGCTCATGCCGATGCCGCCAATGCCGATGAAATGGACGAGACCGATCGCCTTCGGCAGTTTCATGCGCGTGTCCTCTTGAATTCCGAGACTGTCTTGCCGGCGGCAATAGCCTCAACCATGTCGGCAAGCAAGTTCGCCGCATCCGGTTTACCGGCGAGCTTGGCCACCGCCGCCATGTGCGAAAGCTTGTCCGGATCGTTCATCACATGGCTTAGTATAGAGGCGATGCGTTCAGGCGAAAGCTCCGACTGAGGGATCACCTTCGCTCCGCCGGTCGCAGCCAGCGCGGCGGCGTTTGCCGCCTGATCATGGTCGAGCGCATGCGGATAAGGCACCAGAATGGCCGGGCGTCCGATGACGGAAATTTCCGAGACCGTGGAGGCGCCGGAGCGGCAGATCACCAGATGTGCCCGGGCAAGGCGTTCCGCCATATCGTTGAAAAATGGTGCGATTTCGGCTCCCATCTCGAGCTTGGCGACGCAGCCGCTGACCATCTCCATATCCTCAGGGCGCACTTGCTGAGTCACCCTGAGCCGTGCGCGCAGGCCGTCGTCGAGCAGGCTGATCGCCGTCGGCATGGCCTTGGAAAAATACTGCGCGCCCTGGCTGCCGCCGAAGACCACAAGGTTGAACGGCTCGCCGGGATGCGAGGGCAGGTAGGGCTGCTCGGCCGCGGCAAGGATCGCCGGGCGCACGGGATTGCCTGTTGCAACCGTCTTCTCGGAAAAAGCATCGCCGCTTTCCGGCAGAAAGCCGCCGGCAATCGCCTTGACGCGCGGAGCCAGCGCCTTGTTGGCCCGGCCCATGACCGCATTCTGCTCATGCAGCATCGAGGCAACGCCGAGCCGCGTGGCGGCCAGCAGCGGCGGCACGGTAGGGTAACCGCCGAAGCCGACGACAATCACCGGCTTCAGCCGCTGGATCAGCCTTTTGGCCGCTCGCATGCCGCTCCACAGCGTCCACAGCGAGCGGGCGACGGCGACCGGGTTCCTCGAGCCGATCGTCGCCGACGGCACGACATGGATCTGCTCGGCCGGGAACTTGCCGGCATAACGTTCGGCTCGGCTGTCGGTGACGAGATGCACCGAATAACCACGCTCCTTCAGCTTGAAGGCCAGCGCCTCCGCCGGGAACACGTGGCCGCCGGTCCCCCCGGCGGCAAGCAGCACGATGCCTTTGCTCATGACCTCTACTCCGCGGGCATTCCGTGCGGGACGCGGAAGAGGCTCCGGTCCTGCGCACGTTTTTCCGGGCGATGGCGCGTCAGCGCCAGAATAAAGCCGGCGGTGACGCAGATCGCCACCATGGACGAGCCGCCGTAGGAGATAAGCGGCAGCGTCATGCCCTTTGCCGGCAGCAGCTCGAGATTGACGCCGATGTTGATGATCGACTGGATGCCCATCTGCAGCACGAGACCGGCGACGGCGAAGCGGTTGAAATCGTTGCGCTCGCGATAGGCATGCGACAGGCCGCGCAGCACCAGCACGGAAAACAGCGCGACGAGCGCCATGCAGAAGACGATGCCGAATTCCTCGGCAGCGACGGAGAAGATAAAGTCGGTATGCGCGTCCGGGATGATGCGCTTCACAATGCCCTCGCCCGGTCCTTGACCAAACCAGCTGCCGCGGATGATCGCCTCGCGGGCCGTGTCGATCTGGAACGTGTCGCCCTCGCCGGTCATGAACTTGTCTATGCGCAGCGCAACGTGCGGAAAGACGTAGTAGGCGCCGAGCAGACCGCCGGCGCCGCCGATGCCGAGCAGCATGATCCAGATCCACGGCATGCCGGCCATGAAGAACATGCCACCCCAGACGGCGGTCGTCAGGATGGTCTGGCCGAGGTCGGGCTGCGCAACGAGCAGCGCGGCGACAATGCCGAACAAGATAATGGCAAAGAGATTGCCGGGGATTTCAGGCTGACGCGCATGCTCGGCAAACAGCCAGGCGCAGACGACGACGAAAGCGGGCTTCATGAATTCCGACGGCTGGATCGAAAGGCCGGCGATCCAGATCCAGCGCCTGCCGCCCTTGACCTCCTGCCCGACGAACAGCACCAGCACCATCATCGCAAGCGAGATGATCAAAAGCAGGATTGCGGTTCGCCGCACCTGGCGCGGCGTCAGGAAGGACAGCCCGAGCATGACGGCGATCGAGGGGATCATGAAGGCCGCATGACGCTTGACGAAGTGGAAGGGTTCGAGCCCGATGCGCTCGGCAACAGCTGGAGATGCCGCAAACGACAGCATGAAGCCGATGCCCATCAGGAAGATGAACATCGCCAGGAAGAAGCGGTCGATGGTCCAGAACCAATCGGCCAGAGGCCCACGTTCCGCGCGGCTTACCATGTCATTTCTCTCCTATTGCCGGATCGATCAGCATCGTCATTCCGTCAAGGGCGGCCACATGGCTGACGAAGGCATCGCCCCTGACTTCGAAATTCTTATACTGGTCGAAGCTTGCGCAAGCCGGGGATAGCATCACGGCGGAAGCAGCAGCTTCGTCGCGCTCCGCATCGGCCGCCGCATGTACGACTGCGCGCTCCAGCGTGCCGGAGATTTCGTAGGGCACGGCCTCGCCGAGGGTGGCAGCGAACTCCGCCGCCGCCTCGCCGATCAGATAGGCCTTGGCGATACGCGGGAAATAGGGCGCCAGCGTCGTGATGCCGCCCGCCTTCGGCAAGCCGCCGGCAATCCAGTAGATGCGATCGTAGCTTGAAAGCGCCGGTGCGGCCGCATCGGCATTCGTCGCCTTCGAATCGTTGACGAAGACGACGCGGCCTCGTTTGCCCACAGGCTGCATGCGATGCTTAAGGCCGGGGAAGGAGGCGAGGCCGGCGCGGATGGCGTCGTGGGAAACCCCGATGGCAAGGCAGGCGGCAACCGCCGCGGCGGCATTCTGTGCATTGTGGCTGCCACGCAGCGTCTGGATGCCGTCGAGATCGGCGAAAGGCAGCATAGCGCCGCCAGCGGCCTGAACGAGCTTGGTGCCCTCGGCATAAATACCGTCAGCCACCACACTCCGGCGCGAGATGCGGACCACTTTGACATTAGCCCGCTCGATGCGGTCCACGATCAATGCCGAATGGCTGTCGTCGATGCCAACAATCGCGACATCGCTGCCCGCAACCAGGCGTTCCTTAACGTCGGCGTAGTGCTGCATCGTGCCGTGACGATCGAGATGATCGGGCGTCAGATTGAGCAGGATGCCCGCGGAAGGGTTCAGCGTCGGCGCCAGATCGATCTGGTAGGAAGAGCATTCGACGACGTAAAAACGTCCCGCCTTCGGCGGATCGAGCGTCAGCACCGCCGTGCCGATATTGCCGCCAAGCTGGGTGTCGTAGCCTGCGGATTTCAGTATGTGGGCGATCAGCGCCGTCGTCGTCGATTTGCCGTTGGTGCCTGTTATGGCGATGAAGGGGCAATCCGGCGCATGGGCGCGGCGCTCGCGCACGAAGAGCTCGACGTCGCCGACGATGTCGACGCCGGCCGCCCGCGCAAGGTCCACTGTCCAGTGCGGCTTCGGATGGGTGAGTGGCACGCCGGGCGACAGCACGAACAGCGCCTGCTGGCTCCAGTCGATATTGTGCAGATCCTCCGTCCGGATGCCTTCCGCCGAGGCCTTGGCGACGCTGTCGGGATTGTCGTCCCAGGCCGTCACCTCGGCGCCGCCGGCGACCAGCGCGCGGGCAGTGGCAAAACCGGAGCCGCCGAGTCCGAAGAGCGCGACCTTCTTGTCCTTGAGCGTCGTGACCGGGATCATCGCCGCCTCACCGGAGTTTCAGCGTCGAGAGGCCGAGCAGAGCGAGGCCGACGGCAATGATCCAGAAACGGATCACCACCTGGCTCTCGGTCCAGCCCTTCTTCTCGAAGTGATGATGGATCGGCGCCATTAGGAAGACGCGCCGGCCGGTCATCTTGAAAAAGCCCACCTGGATGATGACCGACAGCGTCTCCATGACGAAAAGACCGCCGATGATTGCCATGACGATCTCATGTTTGGTGGCGACGGCAACGGTGCCGATGGTGCCGCCGAGCGCAAGCGAGCCCGTATCGCCCATGAAGATGGCGGCGGGAGGCGCGTTGAACCAAAGGAAGCCGAGGCCGGCGCCGATGACGGCGCCGAGCACGACGGCAAGCTCGCCGGTGCCAGGCACGAAATTGATCTGCAGGTAGTTCGCAAACACGACGTTGCCGGCGAGATAGGCGATGACGCCGAAAGAGGCGGCGGCGATCATCACAGGCACGATGGCGAGACCATCGAGGCCGTCAGTCAGGTTCACTGCATTGCCGGCACCGACGATAACGAATCCGCCGAAGACGACGAACATGATGCCGAGATTGATCAGGAAGTCCTTGAAGAATGGAAAGGCGATTGAAGAGCCAAAGGTCGAGCCCGCCGCCCCGGAGGCAAGGGCCGTGCGCATCATGAAATAGACCGCGATACCGGCAATGACGAACTCGATGCCGAGGCGCGCCTTGCCGGAGAAGCCCTTGTGACTCTGCTTGGTCACCTTGAGATAATCGTCATAGAAGCCGATTGCGCCGAAGCCCAGCGTCACCAGCAATGTCGCGACGACGTAGACGTTGGAAAGATCGGCCCAGAGCAGCGACGCGCCGACGATGCCGGCCAGGATCATCAGCCCGCCCATAGTCGGCGTTCCGGCCTTCTTGAAATGCGTCTGCGGCCCGTCGGCGCGGATCGGTTGGCCCTTGCCCTGGCGGATGCGCAGCGAATTGATGATCGTCGGCCCAAACAGGAAGACGATCAATGCGGAGGTGAAGAGAGCGGCCCCTGTGCGGAAAGTGATATATCTGAACAGATTCAGAAATTTGAAATATTCCGACAGTTCGACAAGCCAGATCAGCATTCAGGGCCCCTTGTTTACCCGATCAAAGTTCGCGTTGCGTGTCGGCAAATGCCGGGAACTTGTCAAGGAGCGCGGCGACGATCTTGCCGAAACCAATGCCCAGAGACGATTTCACCATCAACACGTCGCCCGGTGCGACCGAATTCAAGACATAGTCCGTCATTTCGTCCGTCTTTTCGCAATACTGGACCTGGACGCTTTCCGGCAGTGATTCCTTCAGCGCAGCCATTTCGGCGCCTGCGAGCCAGACATGTTCGATGCCGGCCGCAAGCAGCGGTCCGGCAAGATCGCTGTGGACCTTTTCGGCATACTCGCCCATCTCGAGCATGTCTCCAAGCACGGCGATACGACGTCCGCGCCCAGTCGGCTCGGCGGCTGCGAGCAACGCGATCGCCGCGCGCATAGAGGCGGGATTGGCATTGTAGCTCTCGTCGATCAGGGTGAAGCTGCCGTTACCGCCGCCGATCGACAGCCGGTGGCGTTTGCCCCTGCCCTTTTCCGGCTTCAGCGTCGCAAGTGCCGCAATCGCCTTGTCCAGATCGGCGCCGACGATCGTGACGACACCGAGGGCAGCGAGCGCATTTTCGGCAATATGGCGGCCCGGCGCACCGATCGCCACCTCCAGCGTCTCCCCGCCGATCGTCAGCCATAGTGTCGAATTCTCGTCCGCACCGTTGAATTCCGCGAGCCGGAATTCCGCCTTGGCATGCTGGCCGAAGGAATGAATATGCTCGATGCCGAGCGACTGCGCCGTTCGATCGAGGAAATTGAACTGGTCATTGTCCCGGTTGAGCACAACATGGCCGCCGGGCTCGAGCCCCTCGAAGATCTCTGCTTTCGCGGCAGCGATCTCCTTTATGCTCTTGAAATTGCCGAGATGCGCCGGTGCGATCGTCGTGATGACGGCGACATCGGGACGGATCATGGCCACCAGCGGTCGGATCTCGCCGGGATGATTCATTCCGACTTCGAAGACGCCGTAATCCGTGTCATCAGGCATCCGCGCCAGTGTCAGCGGCACGCCCCAGTGATTGTTGAAGGAAGCGACGGAGGCGTGCACCTTGCCCGATGGCGACAGCACGTGCCGCAGCATCTCCTTGGTGGTCGTCTTGCCGACGGAACCGGTGACGGCGATGATCTTTGCCCGCGAGCGCTCGCGAGAAGCCTGCCCCAGACGCCCGAGTGCCGCCAGCACGTCGTCGACGACGATCATCGGTACCGTCAGGCGGCCGAGGGCAGGAAGCCTCGCCTCGCTGACGACGAGAAGCGAAGCGCCGTTCGCCATCGCCATCGACGCATAGTCGTGACCGTCGACACGGTCACCCTTGATGGCGAAGAACGCTTCGCCTGATGTAATCGAGCGGCTGTCGATGGAAATGCCGGTGATGCCTTCGGGCAAAGTGCCGAAAGGGCGCCCCGCCATTGCTGCAATCATGTCCTCGGTCGTCCAGAGCCAGCTCAAGATTTCAGTTCCTCCAAGGCCTTGCGCACCTCCGCATGATCGGAGAACGGCAGTGTGACGCTCCCGATCGTCTGCCCTTCCTCGTGCCCCTTGCCGGCGACGATCAGCGTATCGCCGGATTTCAGCATGCCAACCGCCTCACGGATAGCCGTGGCGCGATCGCCGATCTCGGAGGCGCAACCTGCTGCCGCCATGATCTCGGCCCGGATCGCAGCCGGCTCCTCCGAACGCGGATTATCGTCGGTGACGATCACGACATCGGCAAGGCGGCAGGCGATTTCACCCATGATCGGCCGCTTGCCGCGGTCGCGGTCGCCGCCGCAGCCGAAGACGACGATGACGCGGCCGGTGGTGAAGGGCCTCACCGAATTCAGCACATTTTCCAACGCATCCGGTTTGTGGGCATAATCGACATAAGCGAGTGCACCATCTTTGGTATGGCCGACCAGTTCGAGGCGGCCGGACGCGCCGACCAGTTTTTCAAGCGCCGCCATCGCGACCTTCGGCTCGACCCCAGTGGACATGGCAAGGCCTGCCGCGACCAGCGCATTGGCGACCTGGAAATCGCCGGCCAGTGGAATATCCACCTCGAAGATCTCGTCACCGATATGGATCTCGGCCGTCTGCTTGTGGCGGAAATGCTCGACGCGTTTCAGTGACAGATATTGACCCTTGCGCCCGACGGTGCGGACGTCATGACCGGCATCGGCAGCCACCTTGACGGCCTGTGCCGACCACGCATCGTCCGCGAAGACGACCGCCGGCGCACCCTTCGGCAGCAGCGTATCGAACAGCCGCATCTTGGCGGACATGTAGGCCTCGATCGTGGGATGATAATCCATGTGATCGCGGCCGAGATTGGTGAAGGCTGCAGCGGCGAGCCTGACACCGTCGAGACGGCACTGGTCGAGGCCGTGACTGGAAGCCTCCATCGACGCATGCGTAACACCCTCGTCGGCGAGCTCGGCCAGCAGTTTGTGCAACGACACCGGATCCGGCGTCGTCAGCGCGCCATATTCATTGCGCGTCGGCGAAACGACACCTGTTGTGCCGATCATCGCGGCTGCATGACCGGCATGTGCCCAGATCTGGCGGGTAAAAGAGGCGACCGAAGTCTTGCCTGCCGTGCCGGTGACGGCGACCATGGTTTCAGGCTGCCTGCCGTAAAAGCGGGCGGCGGCGATGGAAAGAAAGCGGCGCGGTTCTTTGACCGCAAGCACCGGGATGGGAGCATCGACAGCCTGGGAGGTGATCGCGACGGCGGCCCCGCGGCCGGCGGCATCCGCGATGAAGCCCGCGCCATCCGCCTTGGTGCCGGCGACGGCGACAAAAGCAATGCCCGGTTCCACCTTGCGGCTATCCGAAGACAGGCCTGAGATATCAAGCAAGCCTGCCGGGCCTTCGAGCTGTGCTTCAAGTTCCGGAAACTGATCTCCGGCCAGGTCTCGCAATTTCATCGAACGCACTTTTCTCTCTTGAAGCCGGTTCACCCCTCGCGAATCGGCGTCGGTATTCATTCACACTCAATAAGACACCAGCAAGGCCGAACCGCCCTCCCCAAATTTCGGCTCGATGCCGAGAATGGGAGCCGCGCGGCGGATGATCTCACGAGCGATCGGGCCGGCAGTACCAGCGGAGATCGTTCCACCATATTGCTTTTCGCCTGTTTTCGGCTCGTCGCAGAAGGTGATGACGACATATTGGGGATTATCGATCGGGAAGGCGGAGATGAAGGAGTTGAAGTTGAGCGTCGAGGAATAACGCCCGTTCACCACCTTGTCCGCCGTACCGGTCTTGCTGCCGACGGCAAAGCCCGGCACGCGGGCGACGCGCCCCGACCCCTTGTAGCCATTGAAATCCAGAAGGTAGCGCACTTCGTCGCTGGTCGACTTCTTGAGCACCTGCTTGGCGATCTGATCGGCCTCTTCGCGGGTGCGCGGCAGGAATGTCGGCTCGATCAGTTTGCCGCCGTTCACCAGAGCAGCCGCCGCCACGCCCGTCTGCAGCGCGGTCGTCGAAACACCGTGACCGAAGGAAATCGTGATCGAATTGATTTTCTTCCAGACACGCGGCTGGCTCGGCATCTTCACTTCCGGCAACTCGGTCTGCATCTTCGTCAACAGGCCGAGTTTGGTCAGATAATCCTTCTGCGAGTCGATGCCGACGAGATCGATCACGCGTGCCGTGCCGATGTTCGAGGAATACTGGAAGATTTCGGGAACAGTCAGCCAGCGGCGCTGCCCGTGAAAGTCATGGATGGTGAAGCCGCCGATATAGATCGGCTTGCTGGCGTCGAATGTGTCCGACATCTTCACCTTACCGCTGTCGAGCGCCATCGCCAGCGAGAAGGTCTTGAACGTCGACCCCATTTCGAAGGTGCCATTCGTCATCCGGTTGAGCCAGCCTTCCTTGGCGCCCTCCTGCGGATTGTTCGGATCGAAGTCGGGGGCCGATGCCATGCCGAGCACTTCCCCGGTGTGCACGTCGATAACAGCCGCGCCGGCCCCCTTGGACTGGAAATTGTTGACGGCGTTAACAACCGCATCGCGAACGATGTTCTGCACGCGCAGGTCGATCGACAGCCGCACCGGCTCCAGCGGCTGGTCGCTCGTCATCCCGACCGAGGCGAGATCGGCGAGCCCTTGGTCGTCGATAAACTTCTCCATGCCGGCCACGCCGCGGTTGTCGATGTTGACATAGCCGAGGATGTGCGCCGCGGTCGAGCCGCCGGGATAGAAGCGGCGCTTCTCCGGCCGGAAGCCGATGCCGGGAATGCCGAGCGCCAGGATCTGGCTCTGCTGCTTCGGCGTCAGCTGCCGGCGCAGCCAGGCGAAATGCGAGCTCTTGACGGAAAGCTTCTTGTAGGTGTCCTTGACGTCGAGCTCCGGCAGAACAGTTGCAAGCTTCTCCACCGCCTCGTCGACGTCAACGATCTTGTTCGGCTCGGCAAACAGCGAGACCGTTCGGATGTCGGTCGCCAGCACCTCGCCGTTGCGATCGAGAATGTCGGGCCGCGAGGCCATCAGCCGGTCGGGCGGCAGGATGCTGGAGACGACCTCCTGATCCTTCATGGCATATTCGACCAGACGGCCACCGATGACGACATAGACACCCATGAAGCCAAGGATCAGCAGCCCTACGCGGCTTTTTGCCTGCCCCGTCTTCTTCTTGCGCGACCCCTCGATGGCCACGCCGGCAGAAGGGCCGCCGAAGCGGTTATAGACGCCGGCGGAGAAATGCGCCTGGCTCTTCAGGACCATGATGCGGGAAAGAAACGACATTATTCCACCGACCCCGTTTCGATCTCGTCTGCTTCATCCGCCACCACACCACGCTGCTCGACAGCGTCGCGCTGCTGTGCCGCGCCGCGTGGCACGGGCATCGGCGGGGGCTGCGCTTTGCCGGTCGCGCCTTTGGCGCTGGCCACGGTCGCACCCTTGGCACCGGCTTTGGCCTCCGTTACGTCGGGTACCGGAACCTCGGATTTCAGCATCGGCAGCTCCTTCGCATGCACGAGCGCCGTCGAATCCGTCGGCTGCAGCTGCAATTCCGCATTGTAGGCGTTGACCAGCCGCTCCAGCCGGTTCGGCTGCGATTGCAGCGCCCAATCGGCCTTGAGAAGATCGATTGTGTCCTTCTCGAGTTTGATCTCGGCTTCGAGGCGATGAACCTCCTCGAGCTTCAATTCGGCGCGATGCTTGATCGTGTAGGTGACGGCGGCAGTCGCCGTCATGACGCCGATGAGCACGAGATCGAACGTTTTCAGCATATCAACCTCCGAGCTTTCCGAGAGAGGCAAGATTGGGAAACCCGAAGAGCGACATATCCGCCGCCTCGGCGGCCGCCTCCGTCCGCAGGCCTGCGCGCAGCTTGGCGGAGCGGGCGCGCGGATTGGCTTCGGCCTCCGCCTCGCTCGCCGAAACCATCGGCTTGCCGATCGCCGTGAAGGTCGCCGCCCGCTCATGTGCGGCCGGCAGGTGCCGCGAGCCCGTCGCCTTGCCGGCGCGGTCGGAGAAGAATTTCTTGACGATGCGGTCTTCAAGCGAATGAAAGGTCACGACGACGAGCCGGCCGCCGGGCTTCAGAGCTCGTTCCGCCGCAAACAATGCCTGCGCCAGTTCCCCGAGTTCGTCATTGACGAAAATGCGCAAGGCCTGGAAGACGCGCGTCGCGGGATGGATCTTGTCCTTCATCTTGCGCGGGGTGACCAGCTCGATGAGGCCGGCAAGATCGCGGGTCGTTTCGAAGGGCTTTTCCTCGCGCCGCTTCTCAATCGCATGTGCGATTCGCGGCGCCTGGTTTTCCTCACCGAGAAAATGGAAGATGCGGATCAGATCCGCGACCTTGGCGCGATTGACGACATCGGCGGCCGAAACACCTGTTGCCGACATGCGCATGTCGAGCGGCCCGCTCTTCTGGAAGGAGAAGCCGCGCTCGGGCTCATCGATCTGCATGGAAGAGACGCCGATATCGAGCACGACGCCGTCGAGCCCGCCCCGCGGCGCATGATCGGCGAGATTCGAGAACTGCGAGTGAATGAGCGTGAGACGACCGGCATGGGCGGCAACCATGGCCTGGCCTGCGGCAATTGCGCTGGGATCGCGATCGAGCGCGATCACCTCGGCGCCGGCCGCAAGAATGGCCGCGCTATAACCACCCGCGCCGAATGTACCGTCGAGAATCAGCTTGCCGGGTGCGGGCGAGAGCGCCGCGAGGACTTCATTGAGAAGAACAGGAATGTGACGAACCGGTCCGCCACCGGCATCAGCTGAACCTCCGCCAGGATTCGTCACCATTCCGTTCCCTCGTTCCTTCAGGAACGCTTGCCCGCCAGCTTGCGCTCCCCTCGTGCCTGCGACTGCGCAGCCAAGAATACCTGCGGCTGCCAGAGCTGAAAATGATCCGCCCGACCGACGAAGGTCACTTCGTCCGAGACGCCGGTGAAGTCGCGGATGAAATCCGTGACCATTAGCCGCCCCTCGGCATCGAGCTTCATGAAGACCCCGCCTCCGTGGATCAGAAGCGACATCGCGTTCGCGTCCGGCGAAAACGGATCTTCCGCAGCAATCTGCCGCTCGAATCTTTCGAGAAGATCCGGGCCGCCGACGCTGATCGCCGGAAACACAAAGTCCTGGAAACAGTAGAGCTCCTGGACGTTGCGCTGCGCCAGCACGGAACGGAATGCCGAAGGCACGGAAACCCTGCCCTTGGCGTCGATCCTGTTGGTCGCGTTCGAAAGGAAGCGGCTCATGACTCGAAACATCCGTTTCCGCAGGGAGCCGGACAAAAAGACGCCCGAAAGTCCCAATATCAGGCACAGCTCCGCAAGCCGGATGAGCCAAATCCCACCCGACGCATCCGGAAAGGAAGACGCCTTTGCTTTGCGATGAATGGGCAAATGATTGCCCTGATGCAGTGCGCATTTGGGATAGCATGGGACCATATGGGCGTCAATGGGATACGCCCGTTTTGCAACGGACGCATGATCAAACATTTATAAGCTGTTAAGTTTAACAAAGGGTTAGCGGCGTCATTTTCAGCATGGCGCGCAATGGTAGCGTGACACAAGCAAACAGCCATAACGTGCATTAATATTGGTTTGAAAACAGCTGGTTTCAGCAGCTTAGGGTGAAATCCCGGCCCTGCCGTAGCACGGATGTTAATCGCCAGTTGGCCTGTAAGCCGGGTTCTGTATGGCTCCGGCGTGAACCGGAACGTGGCAGCCATTCCTCTGGGGCAGCGCTCGCACGCTGCCTCACGCAACCCACCCGGATGACTGGCCTGGAAACCGGCCGGAGAGCCTTTCGGCCCGCCGCGTCATCCCTATTCGGTCTTGCTCCCGGTGGGGTTTACCGTGCCATATCCGTTGCCGGAGATGCGGTGGGCTCTTACCCCACCCTTTCACCCTTACCTGTCATGACAGGCGGTTTGCTTTCTGTGGCACTTTCCCTGAGGTCGCCCTCGCCGGACGTTATCCGGCACCGTGTTTCCGTGGAGCCCGGACTTTCCTCACCTTACCGCCTTTCGGCATTGGTAAAGCGCGGCTGCCCGGCCAACTGGCAGGGCTCCCATAAACGAGAGAGCCCGTAATTGCTACTGAAATATAGGGGACAGGCTTAACGGAAATTAGGTGTGAAATCCGTGGAGTAGCCCTGTTCGTTGATTCTGCCTGACAAAAGCAGCTCCGCGCCGAGCCTGCCGATTTCGTCCGAACTCTTGGCCGAGGTGCCGGCGCAGCCCGTCAGCACCGCAATCCTGGGCGAAGAGGTATAGCCGATCATCGGATAGCTGCTTTCCGTAAACGAGACGACGCAGGCGGCCGTCGAAATCGACAGCGGCGTCATATCAGGCACGAGGTCGGCGATGATGCGCTGCAGATGCGAGCGCACGCTCTCGCGCCCTTCGGTCCTGAACCAGGCCCGCATCTCGATGTCGTTGTGTAAAATCAGATCGTCGGGATCGCCGCCGATCTTCAGGTAGAGTTTGCCATCGGGATAACGGATCGGCGGCAGCAGATAGATGTGGATGCCGGGCACGTCGAGAATGAGTGACGGCATCGCTCCAAGGCGGAGCGCATCAGCCTCGCCGACCTGGAATAGCGTGACGGTCCGGCCATAAACCGTCATGGCAACTGGCCGTGGCAACAGATTCTCGGCAATGGAAAATCCGCCCGCCGCCAGCAGCACCTTTTCACCGCGATAGGTGAGGCCTCCGGCAGTCTTGACGGTCGCCAGCCCGCCCTCCTCGCGGATCGAGACCACATGATCCCGGATGACAGTCGCGCCTGCCCTTTCTGCCAGCAGTGATTGCGCATTCACCAGTTTGCGCGGACTGATATGTCCGGCGCCCCTCGCCTCGAACACACCTGCACTGCCGGCGGGAAAGGCAAAGAAGGGAAATGAAGTCTTCAATCCGCCCACGTCCAGAAGCCTGGTCTCGACGCCGAGCGAAACGGCGGCCTGCCGAGTCCTTGCAAGATAATCGCTTCCATCAGGCGCGACGACGACGCAGCCTGCCTCCCGATAGAAGTCGATGCCGCTCTCGTTCGCGATCTCCCGGTAGCGACCGATCGAGCGATTGGCGAGCAGCGCCCAGTTGCGGTCGGGATCGATGGTGCGGGTAATGCGCCCCTCGTCGTAATGGCTGGCGAAAACGCCTTGATGCACCTTGCGATCACCAGGCTCGTCCGGGCCGATCACCGCGACACCATCCGTCTGCCGCGCCAGATGCCGCGCGGCAGCGGCTCCCATCAGCCCGCGGCCGACGACGATATATTTGAAATCGACTGCCATGATATTCCTCTCAAGTGAAGACTGGCGTCAGCTCGCGGCCGAAATCCTCATCCCCGAGCCGCCCTTCCCTGAGAAGCACGGCGCCGAGACGCCCGAGTTCATCGGAGGATTTGGCCGCGACGAAATTGCCGCCGGTCAGCACTGCGACCCGCGGCGACGGCGTGAAGCCGACGTAGGGATAACCGGTCGGCGTGAAATTCGCCACGCACGGAGCCGACGTGGCCGGACAGCCGGCAAGCTCCGGCATCAGTTGCAGGGCGATGCGCGAGAGATGATCGCGCTCGGCCACACTGCCGTCGGAACGGAACCACGTGCCGGCCTCTTCCAGCCGGCTGAAGGAAAGCGCTTCGGTATCGCCGCCAAGCTTCAGATAGGTCTTGCCGTCGGGATAACGCACCGGCGGCAGGATATAGATGTGGTCCTCCTCCCGGTCGCCAAGCACGATGGTCGACGGCATGTCGCCGAAAACCACCATCTCGCGCTCGCCGATTTCGTAGAAGACAACGGTGCGCGCCATCACTCTCAAATCGACGGGACGCGGCAGCAGGGCATGGAAATTGCTGAAAGCCCCGGCCGCGACCAACACGCGCTCGGCGCTGTAGCTTCTGTCGCCGGCCGTCACCTCGACATGGAAGCCTGTATCGCGCACCGATGTCACGGTCGCGTCGATCAGCGAGACGCCGCCCTCCTCGGCAAGCTTGGTTTGCGCGCACACTAGGGCCCGCGGATTGATGTGCCCGGCGCGCTTGCGCTCGAAATACCCACTGAAATCAGGACCGACGGTAAGATAGGGAAAACGCTGCCCGAGCTCCGCCGGCGCGACGATCTCGATATCGCTGCCGAGCGTCCCGCTGACGGTCAGCGCCCTCGGAAGAAAGTCCTGCTCGTCCTTGGGTGGAGGACCGGCAAAAAGGCAGCCGACTTCTGAAAAGAAGGAAATGCCGCTTTTCGCCTCGATGTCGCGGTAGCGCCCGAGCGCCCGCGCGGCGAAGGTTCCCCAGGCAAGATTGCCGTCGAAGGTGCGGGTAATGCGTGCTTCGTCATAATGGCTGGCAAAGACGCCGTGATGGACCTTGCGCTCCTCGGGCTCCGGCGGGCCGATCAGCGCGATGCCGTCGGCCATGGAGGAGAGGTGCCGTGCCGCCGCCGCCCCCATCATGCCGCGCCCGATGACGACGAACCTGAAATCGACTGCCATATCTCACCTCATCTCGAGGTGGCCCACCTCGTTTCGAGCTGAGATATCATGGCGCGCGTGCCGATTCATATCGCAAAAACAGCGGCGGAGGATTTTCCTCCGGTCCGCTCGGCGGCTCAGTCGAGCATTGCCAGGACCTTACCGCAATAGGTCTTCGAGACCGGGTTCATGCGCGTTGCGCCGTGGCCGGCATTATACTTGAGGATGGTGTTGCAGGTCTCTCCACCACCGAGATCATGAGCAGCAGCCAGATATTTCATGCCGTACTTGATGTTGGTTTCCGGATCGAACAGGCCCTTGGCGCTGCCGGAATAACCCATCATGCGGGCCGTTGCAGGCTTTATCTGCATCAGGCCGATTTCACCGTGGCTGCCGCGTGCATTCGGATTGAAATTGCTTTCGACGCGGATGACCGCGGTCGCAAGCGCAACCGGTACAGCATATTGGTTCGCATATTTGCTGATCAGCGCGGAATAGGAATTGCCGGAAACATTGGCGACGGGATAACCGCTCTGGCGCTCGACCGTCTTCAGCGGGCGTTCCGCCGTCTTGAGCGGACTCGCCGGCTTGACCGAACGTTCCGCTTTCTTCAACGGACGCTCTGCCTTCTTCGAAGGACGCTCGACTTTCTTCACCGGCGCATCGGCTCGCACACCCCAATCATTCGCAAACGCAAAGCCATTTCCCGCCAGCACCATGCCAACGCATGTTGCAGCAACAACAATCAGTTTTCTCATGTAGTCTTGAACACTCCGACCCAAAGAATTTCCGGACGCGCGCCTCGCTGTCATAATGAATACCAGATCAAGGACCGATCGGGATTCACGGTAATTCTTATCGTTTCACATATCGCCCGTGGTTTAACTCGAAAAACAACCCCGAGCACCGCTTGGCGGACGTTCTTAGACCATCGCAATGAGGAGATAATAGGGAAATGATGTGGCAGGCCGAATTTCGCGCTGCAATGCGAAATTTCGTGTTTCAGCAATTGCAGAGAATCAGGAGTAACGCGGTAGCGCCGACAGCAGCCGGTGCAGCGTGTCGATTGTCGAGAAATCGGCGATCCCGTCCACCCGTTCGGGCCGGAAATGTCGCTGGAAGGCTTCGACGTCGCCGGCCGTCTTTTGGGAGAATTCGCCCGTGATTTCAGTGCCGTAACCATAGAGCGACAGCATCGACTGCAGCGCCTCCACCGGCTGACCGGCATCGCCACGCTGGAAGAAGCGACCACCGGTGATCCTCGCCGGCTCCACCCAATGCCCGACGCCTGCTCTGTAAAGCTCGGCCCATGGGAATTTTTCCCCCGGATCCACCTTGCGAATCGGCGCGACATCGGAATGCCCGAGCACTCTTTCCGGCGCAATCGACCAACGTTTGACACAGTCGCGACACAATTCGATGACTGCTGCGATCTGCTCCTTCGGATAGTCGGGAAGGCCGCCGGGATGACCGGCATTGGCTATTTCGATGCCAATCGACAGCGAATTGATATCGCTCTCGCCGTGCCAGCTGCTCTTGCCCGCATGCCAGGCGCGCCGCGCCTCCGGCACGAGCTGAATCACCTGGCCATTCTCGTGCACGAAATAATGGCTGGAAACCTGGCTCTCGTCCCGACAGAGCCAGTCGAGCGCACCATCGGCCGTCGGCATACCCGTATAGTGCAGTAGGATCATATCGGGACGGCGCCCGTCCGCCCGCTCGCCGTGGTTGGGAGACGGCCGCACGTAAGCGCCTCGGTAATCGGCCTCGAAAGAGGTCATGCGGCGCGGCGTTCCTTCTCGATCGCCGCATAGGCTGCGTTCAGCGCGGCCATGCGCTCATTGGCGATCAAATGAAACTCCTTCGGCACCCCGCGCGAGATCAGTCGATCTGGGTGGTGCTCGCTGACGAGGCCACGGTAACGGCGGCGGATCGTCGGAAAATCATCGGAAGGCGACACGCCGAGCACCTTGTAGGGATCGCCGCCGGACGAGACGTGGCGAGCGGCGATCTGCTCGAAACGTGTCTCGCTCATCTGGAAGATCTCGGCGATATGGCTGAGGAAATTCAGCTCCTTCTCGTGAATCAGCCCATCGGCCTTGGCAATGTGGAACAGGCCGTCGAGCACGTCTTCCAGCACCGGGCAATTGGCCGCGCAGGTAACGCAGAGCGTCGAAAGCCGCTCGGCATAAGCTTCGTAGCCGGCGACATCCTGGCGTGCGAGATTATAGAGCCTGGCAACATTCTTGGCCTGATCTTCGGGAAATTCGAAGATCTCGCGGAAGGCCTCGACCTCTTTCTCGCTGACGACGCCGTCGGCCTTGGCCATCTTGGCCGAAAGCGCAATGATCGCCACGGAAAACGCCACTTTGCGCCGGGTTTCGGGATCTCCTTCGAAAACCGTTCGGATCGCCTCGACGACCGCGGAAAGCGCATTGCCCGCGGTAGTGCCAATGGCATTCAACAGTTTTTCCCAGAAGGACATCGAAATCTCTCGCACGCTTGTCAAGTATGAGCAATCAGCTTGACCAAAGAATCTGAGCCTTTGCAAGGCGACGATTGGTCGTAGGATCGAAAACAGTTTTCACAATTCGGTAATTATTGCATCGCAGCAAGCGGTCGGTCGCTTTCGCCGGATCTGCCGGAAGAGAGTGCCGCACGATTCCACTCGATACTTAGCCGCCGATTTCCACAAATAGTTCCGGACAAGCAAAGCAGGCTTGAAACGATTATATCGATACTTCGCGCCACCTTCGCCGTTCAACCCGGCAAAAAGCCGCTTTTTTCGTAAATTCTTTACTTTACAGAGCCCTTTCCCTGCCGCATCCATGCGCTAGCTAACGCTGCCGCACTGAACACCATAGGAGGGATCATGGCCAAACAGAAAGTCGCAATGCTGACCGCCGGAGGCCTGGCGCCCTGTCTTTCCTCCGCAGTTGGCGGCCTCATCGAACGCTACAGTGACGTCGCGCCCGAAATCGACATCGTCGCCTATAAGTCCGGTTATCAGGGCGTGTTGCTCGGTGACCGCATCGAGATCACCAGTCAAATGCGGGAAACGGCGCCGCTACTGCACCGCTATGGCGGCTCACCGATCGGCAATAGCCGCGTCAAGCTCACCAATGCCGCGGACTGCGTCAAGCGCGGCCTTGTCAAGGAAGGCGAGAACCCGCTGAGGGTCGCCGCCGAGCGTCTTGCCGATGACGGCATTACCATTCTCCATACGATCGGGGGCGACGACACCAATACCACCGCCGCCGACCTTGCAGCCTACCTCGCCGCCAACGGCTACGACCTGACGGTCGTCGGTCTGCCGAAGACGGTCGACAACGATGTCGTCCCCATCCGCCAGTCGCTCGGCGCCTGGACGGCCGCCGAAGTCGGCGCGCATTTCTTCGACAATGTCAGCAACGAGCAGACGGCCGCGCCGCGCACGCTCGTCATCCATGAGGTGATGGGCCGCCATTGCGGCTGGCTGACGGCAGCCACCGCCCATGCCTATCTTCAGCGCACCAGTCGCAACCAATATGTCGACGGCCTGATGATGGACGCGCATCTGAAGAGCATCGACGCCGTTTATCTGCCCGAAATAGCCTTCGACCTCGACGCCGAGGCCGCCCGCCTGAAGGACATCATGGACCGCACCGGCCATGCCACCGTCTTCGTCTCGGAAGGCGCCTGCCTCGACGCCATCGTCGCCGAGCGCGAAGCTGCGGGTGAGACCGTCAAGCGTGACGCTTTCGGCCACGTGAAGATCGACACGATCAATGTCGGCGCCTGGTTCCAGAAACAATTCGCCAACTTGCTGAACGCAGAGCGTTCGCTGGTACAGAAATCGGGCTATTTCGCTCGATCGGCCCCGGCCAATGCCGACGACCTCAGGCTGATCCAGAGCATGGTCGATCTCGCTGTCGAAAGCGCGCTCAATAAGGTCTCCGGCGTCACCGGCCATGACGAAGCGCAGAACGGTAAGTTGCGCACTATAGAATTTCCCCGCATCAAAGGTGGCAAAGCTTTTGACCTGTCGACGGCATGGTTTGCTGAAGTCATGGACAATATAGGCCAGAAATACAAAGAAGCATGATTGACGGACGGTTAATATGGTGTCTTTGCTTGTTCCCGACGGAATAGGAGGAGATTCCATGTCGCTTGAAGCCTGGCTCGCTTTTGCTGCCGCATCCGCCATCATGCTGGCCATACCGGGACCGACGATACTGCTCGTCGTCTCCTATGCGCTCGGTCATGGCCGCCGGACGGCCTTTGCGACGGTGAGCGGAGTGGCGCTTGGCGACTTCACCGCAATGACCGCGTCCCTGTTCGGTCTCGGCGCGGTGCTCGCCACCTCCGCCGCCCTCTTCACCCTCTTGAAGTGGATCGGCGGCGCCTACCTGATATGGCTGGGAATCAAGCTCTGGCGGGCTCCGGTGATTGGCGAGCCGGTCGCCGACAACGACAATCTGCCGGAGGAAAAGTCGCTTAAGATCTTCCTCCACGCCTATATCGTCACCGCCCTCAATCCGAAGAGTATCGTCTTCTTCGTCGCCTTCGTGCCGCAGTTCCTCAACCCGGCCCTGCCCTTCTTCGGGCAGATGACGATCATGGAAGCAACCTTCCTGGTGCTGGCGATCCTCAACGCCGCCACCTACGCTTTTCTGGCCCATTCCGCTCGCGGACTGATTCGCAAGGCGAGCGTTCAGCGCGCCGTGAACCGCACCGGCGGCACCCTGCTGATCGCTGCAGGCGCCGTCACGGCTGGGTATCGCCGTATTGCGGCTTAGAAATCCGCGTATCGCGCTATTGCAGCTTAGAAATATTCCGTGGTTGCCGGAATGCAACGAATAGGTTAATGGGGTCATCGGGTTTAAGCTTTTTAGTAACTTTTATAACGCTGCCGGGGCGGCGCGATTTCACGAAAGTGACGGAATGGTAGCGATCGGATTGTCCGGCCTGAAACGCAGTCTTGTCGTTTCTACGGTGCTCTGCTGCGGCGTGATCACCGGCTGCACGAGCGTCGAATATACCTCTCAGGCCGAACTGACAGCCGCTCAGACCGTGGTGCCGACGCCGAAGCCTGGCGAAGATGCGATGCTTGCCGCAGTCCCGACAGCTGAAAGTGCTGCCGGCCAGGCGATCGCCGGCAGCGTTCTTCCCCAGGCAGCTCCGTCGCTCACCGCAACCGCGATGCCGACCGCGCCGGGCTCCCAGCCTGCCGATCTGACCATGCAGGCCGGCATACAGCCGGCGGCCTACGCGCAGATCCCCCTGACGCCCGAGATGACAGCGATCCAATCCGTCGTGCCGACGCCGCGCCCGGGAACGCCGTCACAGCCGGCGACGCAGCTTGCCTTTGCCGCCACCCCGCAGAACAGCGCGCTTGCAGCACTTGCCGCAGTCGACACCACGCCGCGTTCCATGGATTACGGCTTCGACGAGTCAGGACCGATCGATCCGCCGACGGCTCCCCCGATGTTCAGCGACGACGACAGGGACGATGCGCCGACCGTCGAGAAGAGCTTCGTCACTAAGCTCATCCAGAAATATTCGAAGATCTATGAAATTCCCGAGACGCTGCTCCACCGCATCGTTCATCGCGAGAGCCGCTACAATCCGAAGGCTTACAACAAGCGCGGCTATTTCGGCCTCATGCAAATCAAATACAACACCGCCAAATCTATGGGCTATGACGGTGCGCCGGGCGGCCTCTTCGACGCCGAGACCAACATCAAATATGCCGCAAAATATCTGCGCGGCGCCTGGCTCGTCTCCGACAACAAAGAAGACGACGCTGTCCGCCTCTATGCGCGCGGCTATTACTACGACGCCAAGCGCAAGGGCATGAATGATGTCGCCCAGGGTAATTACTGAAACCTGGCAGCTACCAAAACAAACCAATTGAAACAGCGGTCGTAGCCTACGGCTGCGGCTGAGCCTGCCGGTGTGATTCGGCTTGCTGTTGCGGCGCTCGCGCTTGCGGCAACGCCGCCAGAACTGCCTTCAGCAGCGTCTGCGGTTGATAGCCGAGCCAGCCCGGCGTCAGGCCGAGCCGGACGACGATCAGATTGGCGGAAGGCACGATCGCCATGCTCTGCCCGTCATGCCCCGTGAGCCAGAACGTATCCTCAGGCAGCCCGAACGCGGCGCTTGAGCCACCGGGCGCAAGCCAGGCCTGACCTTGCGTATACCGGCCGTTCGACGCCGCCGTCGGCGTGCGCATGGCGCCGACGAAGCCCTCCGGCAACAGCCGCTGGCCCTTCCACACGCCATCCTGCAACAGGAACTGCCCGAAGCGGGCCCAATCATGCGCCGTCGCGTAGAGATAGGAGCTTCCGACAAAGGTGCCGCGCGCGTCGAGTTCGAAGACGGCACTCGTCATGCCGAGAGGGGAGAAGAGCGCGTCGTGCGGATAGAAAAAGGCTGCCGGCGCATTGCCTACCCTGTCCATCCAGATACGCGACAAGAGCACCGCAGTGCCGCTCGAATAGCGGAAGCGCTGCCCCGGCGGCGCCTCTATCGGGGCATTGGCCGGCAACGACACCATGTCGGGGTCGAGATAGAGCATGCGCGTCACATCCGCGACATCGCCATAATTCTCATTGAAGGCGAGGCCGCTCTCCATGCCGAGCAGGTCGGAAACCTTGATATTGGCCCGCGCATCGTCCTTCCACTGCGCCAGAAGATGATCGTCGTCGAAGGAGATCTTGCCGTCGAGCATCAGCCGTCCCAGGATCGCGGCATTCACCGTCTTCGTCATCGACCAGCCGATCAGCGGCGTCTTCGCCGAGAATCCGGCGCCATAGGCTTCGGCGACGATGCGGCCGTCACGCACGACCACGATCGCCCGCATCGCCGGGCCGGAAAGTCCGGCATCGCCCAGCAGCGCGGCGATCTTCTCGTCGGGATCACCTACGCCCTCGCCCTGCGGCCATAAGGCATCATTCGTCTCCGCTTTGACCGTCGCATCGAAGGGCACGGCATTCGCCGCCGCCTCGAAGTCGCCGTCCGGCACGCTCGTACAACCGAGACCGCTGCGATAGAAGGCGTAACCTGGCGCGAACAGCCCCATGAAGCGCGCCGTCACACGGCTGTTTTCGCGATCGACGCTTACACTCATCAGCCGAAGCAACGGATTTCCGGGCGCCTGGACATCGTCATGGAGCACATCATCCGCCTCCCGGCCGGCAATGAAGACATTGGAGCAGACGATCTTGGCGGCATAGCCGCCGCCGACGCGCAGAAGCTCCGGCGGCCGGACGAACAGCCAGGCGGCGCCGGCAACGACGATGAGAACGACAAGGAGAGCAAGCGCCTTCAGGACACGCAGGACAAATCGCATGGCATTCCTCCGAATGCTTGGAGAGAAGCAGGAATTCCGCCTGCCGGAAAGGGCGCGGCGCGAAGAATATTCCGTCACCCAATCACTTTCCGAGGAGGGCGATGTTCTCGAACGGCGCAGGCCCACAGCCCACGTCATCAAACTGTAGCAGTGGCGCGCTACACGCCCTGAACGCTAAAAAGGTGACAGACTCATGTCAGAATTTGCACCGGATGCCGGCTTCCGCAAGAACCGGAAACTCAAGGACGCCCTTCTCCGCCACAAGCCTTTTTCGAAGGAGGGCTTCTCCGAGCGGCTCTTCGGTCTTCTCTTCTCCGGCCTCGTCTATCCGCAGATCTGGGAGGATCCGGATCTCGACATGCAGGCGATGGAGTTGAAGCCCAATCACCGTATCGTCACCATCGGTTCGGGCGGCTGCAACATGCTCGCCTATCTCTCCAAGGCGCCGGCTTCGATCGACGTCGTCGACCTCAACCCGCACCATATCGCGCTGAACCGCCTGAAGCTTGCCGCCTTCAAGCACCTTCCCTGTCACGCCGATCTCATCCGCTTCCTGGCGATGCCGAACGAGAAATCGAACAGCCGCGCTTATGATCAGCATCTCGCTGCCAAACTCGACGAGGCGACGCGCAGTTACTGGAACGGCCGCAAGTTCGGCCGCCGCCGCGTCACCGTCTTCGACCGCAACATCTATGAAACCGGCCTACTCGGCCGCTTCATCGGTGCTGCCCACCTCCTTGCCCGTCTGCACGGCGTCAAGCTACGCGAAATGACCAAAACCCGTTCGATCCGCGAGCAGCGCCAGTTCTTCGACGAGCAGATCGCACCCCTGTTCGAAAAGCCGGTCGTACGCTGGATCACCGGCCGCAAAAGTTCGCTCTTCGGCCTCGGCATTCCGCCGCAGCAATATGATGAGCTCGCAAGTCTTGCTGACGATCATTCGATCGCGCCGGTGCTGAAGCATCGCCTGGAAAAGCTCGCCTGTCATTTCCCGATGCGCGACAACTATTTCGCCTGGCAGGCCTTCGGTCGCCGCTACGGCACCGAAGAAGAAGGCCCGTTGCCAACCTATCTGAAGCCGGAGCACTACGAGGTGATCCGCGCCAATATCGACCGCGTCAACGTCCACCACGCAAGCTTCACCGAACTTCTGGCCCGCGAGCCGGCGGCTTCCCGCGACCGTTATATCCTGCTCGACGCGCAGGATTGGATGACCGACGGACAGCTGAACGACGTCTGGCGGGAGATCACCCGCACGGCGCGCGAAGGCGCTCGCGTAATCTTCCGTACCGCCGCCGAAAGAAGCATCATCGAAGGCCGTCTGTCACCTTCGATCCGCGACCAATGGGATTATTTCGAAGAGAAGTCGCGAGAGCTGACCGCGCTCGATCGCTCGGCGATCTACGGCGGCTTCCACATTTACGGGAAGAAGGCGTGAGAAAGATCGGAGCCGAGACGGCAGGAAAGAGCGCTCAACATGCCAGCCTGATGGATGGCATGTACCGCTACCAGCGCCATATCTACGACCTGACCCGCAAATATTACCTCCTCGGCCGCGACAGCACGATTCGCAATCTCGACGTGCCAGACAGCGGCACCCTGCTCGAAGTCGGCTGCGGTACCGGCCGCAACATGGCTTTGGCTCACAGGCATTTCCCGAGCGCCAAGCTGTTCGGCCTCGACATTTCCCAAGAAATGCTGATCTCGGCTCGCAAGACCTTCGCCACCAAGGCGACGCTTCCAGAATTCCGCGTCGCCGATGCCACGGCGTTTACCCCGCGCGAATTCGGCGTCAGCGGCTTCGACCGTATCCTGATCTCCTATGCCCTGTCGATGATCCCTGACTGGGAACGCGCCGTCGATGCGTCGATCGCCGCACTCAATCCCGGCGGCCAGCTGCATATCGTCGATTTCGGCCAGCAGGAAGGCCTGCCGCCTTGGTTCCGCCGCATGCTGCAGGCCTGGCTTGCTAAATTCCATGTCACTCCGCGCGCCGATTTGCAGGAGGTCCTGGAAGCGCAAGCCGAGGAACACAATGCGCGATTTTCCTTTGAAACAGTCGGCGGCGGTTACGCCTGGCGGGCGGCCATTATCAGCAGGCGCTCATAATTCGCTTGAAACTAACCGATTTTTTACGTTGATATGATGAAAAGAGGGTTATTCCTCTGCTGGGCTCGTCATTTTCGAAGGTCAGGCTGTGGGGCAAAGAGATCATTCGGTTCACGACGGGATACCCATGCGCCGGCTTTTGTTTTGCGTTCTGCCCCTGGCCATCCTGCTGGCGGGCTGCTCCTCCTCCGGTCATGACTATCTCGAAACCGCATCGATAAAGCCAAAGACGCGCTTCCAGGACACCGATCCTCAGGATTTCGGCTCGAAGCATCCGCAACAGAACGCGATCCACGGCATCGACATTTCCAAATGGCAGGGTGACATCGACTGGGCGACGGTGAGGAATTCCGGCGTCGGCTTCGCCTTCATCAAGGCGACGGAAGGCAAGGACAGGGTCGATCCGCGCTTCGACGAATATTGGCGCGAGGCGCGCGCCGCCGGCATCCCGCACGCCCCCTACCATTTCTATTATTTCTGCTCCTCGGCCGATGAGCAGGCCGACTGGTTCATCCGCAACGTGCCCAAGGAGGCCATGCGCCTGCCGCCGGTGCTCGACGTCGAGTGGAACGCCGAATCGAAGACCTGCCGCTATCGTCCCGACCCGGTAACGGTGCGCTCCGAAATGCAGCGCTTCATGGACCGGCTGGAGGCCTATTACGGCAAGCGCCCGATCATCTATACTTCGGTGGATTTCCACCGCGACAATCTCGCCGGCTATTTCCAGGATTATCATTTCTGGGTCCGCTCGGTGGCGAAACATCCCGAAGTGACCTATTCCGACCGCCGCTGGGCCTTCTGGCAATATACCTCGACCGGCGTTATTCCCGGCATCAAGGGGCCGACCGACATCAACGTCTTTGCCGGCAGCGCAAAGAACTGGAACAATTGGGTCGCGGCCGTTTCCAAGGATAGAAATTCTTAGTAACGTCTTTCAATCTTTCTTGCTTCCGTCACATTCCTCTGTGAAAGCGACGGATATCCATTTGCTATAAGGACCACCTTCATGCACCGCTCGCTCGCAAGCCGCTCTGCACTCGCCCTCCTGTTTGGCCTTGCTTTTGCAGGCGGCGCGGCCGCCCAGCAGGCGCCCACGGCCTCGGCTCCGGCAGCTCCCTGCGGCGGCGATCTGTCGGCCTTCCTCCAGGGCGTCAAGGCTGATGCGGTCGCCGCAGGCGCCAGCGCCGCGGCCGCCGACGAGGCGCTGGCCGGCGCCGAAATCGATCCCAAGGTCCTGAGCCGGGACCGCGCCCAAGGCGTCTTCAAGCAGACCTTCCTCGAATTCTCGCAGCGCACTGTTAGCCAGGCCCGCCTCGACATCGGCCGCCAGAAGATGAAGCAATATGCCGACGTCTTTGCCCGGGCCGAGCAGGAATTCGGCGTTCCCCCAGGCGTGATCACTGCATTCTGGGCGATGGAAACCGATTTCGGTGCCGTCCAGGGCGATTTCAACACCCGCAATGCCCTGGTGACGCTGTCGCACGACTGCCGCCGCCCGGAGCTCTTCCGCCCGCAGCTGATCGCCTTGATCGAGATGGTCGAGCACGGCGACCTCGACCCCGCCACCAACACCGGCGCCTGGGCCGGCGAGATAGGCCAGGTTCAGATGCTGCCGCGCGACATCATCGCCTATGGCATGGATGGCGACGGCGACGGCCATGTCCGCCTGAAGCAGAGCGGCCCGGACGCCATCCTGACGGCAGCGAAATTCATCCAGCATCTCGGCTTCGAGCGCGGTCAGCCCTGGCTGCAGGAAGTCACCCTCCCCGACAACCTGCCTTGGGAGAAATCCGGCCTTGGCGGCGCAATGAAGGCGAGCGAGTGGTTCGCGCTCGGCGTCAAGCCGCGCGACGGAAACACGGCCTTCGGTGAGTTGGAGGGTGATCTGGTCCTGCCGCAGGGCCGCATGGGACCGGCCTTCATCGCCTATCCCAATTTCAAGATCTATCTCGAATGGAACAAATCGTTCATCTACACGACGTCGGCCGCCTATTTCGCCACCCGCCTTTCCGGCGCCCCGACCTATCTCAAGGGCACACCGGAACAGGGTCTTGCCAACGACCAGATGAAGACGCTGCAGACCAAGCTGCAGTCACTCGGCCACGATGTCGGCGAGATCGACGGTATTCTCGGTTCCGGCACGCGTATCGCAATCCAGAAGGAACAGCAGCGCTTGGGCATACCGGCCGACGGCTGGGCGACGCCTGCCCTTCTCAACGCTCTCTGATCGCCTCTGGCACTCCCCGCCGCTCGTTTCGCAAGAAACGGGTGGCGCCGCTCACCGTCCGCGTTAAAGCATAATGCTGAGGAGCGACGCCGGGTCTAGAGATGCGGCTTTTTGGAGGACGAGGGCATGGACAGCAGAATGAGTGCCTGGATCTGGAGCCTGCTGCTCCTGCTTGGTCTTATCTGGGGCGGCTCCTTTTTCTTCGCGCGCATCGCCGTCCAGCATATCCCGCCGCTGACGCTCGTCTTCCTCCGTCTGCTGCTGGCCGGGCTGGCGCTGCACGTCTATATCGCCGGCCGTTTCGATATCTATTCGACCCTGAAAGCCCGCTGGCGCGAATTCCTGATCCTAGGGCTGATCAACAATGCCCTGCCGCATGCGCTGATCTTCTTCGGTCAAACCCGCATCGGCGCCGGCCTTGCGGCGATCTTGAACGCAACGACGCCGATCTGGACCGTGCTGATCGCCAATTATCTCACCTCCGACGAAAAGCTGTCCTCGGCCAAGATCGCCGGCTGCCTCGTCGGCCTCGCCGGAACGATTGTGCTGGTCAGCCCTGGCCTGTCGGCCAGCGGCCAAGCCCCCCTCTGGGCGCTGCTGCTCCCTGTGCTTGCCGCCATCTCCTACGGGTTCGCAGCCACCTACGGCAAGCGATTCAAGGACGTTCCGGCACCGGTCACCGCAGCCGGCCAGTTGACCGCGTCCTCGCTGATCACTTTGCCGCTGTCGCTGCTGGCCGATCGCCCCTGGACGCTCTCCTTGCCGCCGCTCGATATCCTGCTCGCCGTCCTGGCACTGGCGCTGGTGTCGACCGCTTTCGCCTACATTCTCTATTTCCGGATCATGGCGGCGGCGGGCGCCACCAACGCCTCGCTTGTCACCCTGCTGGTGCCGCCAAGCGCCATCCTGCTCGGCGTGCTTTTCCTCGGAGAACGGCTGGCGGTTGGCGAATTCGCGGGCATGGCGCTGATCGGTTTCGGCCTTGTCATCCTCGATGGCCGCGCCTACCGCCTGGTGGTGAAAGCTGCCTGAAGGATGGTTGCATATTCCCTATGTTTTCAACTGATTGCCGAGCCGCCATGTTTCGGGCGCATAGGTAAATCCTCAATCGCCCGATTTAACGCGGCGTTAAAATCTGTGAACAAAAATAAGCACGAAATTATCCTGTGATATCAATAATTTGTGAAAACGCTATTCGCCTTATCCGCCGACCGCTTCGGCAGCGCAGCATAAAATCCGCTTTTCAACCGACATATTTCAGACATAATATCGGTCGGTTAACGCGAGGAGACAGACATGGGACTCACGCAATCCTTGAATGTTCTGTTGGTCAGTGCAGCGTTTGCTTTCGTCCTGTCCATGCTCTTTATTTGAGCTGGCGGGCTGGTAGCGCTGATAGTGCCTAAACTCCCCTGATCAATCCGCCAACGAAAAAGCGCATGTCCCGCCCGACATGCGCTTTTTCACTTTTGAACGTCTGAAAGGATCAGGCGGCGGCGCCCGCGCTCTTTGCCGCCCGACGGGAGTAGCCGAGGTTGTCGAGCACCGCGGAAACCAGCGGCGCGCGGTTCATCGTATAGAGATGGAAATCACCGATGCCGCGCCGGACGAGATCCTCGATCTGCTCGGCAGCAACTTCGGCCGCCACCTTTGCCCGATCCTCAGGCTTGTCGTCGAAGCCCGCGAAACGCTCATCGAGGAAGGCCGGGATGACCGCGCCACAGGCGCCGGCGAAACGCTTCAGTTGCGTCAGGTTCTGGATCGGCATGATGCCGGGCACGATCGGGATCGAAATGCCGGCGGCGCGCACCCGCTCCAGGTAGCGCTCGAAATTGTCGTTGTCGAAGAAGAACTGCGTCAACGCCCGGTCAGCGCCGTTATCGGCCTTGCGCTTCAGCATCTCGATATCGGCGGCCGTATCACGGCTTTCCGGGTGTTTTTCAGGATAGGCGGAGACCGAAATCTCGAAATCACCGACCGACTTGAGACCGGCCACCAGTTCCGCGGCATTGGCGTAACCGCCGGGATGCGGCTGATAGGGCGCACCGACGCCGCCAGGCGCATCGCCGCGCAACGCCACGAAATGCTTTACGCCGACCTTGCGAAACGTATCGATCATCTGATGCGTTTCCTCCTTCGTCGCACCGACGCAGGTCAGGTGCGAAGCGGTGGCAAGCGGCGTCTGCGACAGGAAGCGCGTGACCGCCGACAGCGTCGGCGCCTTGGTGGTGCCGCCGGCGCCATAGGTCACCGACACGAAATCCGGATCCCAGTCCTGCAGCTTAGCGACGGCATCCCAGAGCTGCGCCTCCATTTCTTCCGATTTCGGTGGAAAGAACTCGAAGGAGATCCCGAAGTTGCGCCCGCGTCCTTCGCTTTTCAAAGCCATGTTCATACTCTCCCGGCAAATGTAGCTTCGGCGCCTTCGCTGGTCTGCGAAGCCATGAGGCGCCTCGGATCGCGCGCGAGCCAGACGGTGACCGTCAACCCCTGCCCGCCCTGCTGACCCGGATGAAGATCGACGACCTGCTCGACGTCGAGCCCGGCTTTGCGCAGCCAGTCGGACATCGCCTGGTGCGAAAAGCCGAGACGGACATGGGCATGTTCGTCGCGGAGATATTCGAGCGTGTGCGGTGCGAGATCGATGACCACGAGCCGCCCGCCCGGCCGCAGCATGCGCGCCGCTTCCGCGATCGCAATCTCCGGCTGGTCGAAGAAATGCAGCACCTGATGGATCGTCACCAGGTCGAAATCCTGCCCCTCGAACGGAAGGTTGAGGATATCGGCGTGGCGCACCGTCGCCTTGGTGATACGCGATTTGTCGAGATTGGCGCGCGCCACGCTCAGCATGTCGCGGCTGGCGTCGACACCGACAGCGCGGCGATAGAGCCCGGACAGGAGTTCGAGGATGCGGCCGGTGCCGGTGCCGAGATCCAGCAGCGAATCGATCGGCTGGTTGCCGAGCAGCCGAATGACGGCGGCGTCGACCTCCTCATCGGCCGCGTGCAGGCGACGAAGCTCGTCCCATTCGGCGGCATTGCGGCTGAAATAGGCCTGCGCCCGCTCGGCCCGCTGGCGCTTGACTTGCGAAAGCCGCTCGCCGTCGCGAAGGATGGTCGGATCATTCTCGGAGACGTGTCTCAGCAATGCCCGCACCAGCATGGCCGCCTTGCCGTCCTGTTTGAGGCGGAAATAGGCCCAGGCCCCTTCCTGATAACGTTCGATCAGTTCAGCCTCGCCGAGCAGCTTCAGGTGGCGGGAGATTCGCGGCTGCGATTGGCCGAGGATTTCGGTAAGATCGGTCACCGTCAGGTCGCCGCCGTCGAGAAGCGCCAGAAGACGCAGACGCGTGGGTTCGCCGGCCGCCTTCAAGACGTCCACCAGCCCATCCAGTCCCAGCTTCAAAGGTTCGCTCATCATCAGCCCAATCAAGATATAAAGATATCTTTATGTGATTTGAAAAGCGGTGGCAAGCGGCAATTCACACTGTTCGCGAAACTGCCTGCGCAAATTGCGACAGGGCCTGAGATGAAAAAGCCCCGGTCGAACCGGGGCCTTTGCAAGCAGAAATAATGCAGGATCAGCGCGTCAGGCGCTTGTGAGCCTGACTGCCAGGATTGAGGGCGTCGGGGCCGAGGCGGCGGATCTTGTCCTGCTCGTAATCCTCGAAATTGCCTTCGAACCATTCGACATGGCCCTCGCCTTCGAAAGCCAGGATGTGCGTCGCCAGACGGTCGAGGAACATGCGGTCGTGGCTGATGATGATGGCGCAGCCGGCGAAATTCTCGAGCGCGTTTTCGAGAGCGCCGAGCGTTTCCGTATCGAGGTCGTTGGTGGGTTCGTCGAGCAGCAGAACATTGCCCCCGGCCTTCAGCATCTTGGCGAGGTGCACGCGGTTGCGCTGACCGCCCGAGAGATTGCCGACCTTCTGCTGCTGATCACCACCCTTGAAGTTGAAGGCGCCGCAGTAGGCACGCGAGTTCATGTCGAACTTGCCGAGCTTGATGATTTCGGCGCCACCGGAGATTTCCTCCCAGACCGTCTTGTCGGCGGCCAGCGCGTCGCGGCTCTGGTCGACATAACCGAGATGCACGGTCTCGCCGATGCGGATCGAGCCGCTATCCGGCTTTTCCTGGCCGGTGATCATCTTGAACAGGGTCGTCTTGCCGGCGCCGTTCGGGCCGATGATGCCGACAATGCCGCCCGGCGGCAGCTTGATCGACAGGTCGTTGATCAGCGTGCGACCCTCGAAGCCCTTGGTGATGCCTTCCAACTCGATGACCACCTGGCCGAGCCGTTCGCTGACCGGGATGATGATCTGCGCGTCGCCGGGACGCTGCTTCTCGGCCGCCTCCACCAACTGCTCGTAGGATTTGATACGCGCCTTCGACTTGGCCTGGCGAGCCTTCGGGCTGGAGGCAATCCATTCCTGCTCGCGGCTGATCGCCTTCTGGCGCGATGCCTCTTCGCGGTTTTCCTGCAGCATGCGCTTGGCCTTGGCCTGCAAATAGGCGGAGTAGTTGCCTTCGTAAGGGATGCCGCGGCCGCGATCGAGTTCGAGGATCCAGCCGGTGACGTTATCCAGGAAGTAGCGGTCGTGGGTGATCATCATCACGGCGCCGGGATAGTCGCGCAGATGCTTTTCGAGCCAGGCGATGGTTTCGGCGTCCAGATGGTTAGTCGGCTCGTCGAGCAGCAACAGATCCGGCTGCGAGAGCAGCAGGCGGCAGAGTGCGATGCGGCGGCGCTCACCACCGGACAGGCTGGTGACCTCGGCATCGCGCGGCGGGCAGCGCAGGGCTTCCATCGCCATCTCGACTTGGCTTTCCAGATCCCAGAGGTTCTGGCTGTCGATGATGTCCTGGAGCTTCGCACCCTCTTCCGCTGTCTCGTCCGAGTAATTCATCATCAATTCGTTGTAACGATCGACGATCGCCGTCTTCGCGGCAACACCTTCCATGACGTTCTCGAAAACAGTCTTGGTAGGGTCGAGTTTCGGCTCCTGCTCGAGATAGCCGACTGTGGCACCCTCGGCGAGCCAGGCTTCGCCGGTATACTCCTTGTCCTGGCCGGCGATGATGCGCAGCACAGTGGATTTACCGGCGCCGTTCGGTCCGAGGATGCCGATCTTGGCATCCGGGTAGAACGAAAGGTGGATGTTCTCCAGGATCTTCTTGTTGCCATAGGCCTTGTTGAGGCCGGACATATGATAGATGAATTGACGTGCCATGCTGCGCTGCTCCGGGCGGGAAACTTCGTTTCGTGCCGCTATGTAGGCGAAACAGCGCCTATGAGCAACGCCGAAACCCGTTTACGCCGGATTCCGGTCAGAAGCCCGCCGCATCGACAACGCCCTCGTCACAGCCGAACGAGGTTTTTCCCGCTCCCTGGATCAGATCGGCAAGGCCCGCGCTTTTTGCCGATGCCGTTCCCGCATCAGCAGACAGGCCGATCGTCAACTCGCTGATCACCCTGACATTGCCGGCTCGCCGGCAGCTCATCTTGACGCGCTCGCCCGCACCCGGTCCGAAGCTCTTGTCGAAAGCAGCCTTGATCGCCTCGGCCCTGACCGTCTTGCCGATATTGGCGGCGAAGAGATCGCGCACGGCCGATGTATTGAGCGCATCCACCAGATGGACGCCGACGCCGAAATAATCTTCCACGCTCATTTTCGTGCAGGTGCCATGCTTTATCCATTCGTGCCGTTCGAGGCCGGACTGCGTGCCGGGCATCGCCTTTGCAAGCGACGCCTTCGTCTCGGCCGAAAGCGCGACATCAGGCAAAGTATCCCATTTGCCGTCCTTGTCGGCAGCCTTCTGATCGTCGCTGACGCCGCAATAATCCTGCCGCATCGGCCACAGGCCATGCAGGGAGAAATTCGTCGCGTCATGGCGCTCGCCGGTCTGGCTGGCGCATTCGGGCTTCTTCTGGTTCGTCTGGCAGAAGGCGGGCTGCCAGCTCGCAGCAAGAATGAAACGGGTACGGCCCTCGGCCTCCTGCGCCACGGCAGCGCCGGCAAGGATCATCGACGCGACGAATGTAAAGGTACGCAACTGCATGCTGCTCATTTCAACCCCCAAAAGAAGAACAATGCAGGAACAGATAAGCACAAAGCATAAACGGCAGCAACCCTGAATCGCAACTATCCTGGAATTTGTTCTCGACTGCGTCGTCGGAAACAGTCGGCTGTTCCGGGAAGCTCCCTGTTCTTGAGTTACGCACGGACGCTGTCGCACTTATAGTTGCAGAATATTCTGCCCAAATCGATTCCGCTTTAAGGAATTATGCAGTAGCGATCTGCTCTGCTGCGGCAGGGAGGATCCGGATGTTTTCTGATACGCAAAGGCTCGCCATAGGGGAAGCGTCTCTGGCCTATCACCATGCCGAAGCCGCCGCTCCGGCACGCGGCATCCTGTTGATATCGCACGGCCTGGCGGAGCACTCGAAGCGCTATGGCCGCTTTGCCGAGGCGATGGCGGGGCGCGGCTATCACGTCTATGCCCATGATCACCGTGGCCACGGCGAGACGACCGCGCCCGACGCGCCGATTGGCCGCTTCGCCCGCTGGAATGGCGTCGATCGGGTGATCGGCGACGTCATTGCCATGCGCGCCCATGCGGCCTCGCGCAATCCCGGCCTGAAGGTGATCCTATTTGGCCATTCGATGGGCGGCCTCATCGCGCTCAATGCCGCTGTCACCGCTCCCTCCGACTTCGATGCTGTCGCCGTCTGGAATTCGAATTTCGCAGTCGGCCTTGCCGGCCGAGCCGCCCAGGCGATCCTCCTTGCGGAACGTATGCTGAAGGGCTCCGACGTCCCGAGCGGCCTCTTGCCGAAGCTCACCTTCGGAGCTTGGGGAAAATCGATCCCGGACCGCCGCACCGAGTTCGACTGGCTGTCGCGCCACGCCGATGAAGTCGACAAATATATCGCCGATCCGCTCTGCGGCTTTGACGCATCAGTCTCGCTCTGGCTCGATCTCTTCGAGCTGACTTTTCGCGCGCCGCAGAAACTCCATCTGGATCGGCTGCCGCGTGATATGCCAATCCATCTCGTCGGCGGCGCCAATGATCCCGCGACGGAGAGTGGAAAAGCCGTGCGCTGGCTGTCAAACAATTTGAAAGCCAGAGGCTTCTCTCGTATCAGTACAGTGATATATCAGGGTATGCGGCATGAGACGCTGAACGAAATTGGCGCCGACGCGGCGATCGCAGCCTTCGCGGACTGGTGCGAAGAGGCACTCGCGACATCCAAAGCCAGAAAGAATCCGTCATGAGTAGCCCCTCCGCCCGCGCCGCTTCGTCCGCCTCCGAAGTGACGATAGGGCTGGCGCTGATGTTTCTGTCGGTGATGGTCTCGCCGCTCATCGATATCTTCGCCAAGCTTGCCGTCGTAACCGTCCCGTCAGCCGAGATCACCGCCGGCCGCTTCGTCGTGCAGGCGCTCTGCATGCTGCCGATCGTGCTATGGAGGCGCAGCTTTGCCGATTTCTCTTGGCGTCAGAGCCTGTTCCACGCCATCCGCGGCTTCATCATCACCGTCTCGATGATCTCTTTCGTCACCACGTTGAAATACATGGCGGTCGCCGACGCGATCGCGATCTTCTTCATCGAGCCGATCATCGTGACCATCTTCGGCGGCATTTTCCTCAAGGAGACGATCGGCTGGCGGCGTTACACCGCCTGCGGCGTCGGCTTCTTCGGGGCGATGCTGATCATTCAGCCGAGTTTCGAAGAGGTCGGCTACATCGCGCTCCTGCCCATCCTGACGGCGCTCTGCGTCGCGACCTTCGTGTTGATGACCCGCGTCCTCTCACACAGCGAGGACCCTTGGTCGATGCAGTTTCAGATGGGCATCTGGGGCTTGCTCTTCTGCACCCTCCTGCTTTTTATCGGTGAAGGAAGCGGCTCCGATCTCTTCGATCCCGTCATGCCCGCAGGCAGCGCCTGGTTCTATGTCGCCGGCGTCGGGGCCATGGCCGCCACAGCCGGAATCCTCGGCGTCTACGCCTATCGGGCAGCACCGGCGTCGACGCTGGCACCTTTGCAATATTTCGAGATCGTCTCAGCTACGATCTTCGCCTGGCTTGTTTTCGGTGACTTTCCGGATGCGATCAAATGGCTCGGCATCACGATCATCATGGCCTCGGGCTTCTACATCCTATGGCGCGAGCGCCGCTTTGCTTCAAAGCCCGTATCCGATACATCTGAGGTGACGCTGGCGCCGTAGACACCGACGGGAGGAACATGACCGAGACCGCGACGAACAAACCGCCGCTTGCCGGCATCCGGGTAATCGAGCTTGCCCGCGTGCTCGCCGGCCCCTGGGCGGGTCAGATGCTTGCCGATCTCGGCGCCGACGTCATCAAGGTCGAAAATCCCGACGGTGGCGACGACACCCGCCAATGGGGACCGCCCTTCGTCGAAGGTGCGGACGGCGAAAATCTCTCGGCCGCCTATTACCACGCCACCAATCGCGGCAAACGCTCCATCACCGCCGACCTCAAGAGCCCTGAGGGCCAGCAGCTCGTCCGTCGTCTCATAGCCACTGCCGACGTGGTAATCGAGAATTTCAAGGTCGACGGCCTCGTCAAATACGGGCTCGATTACGACAGCGTTCGCGAGGTGAACCCGAGGCTCGTTTATTGCTCGATCACAGGCTTCGGCCAGACCGGCCCCTATGCCGGATTCGCCGGCTACGATTACATCGTTCAGGGCATGTCCGGCTTCATGTCGATCACCGGCGAGCCGGACGGCCAGCCGATGAAGGCGGGCGTGGCGATCGCCGACATCTTTACCGGCATCTATGCCGTCTCGGCGATCGAGGCCGCCCTGATCCATGCCTTGAAAACCGGCGAAGGCCAGTTGATAGACATGGCCCTGCTTGACGTGCAATCGGCCGTGCTCGCCAATCAGAACATGAATTACCTCGTCTCCGGCGCCGCACCGACCCGCCTCGGCAACGCCCATCCGAACATCTCGCCCTATGAAGTCGTACCGACGGCCGACGGTTATCTCATCCTGGCCGTCGGCAACGACGGCCAGTTCCGCCGCCTCTCTACCATCCTCGGCCTGGAGACGATCGCGGATGACGAGCGTTTCGCCACCAACAAAGCCCGCGTCGCCAACCGCGGCGAGGTGCGCCGCCTGATCTCCACCGAGACGCTGAAATGGCAGAAAGCGGATCTCCTGAAGGCCTGCGAGCAGAACGCGGTTCCATCAGGCGCGATCAACACGATCGAGGAAATGTTCGCCGACCCGCAGGTGAAAGCTCGCGGTCTGCGCATCGACCTTGCCGATTCCGCTGGCACCGTCATCCCCGGGGTCAGGACGCCAGTCGTGCTGTCGGAAACACCTTTGCGCTACGCCAGGCCCAGCCCGCGTCTCGGCGAGCATAGAGAGGAAATTCTGGCGGAACTGGCCGAGCTTGAGAGGAAGGCATCGTCATGATGAAGGTATCATTATGAAAAAGACGGGCGGGGAGTTGATTGTCGAGGCGCTGAAGGCAAATGGCGTCAAACGTCTCTCCTGCGTGCCTGGCGAGAGTTTCCTCGCCGTTCTCGACGCATTGCGCGACAGCGATATCGACGTCCTCGTCTGCCGGCAGGAAGGCGGGGCGGCGATGATGGCCGATTGCTGGGGCCGGCTCACCGGCGAGCCGGGCATCTGCATGGTGACCCGCGGCCCCGGCGCCACCAACGCCTCCGCCGGCCTGCATATAGCCAAGCAGGATTCGATCCCGATGATCCTCCTGATCGGCCAGGTGCAGCGAGAGGCGCGCGAACGGGAGGCTTTTCAAGAAGTCGAATTCCGCCGCGCCTTCACCGAATTCGCCAAATGGGTTGGTGAGATCGACGACGCCGCCCGCATTCCCGAATTCGTCACCCGCGCCTTTGCGGTCGCAACCTCCGGCCGTCCCGGCCCCGTGGTGCTCACCCTGCCGGAAGACATGCTGCGCGACGAGGTCGAAGCACCCCGCGCCAGGCGTTATGCCAGCGTCGAGGCCCATCCCGGCCGCAGCCAGATCGACGACCTTTATGTAAGACTCTTGAAGGCCGAACGGCCGATGGTAATCCTCGGCGGCACGCGATGGGATGCCGATGCCGTCGCCGATTTCACAACCTTCGCCGAACGTTTTCAGCTGCCGGTAGGCTGTTCATTCCGCCGACAGATGCTGTTCGATCATCTTCACCCCTGTTATGCCGGCGATGTCGGCATCGGCATCAATCCAGGGCTCGCCAAGGAGATCAAGGAGAGCGACCTCTTGATCCTGCTCGGCGGCCGCATGTCGGAAATGCCGTCCTCCGGCTATACGCTGCTCGACATCCCCTACCCGGCCCAGTCGCTCGTTCATATTTATCCGGACCCGTCGGAGCTCGGCCGCGTCTATCGTCCCGATCTTGCCATCTGCGCCAGCCCCGCCGATTTTGTCGAAGCACTCGCCGATCTCGAAGCCCCGGCCGAGCCGCGCTGGGCGGAGCGGACCGCGCATATGCATCAGGCCTATCTCGCCTGGTCGAAGCCGCCGGCCACGGGTCCTGGCGCCGTCCATATGGGACCGATCATGGAGTGGCTGGAAGACAATATCGGGCCGGAAACGATCTTCACCAATGGCGCAGGCAACTACGCCACCTGGCTGCACCGGTTCCACCGGTTCCGCCGCTTCAACACCCAGGCCGCTCCCACCTCCGGCTCGATGGGTTACGGCCTGCCGGCGGCAGTGGCTGCCAAGCGGCTCTTTCCCGAGCGCGAGGTCATCTGTTTTGCCGGCGACGGCTGCTTCCTGATGCACGGTCAGGAATTCGCAACCGCCATCCGCTACGATCTGCCGATCATCGCAATCGTTATCAACAACGGCATGTACGGCACGATCCGCATGCACCAGGAGCGTGAATATCCCGGTCGCGTCAGCAGCACCGATCTGACCAACCCCGACTTCGCAGCCCTTGCCCGCGCCTATGGCGGCCACGGCGAGACGGTGGAAAGCACAGAGGAATTCGCTCCCGCCTTCGAGCGCGCACGCGCAAGCGGCAAACCGGCGATCATCGAAGTGAAGCTCGATCCGGAAGCGATCACACCGACCAGAACGCTTTCGGAAATCGCGCAAACAAAAAGCCGGTAAGGTTGCCCCACCGGCTTTACAGAGACGGAACTGCGGCGACCTTAGCCGAGCGCAGCCGTGACGATGAACTCGACCTTGTATTTCGGCGCGGCGAGCTTGGCTTCGCTGGTGGCGCGTGCCGGCGGATTGGCCGGATCGATCCAGGCTTCCCAGGCTGCGTTCATCTCGCCGAAATAAGCAATGTCGGAAAGATAGACGAGGGTCTGCAGGATCTTCGACTTGCTGCTGCCGGCGGCCGCCAGCAGACGGTCGACTTCGGCGAGCGCCGACTTGCATTGATCGGTGACGCTTTCGCCCTCGCCCACCTGGCCTGCGAGGTAGACCGTGTTGCCGTGAATGACGGCGCCGCTCATACGTGCGCCGACGTCGATACGCTTAATGCTCATTATCGTCTCCTGGGTGATTGGAAGTGGCGGCGCTGCGGAGCAGCGCCTGAAAATCAGCGTCCCACACAACGCTCAACTGCGGATATGGTGGGTTTTCTGGTAGATCGCCGTCGAGCGCGCCCCCGAGCGGCAGTAGCCGAGCATTGGCCGCGGGAATTCATCGAGCGCGTCAACCATTCCCTGCACCGCCTCTTCGGTCACGCCCATCGGTCCAACCGGGACGTGGGCGATATCGAGTCCGAGCTCTTTGGCACGCGCCTCGATGACGGAGAATGATGTCTGGTCGGGGCTTTCATGGTCGGGGCGATGGCAGACGATCGATTTGAAGCCGAGCGCCTTGATCTCGTCGAGGTCCTCAAGCGTGATCTGCCCCGAAACCGAATATTCATCGTCGATCTGGCGAATATCCATCGTCTTGTCTCCTCAAAGATCGTGGGCTGATGGTCTACGACGGGAGGCCCGCAAGCGTCAACAACACTTCACTCACAGGAACGCAAAGGTCAGCGCATAGCTGCGGCTTTCGCCTGGGGCGAGCATGTTGAATTCACCGGCCGCCTGAAGCTCGTCGCGCGATACCCAGCGATGCGACACCGGCTCGATGCCGATAATATGAGCGGGCGCCTTCTGGTTTCGCCAGACCTGCAGATAAGGCAGCGTATCGGCGCGGAAGCGCACGCTGAGCGTCCTGCCGCCGATTGCGGCGATCGGCCCGAGCCGGACTTCCGCCAAGCCCTCCACCGTCGCCGGCACACAGAAGATGCCGCCCGGCTCCTCGCCGAATGTCCAGGGGAAGCCGCCATTCTCCAGCATCCGGCCTTCGAGCCGCGTGCCGTCGTCCAGCCATTTGCCGCCGACATTCATATGGTACATCAGGAAGGTCGGCACCACCTGATCGCTGGTATTGATAACCCGGTCTTCGAGCCGCACCTCGCCGTTCACGCCGTCGATCCGCCACAGCCGCTCGATGCGCTGCGGCAATCCCTCGACGGTGATGATGTCGATATCGGCGCGGCATTCGGCATTGCCATTCTCGTATTTCGTCCACAGGATCTTGGCGGCGTGGCCGGAGGCCGATCCGTGCAGCGGATAGACCTTGCCGTCGGCACGGCCGGCGATCGGCTGGCGATGGCGGATATGATCCGGCCCGCAGGTGAAGAGAAAACCTTCGAGCGAGTGGTCGATTCGCGGATCCCCATCGTCGGGAATGGCGCGCTTTGGCGCGATATCGACGCCGTCGACGATGCATCCGCCGATATCCAGCACCGATGTTTCATCGAGCATCAGGCGCGGCCCGTTTGCAGCGGCAAATTCGATCATCTCGGGTCTCCTCAAGGATTTATCGGCCGCCGTAGCGTTAGGTTTCGCACTGGCCTTCGTCAATCGGCGCCGTTCTCCTCTTGCGCTTTTGCCGCAACCGTGGATTTTGCGGAACGGACACAAGGATGCAAACGTTTATGAGTAAAAGGAAATCTTAGGGATTTTCATATTTTGTTCAGCACGCTTTCATAAATTCCACACTAGCGTCAAAATTCGCGGGTGTGTGTCGGCCAGTCACTGTTCGAGGTGTGAGACGTGAATCGCTTTTTGAAGTCGGCATTTTCGCTTGCGGCCCTGCTGGCAGCCGTTGCGGCTGCAGCACCGCAGGCTGGCGCGCAGCAGTTTCGTGACCGCCGCCAGAGCGACGTCGTGCTGGTCACGCCAAACGGCGAAATCCTCGATTATGTCCCCCGCGGCTTTGCCTATGCCCGCGACCGCAGCGGCAACCGCGTGCTGATCGACGCCTACGGCAACGTCGTCGCCACCGAAATGCGCGCCCGCGGTTATTACCCGCCGCCGCCCGCCTCACGCGATGTCTATGCCGACCAAGGCGGCAACGACCCTTATTACGCCGACGACAACCCCTATGGCGACACGCGTTATTCTGAGCGGGGCGCCGTCACCGGCGGCATTCCGCGCGAAGCAGCGATCGAGCGCCTGCCGCTCGGGGAGGAGCCCTATCCGGACGATAACAGCATCGGCAATCCGCAGTCGGGCGACGATTACGCCTCGATCGATCCCGATCAGCAGATCCCGCCCGCCGATGCGCCGAAGGCAGCACCCGACGAGCCCGTGATCACGCTGAAAAACAAATCGAAGTCCGAGATCGTCGCGCTGCAGGTCTTCCTCGACCGCGCCGGCATCTCTCCCGGCGTCATCGACGGGCACATGGGTTCGAACGTCACCAAGGGCATTTATGCCTATAATCAGATGACGGGGTCAAATCTCGATCCCAATGACACCGATGCCATTCTGGAAGAGCTGCGCATGAACGGCGGCCTGCCCGTCGTCAGCTATACGATCACGCCGGCCGATGCCGCCGGCCCCTTCGTCGCGGAGATCCCGGAAGATTATTCGCATAAGGCGCTGCTGCCGTCGCTCGCCTATACCTCGACCACTGAAATGCTGGCCGAGCGTTTCCATATGGACGAGGCCTTCCTTAAGGAGATGAACCCCGGCGCCGATTTCAGCGTTCCCGGCACGGTGATCAAGGTCGTCAATCCAGGCGAGATGAAGACCGGCGAGGTCGCCCGCATCATCGCCGACAAGGGGCGCAAACAGGTTTTCGCCTATGACGGCGCCGGCAATCTCATCGCCGCCTACCCCGCATCGATCGGCTCAACCGACACCCCCTCCCCGTCCGGCACGGTGACGGTCGAGCGCGTCGCGTTCGATCCCGGTTATACCTACAACCCGAAGATCAACTTTCAGCAGGGCGCCAACGACAAGATCCTCAACATCCCCCCAGGCCCGAACGGCCCGGTCGGCACCGTCTGGATGGCGCTTTCCAAGCCGACCTACGGCATCCACGGCACGCCAGAGCCCTCCAAGATCGGGCGCACCCAGAGCCACGGTTGCATTCGCCTGACCAACTGGGATGCAACCGAGCTTGCGAAAATGGTCAAGCCCGGTGTGACGGTCGAGTTCGTCGACTGAGCCAAAGCCAAACTGGTCACAAACGATAAGGCCGCCGGATCGCTCCGACAGCCTTTCTGTTTCAATGCTTGGGTATTCAGGCCGCTGTCGCCATGCGAGCCGAGGCGGTCAACCGAACAGGCACCTTGCGCATGATTTCCTCGGCGAAACAGGTGGCGTTCTCACGCGCCTTGTCGAGATTGCTGACGCGCGTGGGGTCCATGGTCTGCAGCGTGCCGCCACAGTCGAAGATGTCGCGGAAGGCCGAACGTTCGATGATCGCCGTGTCCAGCACCGGCACGTGCCGCTCGCTGAGCAGCGACTTGACGAGCTGCAGCGCCCGCGTCGTCACCATCGAGTTGACCCGGGTCAGCACCACCGAATGACCGATCTTCATGCCCGCCTTCTCGTCCAGATACTGCAGCAGTTCGAGCACCTGCGCGCCGCCGCGCGCATCCATGGCACAGCCTTGGATCGGGATCAGCACGTGATCGGAAAGGCCGACGGCGGTGGCAAGCAGCGGATTGCGGGCGCCCGGCAGATCCACAATGAAATAGTCGGTATTATGCTTGTTCTCGCTGATATGCTGCGGCAGCGAGGCGGTCGTCACGAAATCGATCACCGAAATATTGGGCACGTGCCCCGATATCTCGTGCCAGCGTGAAATCCAATGCTGCGGATCGGCATCCAGAATGGTCACGCGATAGCCCTGACGGGCAAGCTCGGTCGCGAGCAGCAGAACAGCGGTCGTCTTGCCGGCGCCGCCCTTGGTATTTGCGAATGTAATGACTGGCATGTTCGGTCCTCGGAGGAAATGGCGCGAGTCGGCATCGCTCTTTTGCGCACTGTCGGAGCATCGTGCGGTTAACCCATCCTTTACAATCATGGTTAACAAATTGCGAACGCGCGCGGCGAAATTGCAGCCTGTATTTTTCACATCCCTAAAATTCAGGATGTTTCCGAGACGAAAAGGCCCGGAAAGCAAGAGCTTTCCGGGCCGGTCTGCAGGTCCGCCGCGATCTTGTCAGAAGCAATCCTTGAAAAGCGCCTTGGTATTTTCGAGCGTCATCGCCACCGGATTGCCGCCGGCGCTCGGATCCTCGATCGCCATGGCCGACAATTCGTCGATGCGGTCGGGCGCGATTCCCATCGCCGTCAGCGTCTCCGGCACGCCGAGCTCGGAACGAAGCGTCAGCACATAGTCGTAGAAGCCGTCAAAGCCGCCCGATATGCCGAGATAGGCGGCTGCGCGGCCGATCTTCTCCTCGATCGCGGCGCGGTTGAAGCGCAGCACCGCCGGCATCACGACGGCATTGGTCATGCCGTGATGAGTGTTGTAGACGGCGCCGATTGGGTGCGACAGCGCATGGATGGCGCCGAGCCCCTTCTGGAAGGCGACGGCACCCATGGCGGCGGCCGACATCATGTTGGCGCGGGCTTCGAGGTCGGTGCCTTCCCGATAGGCGCGCGGCAGGAATTCCTTGACGAGACGCATGCCTTCGAGGGCGATTCCGGCAGACATCGGGTGATAGAAAGGCGAGGAATAGGCCTCCAGGCAATGCGCGAAAGCGTCCATGCCGGTGCCGGCAGTAATGATCTTCGGCATGCCGACGGTCAGTTCCGGATCGGAAATGACCACACCCGGCAGGAACTTCGGATGGAAGATGATCTTCTTCACATGCGTGACGGAATTGGTGATGACGCTGGCGCGCCCGACCTCCGAACCGGTGCCCGCCGTCGTCGGCACCGCGACGATCGGGGCGATGCCTTCGAGGCTCGCACGCGTCCACCAGTCGCCGATATCCTCGAAATCCCAGACCGGCCGCGTCTGGCCGGCCATGAACGCAACGCACTTGCCGAGATCGAGACCTGAGCCGCCGCCGAAGGCGACGACGCCGTCATGGCCGCCATCCTTGAAAGCCTTGACGCCTGCATCGAGGTTCTTCTCGTTCGGGTTCGGGTCGACGTCAGCGAAGATCGCCCGGCCGAGGCCGGCATCTTCGAGGATATCAAGCGCGGTTTTGGTGATCGCCATCGAGGCCAGGCCGCGGTCAGTGACGAGCAGCGGCTTTTTGATGCCGAGGCTCTTGCAGGCGTCGGCCAGCTCCTTGATGCGGCCCCGGCCGAGCTTGACCGATGTCGGATAGCTCCAGTTTGCGGTGATGTTGCTGCTGCTCATGCTGTGACTTTCTTCAGGTGGAAGGATTTCGGACGCGTCAGATTCTGGAAGCCGATGATCGACAGCGAGCCGCCGCGGCCGGTCTCCTTGACGCCGGTCCAGCAGAGCGCCGGATCAAGATAATCCGCGCGGTTCATGAAGACGGTGCCGGTTTCGATCTCGCGGCCGAGACGTGCTGCCCGCTCGGCATCTTTGGTCCAGAGCGAGGCCGTCAGCCCATACTGGCTGTCGTTCATCAAAGCGAGCGCTTCCTCGTCGCTCTTCACCTTCATGATGCCGACCGCCGGGCCGAAGGTCTCCTCGCGCATGAAGGCCATGGAATGGTCGACATCGACGAGGACCTGCGGTGCGAGATAGGCGCCGCCGTCGTCCTGGGGAAAAAGCTTGGGGTCGACAAGCGCCTTGGCGCCCCTGGAAACCGCCTCGGCGATCTGCTCGCGCACCACCTTGGCGAAACGCTTGTTCGCCATCGGCCCGAGCGACGTCTCGGGATCGAGCGGATTGCCGAGCTTGTAGTTTGAAACCCAGGCTACTGATTTCTCGACGAAGGCGTCATAGAGCGATTCATGCACATAGATGCGCTCGATGCCGCAGCAGCACTGGCCGGAATTGTAGGTCGCGCCGTCCATCAGGGTGTCGACGGCCGCATCGAGATCGGCGTCTTCCATGACGTAACCCGGGTCCTTGCCGCCGAGTTCGAGGCCGAGGCCGGTAAAGGTGCCGGCAGCGGCCCGCTCCATCGAGCGGCCGCCTTCGACCGATCCGGTAAAGTTGACGAAGTTGAAGCTGCTGGCGGCAATCAGCGCCGACGTCGTTTCATGGTCGAGGAAGACATTCTGGAACACGTCTTCGGGAACGCCGGCTTCGATGAAGGCCTGCACCAGCCGCTCGCCGACGAGCAATGTCTGCGAGGCATGTTTCAGCACCACCGTATTGCCGGCCATCAGCGCCGGAGCGATCGTGTTGATCGCCGTCATATAGGGATAGTTCCAAGGTGCGACGACGAAGACGACGCCGTGCGGCTCGCGCTCGATACGGCGCTCGAAACGATCGCTCTCTTCGACGACGAGCGGGGCCAGCGCATCCGCCGCAATCGATGCGACATAGTTGGAGCGCTCGTTAAAGCCCTTATATTCGCCGCCATACTTGATCGGCCTGCCCATCTGCCAGGCAAGCTCCGGCACGACGACGTCGGACATCTCGTTCAGCCGGGCAGCGCCCTTCAGGACAAGCTGAACGCGTTCTTCAAGCGGCCGTTTCGCCCAGGCCTTCTGCGCCTTGCGGGCGCGCGCCACCACGTCCTTGGCGGCGTCGAGCGAAAGTGCTGCGCGCTCCGCGTAAACCGATCCATCGACCGGTGAAATGCATTGGATCATTGCCATGATCGATTTCCTGTCCTCGTATCATTCAAAATGTGGGTGGGCGACCGCCCCTCATCCGCCTGCCTGCACCTTCTCCCCGCTCGCGGGGAGAAGGGATATGCCGCACCATTTTCCGAACTCTCAAGCGATCCGCGTGGCAAGTCCCCTCTCCCACCAAGCGGGGAGAAGTTTAGGGTGAGGGGCAAGCAAACCCGCAAATGCCTATTAAGCTCTTTCAAAACCCCGCGCCACTTCCCAATCGGTGATGCGGCGGTCGTATTCTTCCTGCTCCCATTCGGCAGCACGAGTGTAATGGTCGATGACGTCGTCGCCGAAGGCTTTGCGTAGCATCGCCGATTCCGTCATTTCAGTCGTTGCCGCGCGTAGCGTGCGCGGGATTTCGCGAATGTCCTTGCCGCCATAGGCGTCGCCGACGAAGGGAGCTTCGAGTTCCAGCTTGTTCTCGATCCCGTCGATACCAGCGGCAAGCAGCGCGGCGAAGGCGAGATAGGGATTGAGATCGGAGCCTCCGACCCGGCATTCGATGCGGATACCCTTTGTCTCCTCGCCGCAGAGACGGTAGCCGGCAGTGCGGTTGTCCTTGCTCCAGATCGCCTTGGTCGGAGCGAAGGTGCCGGCCATGAAGCGCTTGTAGGAATTGATGTAGGGAGCCAGGAAATAGGTGATCTCGCTCGCATGGGCGAGAAGCCCGGCAACGTACTTGTGCATCAGCGGCGACATGCCGTATTTCCCGGCATGGTCGAAGAACAGCGGCTTTTCCTCGAGGCTCCAGAGCGACTGGTGGATGTGCGAAGAGCTGCCGGCCGCATTGTAGTTCCACTTCGCCAGGAAGGTGATGGCCTTGCCTTTCGACCAGGCAATCTCCTTGCAGCCGTTCTTGATGATCGCGTGCCTGTCGGCCATGGCGAGCGCATCGGCATACCGCACGTTGATCTCCTCCTGGCCGGCGGAAGCCTCGCCCTTGGAGTTCTCGACCGGAATGCCGGCGCCCTGCAGGCCGGTGCGGATCGCCCGCATCACCTCTTCCTCCTTGGTGGTCTGGAAGATGTGGTAGTCCTCGTTATAGGCACTGGCGAGCTTGAGATTGCGGTAGCCCGAGGCATGCGCCGCCTCGTAGCTCTGGTCGAACAGGAAGAATTCGAGCTCGGAAGCCATATAGGCCTTCATGCCCATGTCTTCGAGCCGCTTCACCTGCTTCTTCAGGATCGCCCGCGGCGAATGGGCAACCTCTTCATGGGTGTGATGGTCGAGCACGTCGCAGAGTACCAGGGCCGTGCCTTCGAGCCAGGGAATGCGGCGCAGCGTCGAAAGATCCGGCTTCATCGTATAGTCGCCGTATCCCTTCTCCCAGCTCGTCGCCTTGTAGCCGGAGACGGTTTCCATCTCCATGTCGGTCGCCTGCAGGTAGTTGCAGCTGTGCGTTTCTTTCCAGGCGCTCTCGACGAAATATTCCCCCTGGAAACGCTTTCCCATCAGCCGGCCCTGCATATCCACCTGGCAGGCGAGAACCGTATCGATGCGCCCTTCGGCAACATCCTTCCTAAGATCGTCGATTGTGTAGCTGCTGCTCATGATTGATCCGCCTGAACTGGAATTGAAGAAAATCGGGGCAATGAAATCGCATGCGCTCGGCCTGGTATCACGGCCCGATGCCTTTTCCTTGATCCGGTGATGGGGCCGCAGGATGCGGCCCCGCCACTTGAGAGGGAAGCCTCGATGCTTAACGTTCGCCGCTTTCGCCGACGGCCGCCTCGGCCGCCGCAATTTCAGCCTGACGCTTCGCCACTTCGGCACCGATCGGCGGCCCCTTGAAGCGGCGGCTCTCGAAGCCGAACCAGACGATCCCAGTGACCACGAGGAAACCGACGGTGATATAGAGCGCCCACTCATTCGGCGGCTGAATGCCGAGAATGAAGATCAGGATCATCGCGATGATCGTCAGCACCGCAAAGAGCTTGAAGACGCCTTCGCCGAGGTTCCATGGACCCATCTTGTCCCACTTCGACGTGCCCCAGGCGAAGAGGCCGAGCGTGATCGGGATCGCGAAGGAGAAGAACAGGAAGATGACGGTGCACGAGACGACAATCGTGTAAACCGGCGTATCCCCGATCGTAACGAGCGACGAGCCCCAGACGAACAGCACCGACAGGATCGAGCCCGTCCAGATCGCGGCTACCGGGGTACGATACTGCGGGCTGACCTTCGACAGCGCCTTGGAGGCCGGCAGACCGCCGTCACGCGAGAAGGCGAAGATCATGCGGGAGACCGAGGTGACGGTCGCAAGGCCGCACAGCCATTGGCTGACGAAGATCGCAAGATAAAGGAGGTCCTTGACGACCGGGTTCACCTGGCTGTCCATCGCCCAGAAGAACACGTTCCAGCCCTGTTTTGCCGCCTCATCCATGTTCGGCAGCATCAGCACGAAGGCGCACAGCATGATATAGCCGAACAGCGCCGACCATAGAACCGAGGCCACCATGCCGCGCGGGACCGAATGGGCGGCCTTGACCGTCTCCTCAGATGTATGCGCCGAGGCGTCATAGCCGGTGATGGTGTAGATCGGCAGCAGCAGACCGAGAAGGAAGACCCAGGCGCCCGAGGTGGACGGCCAGACGTTGCCACCGACTTCGCCGGAATAATTGGCGAAGGTGAAGAGACGGTCGAATTCATAGGAGGGCGCCGCGAGAAGGCATACGACCGCCAGCGCGATCGAAGTCGCGAAGATCAGGTAGCCCGAAAAGTCGGTCAGCTTCGCGGTCAATCCGATGCCCATGTGGTTCACCAGCGCCTGCGCACCGGTGATGATCACCAGGAAGATGATGCGCACCGTCGTTGTGTCAGTCAGCCCGAGATAGGTCGTGCCGAAGGAGCCCATGAAGAAGTAATAGGTGCCGACATTGATCGCGCCGAGCACGGTGACGAGACCGAGCAGGTTGAACCAGGCGGTCAGCCAGCCGGTGAAGCGGTTGCCGAGGATCGAGCCCCAGTGATATAGGCCGCCGGCCGTCGGATAGGCGGAGCTGATCTGCGCCATGGCGACGGCGAAGACGAGCGAGATGAAGCATCCCACGGGCCAGCCGATGCCGATCGCCGCTCCGCCGGCGCCCGAGGTCGCCTGGGCCAGCGAATTGATGCCGCCGGAAAGGATGCAGATGATGGAGAATGATACGGCGAAATTCGAGAACGAACTCATCCGTCGTTCGAGTTCCTGGGCATAGCCCATCGAATGCAGGATGTGCACATCCTGCTTCTTATCAAGTTCGGTATAGTCCGACATGACTTCCCCCTGTTCACGATCGGCCGCAGGATTGCGGCCATTCAGTGCCAATTGCCCGCGACATTTGCGCCGTGCGGACGTCCGCAGATAGACTGCTCCCTCGGGTCTTCTTTTTATGTCAGGCTTCCAGGCTTTGCTGGAGAAGTCCTGTCAGATAGTCGGCCATGACCCCTTGGCCGCCATCGTCTGCGATGAGGTCGTTGCGGACCTCGATCATTACATTGCGCAAGCCGTTCGAAAGCCCGTGCAGGATCAGCGTGTGGGTCACGCCGTCCGCAGGCCCGTAAGGCTGGTTGCGTTCAGTCCTGTAAAGCGGCGCGCCGGCCGCAGCCTCCAGCATGCGGTCGGCGAGCCGGCTGTCCTCATCGTGCAATATGCCGAGTTCGACGGCGCGTTGCCGTCCATGATAGACCGGCGTGAAGCTGTGCATCGTCACGATGACGGTATCCTGCCCCCTCGCCCGACGATCGTGGATCAGTCCGCGGATGGCATCATGGAAAGGCACGTAAAGCGCATCGGTGCGCGCCAGACGCTCCTCGGCGCTCAAATCCTTGTTGCCGGGAATGGCATAGATCTCGCTGGTTTCCGGCATGGCGCCCAATGAACTTGGCGGCCGGTTGCAGTCGTAGATCAGCCGGGAGAAGCGCTGGAAGACGAGAGTCGCGTCGAGTGCCTGCGACACGCCGCGGGCAACCGCGAGCGCACCCGGATCCCAGGCGATATGGCTCGACAGCGCTTCGTTGGGCAGGCCGAGATCGCCGAACCGGGCAGGAAGCGTCTTCGAAGCGTGTTCGCAGACGAGCAACACCGGGCTCCGGCCTTCGATGCGTTCGATCCCGACGCAATCGCCATCCGCTTCGCTGAGGATTTTTGGCCGGGCCAGCACCAACGGCGCCACTCCTATCCCTTAATAAAAGCTTTATAGAAAAGAATTCTTCAGCTTTTGGCGACTGTCAAGCAGTCGCTGAAAATTTCTTTTCATGACAGTGGTTGACATGGATTGTGACAGCGTTGTTAACTTTGGTCGGAGGAGTGGCGCCAGACCACCCCCGGGGAGCAAGATCAAGTGACCACTGCGTCGAAGACGGTTTCGGACGTCATACATTCGCATCTCGGCGTGTTGACACGTGCCGAGAAACAATTGGCGGAAAGCCTTCTCGACAATTATCCGGTTTCCGGCCTCGGCAGCATCACCACGATCGCAGAGAACGCCGGCGTTTCGACACCGACCGTCGTGCGGATGGTGCAGAAGCTCGGTTTCAAGGGCTATCCCGATTTTCAGGCGCGCCTGCATCAGGAGGTCGAAGCGACGATTTCCAATCCCATCACCAAGCACGATCGCTGGGCGCAAAACGCGCCGGGCACTCATATCCTCAACCGTTTCGCCGATGCCATCATGGGCAATCTGCGCCAGACACTGACCGATCTCGATACGGCGACCTTCGACAGCGTCGCCTCGCTGCTGTCGGATCGCAAGCGCGGCCTCTATTTCGTCGGCGGCCGCATCACCGGCGCGCTGGCCGAGTATTTCTTCACCCATATGCAGGTCATCCGGCCGGCCACGACACTGCTGTCGTCCAATTCCAGCAGCTGGCCGCAATATGCCCTCAACATGAACGCCGGCGACATCCTGATCATCTTCGATATCCGCCGCTATGAGCAGGAAATGGTCAGCCTTGCCACCGCCGCCCGCAAGCGCGGTGCCGAAATCGTCGTCTTCACCGACCAATGGGCCTCGCCCGCTGCCAAACTCGCGCGGCACGCTTTCCGCGTCCGCATCGAAGCGCCATCGGCCTGGGATTCGTCGGTCGTCACTCTTTTCATCGTCGAGGCTCTGATCGAGGCCGTCCAGAATTCCACCTGGGACGAGACGAAGGAGCGCATGAAGACGCTGGAAGGGCTGTTCGAGCAGAGCAGGCTTTTCCGCAAACCGGGTTAAGAGGGAAAGGCTAAAAGAGAGGGAAAAACAAACGCGGACTTGGCGGAAGTGAACGATGCCGTCGCAAATGAAACATCAGTCACAAGCGCCTGCTGTTCCGGCAAAACTAACGTCATCCAACCGTCACACAAGCTTCATGTAAGCTGATTAACAGCATCGCCAGACACTGAAACCGAAGGAGAACAACAGTGATCTCTAACATTTCTCGACTCCTGTCGCTTTCTACTGCGATGATCGTGGCTTCGACCGCGATTGCCGCCGCAGAACCGAGCGCAGAACTGATCGCCGCCGCCAAAAAGGAAGGCACGCTGACCACGATCGCTCTCCCGCACGACTGGTGCGGCTACGGCGAGGTCATTGCGGGCTTCAAGGCCAAGTACGGCCTCGAGGTCAACGAGCTGAACCCGGATGCCGGCTCGGGTGACGAAATCGAAGCGATCAAGGCCAACAAGGGCAACACCGGTCCGCAGGCCCCCGACGTCATCGACGTCGGCCTCTCCTTCGGCCCGTCCGCCAAGAAGGACGGTCTGATCCAGCCTTACAAGGTCTCCACCTGGGATTCGATCCCGGATACAGCAAAGGATCCGGAAGGCTACTGGTACGGCGACTACTACGGCGTTCTCTCGTTTCTCGTGAACAAGGACCTCGTCAAGGAATCGCCGGCCGACTGGGCCGACCTGAAGAAGAGCGACTACGCGAACAGTGTCGCGCTGGCAGGTGACCCGCGCACCGCCAACCAGGCTGTCCAGGGCGTCTATGCTGCTGGTCTTTCGGCATCTGGCGGCGACGCCGCAAAGGCAGGCGAAGAAGGCCTGAAATTCTTCGCCGAACTCAACAAGAACGGCAACTTCGTCCCCGTCGTCGGCAAGGCCGCTCCCTTCGCACAGGGATCCACGCCGATCATCGTCGCCTGGGACTACAACGCGCTCTCTTGGGGTGAAAGCCTGAAGGGCAATCCTCCGTTCGAAGTCGTCGTTCCGAAGACGGGTGTCGTCGCCGGCGTTTATGTCCAGGCAATCTCCGCCTTCGCTCCGCACCCGAATGCTGCCAAGCTCTGGATGGAATATCTCTATTCCGACGAAGGTCAGCTCGGCTGGCTGAAGGGCTATTGCCACCCGATCCGCTTCAACGATCTTGCCAAGAACAACAAGATCCCGAAGGAACTGCTCGATAAGCTGCCGCCGGCAGCAGCCTATGAAAAGGCCGTCTTCCCGACGCTCGAAGAGCAAGCGGCAGGCAAGGAAACCATCACCAAGAACTGGGATTCCGTCGTCGGCGCCAACGTTAAGTAAACTCCGATCCGGCCTCCCCGCCCCAAGGGCGGGGAGGCTTTCTCACTCCGATGCCCAGGATGAGCTCATGAGTACCGTTTCAACGCCGATGGTGAGCAGCGCCCCCTTGATCAACAAAGACCGCGTGATCGACTGGCTGGGCATTGCGCCCTTCATCATTTTTTCTCTGCTGTTCCTGATCGTCCCCACGCTCTATCTTGTGGCGGGCGCATTCCTGACGCCCGAGGGCGATTTCACGCTGAAGAATATCGGCGATCTTTTTACTCCATCGATCATGAGCGCCTACTGGATCAGTATCAAGGTCTCGGTGGCATCCGCCCTTGGCGGCGCGCTGATCGGATTTTTTCTCGCCTGGGCCGTCGTGCTCGGTGGTCTGCCCGCCTCGGTGCGCTCGACGCTTTTGACCTTTTCCGGCGTAGCCTCGAATTTCGCCGGCGTGCCGCTTGCCTTCGCCTTCCTGGCGACGCTCGGCCGCACCGGCCTCGTGACGGTATTCCTGCGGGAATGGTTCGGCTTCAATCTCTACGGCACCGGCTTCAACCTTCTGTCCTTCTTCGGCCTAACCATCACCTATATGTATTTTCAGATCCCGCTGATGGTGCTGATCCTGACGCCGGCGCTCGACGGCATGAAGAAGGAATGGCGCGAGGCCTCCGAGATTCTAGGCGCCACCAACCGCCAATATTGGATGATGGTCGCCCTGCCGATCCTGTGGCCGAGCCTGCTCGGCACCACGCTGCTTCTCTTCGCCAACGCCTTCGGCGCCATTGCCACCGCCTTCGCGCTGACTGGCAGCTCGCTCAACATCGTGCCGATCCTGCTCTACGCGCAGATCCGGGGCGACGTTCTGCACAATGCCAATCTTGGTTACGCCATTGCGCTCGGCATGATCGTCATCACAGGCGTCTCCAACGTCCTTTACCTCATGCTGCGCATGCGCGCCGAGCGGTGGCAGAAATGAAAACACAACGTCTTGGAGCCTGGATCGCCATCATTCTCGGCGCATCCTATTTCATCATTCCGCTGATCGGCACGATCGAATTTTCGCTGCGCATGCGCCGCGGCGAATACAGCCTCGACGCCTATCAGTCGGTTTTCTCGGACATACAATTTCGCGAGACCTTCGGCTACTCCATGCTGATGGCATTGCTCACCATCGTCTTCGGCATGCTGCTCGTGGTGCCGACGGCCTACTGGGTGCGGCTGCGCCTGCCGCAGATGCGTCCCGTCGTCGAGTTCATCACGCTGCTGCCGCTCGTCATTCCGGCGATCGTCATCGTCTTCGGCTACCTCAGAATGTACAATTCGTCATCCTACTTGCCGCTGACGGGTTCGACGACCGGGACCAACGCCCTGCTGGTCTTCTCCTATATCACGCTGTCCCTGCCCTACATGTACCGCGCCGTCGATACTGCCATGCGCGCCATCGATGTCCGTACGTTGACGGAAGCGGCCGAAAGCCTCGGCGCCCGCTGGACGACCATCATGTTCCGCTGCATCTTCCCGAATGTCATGAGCGGCGTACTCTCCGGCGCCTTCATCACATTGGCGATCGTCATGGGCGAGTTCACCTTCGCCGCATTGCTCAACCGTCCGGCCTTCGGCCCCTATTTGCAGCTCGTCGGCGCCAACAAGGCCTATGAACCTTCGGCGCTCGCCGTCATTGCTTTCTCGATCACCTGGCTCAGCATGGGCCTGCTCAATCTCGTTTCCCGCTTCGGCAAAGCCCGCCCGGCAAAGGCTTAAGGTAACCGGCTCATGTCTTTCCTCACTCTGAATAACATCCAGAAATCCTTCGGCCCGGTTCAGGTCGTCAAGAATTTCAACATGAACATCGAGAAGGGCGAATTCATCTCCTTCCTCGGCCCGTCAGGCTGCGGCAAGACCACCGTCCTGCGCATGATCGCCGGCTTCGAAACCCCGACCGGCGGCACGCTGACCATCAACGGCAAGGATCAGAGCGCGCTGAAGCCGAACCAGCGCAATATCGGCATGGTCTTCCAGGCCTATGCCCTGTTCCCCAACATGTCGGTGCACGACAACGTCGCCTTCGGCCTCAAGGTTGCCGGCGCGCCGAAGCCGGAGATCGACGCCCGCGTCAAGGAAATGCTCGGCCTGATCAAGCTTGATCATCTCGCCGACCGTTACCCGTATCAGCTATCGGGCGGCCAGCAACAGCGCGTGGCACTTGCCCGCGCGCTCGCCGTTAAACCGCAGGTGCTGCTGCTCGACGAACCCCTCTCCGCCCTCGATGCCAAAATTCGCGTGTCACTGCGCGAGGAAATCCGCCAGATCCAGCAGCAGCTCGGCATCACCACTGTCTTCGTCACCCACGACCAGGAAGAGGCGCTGTCGATTTCCGATCGCATCGTCGTCATGAATGCCGGCAAGGCCGACCAGATCGGCTCGCCCTTCGACATCTACAACAAGCCGGCCACGCGCTTCGTCGCCTCCTTCGTCGGCACGCTGAACCTGATTGAGGCCAAAGTCGTCGATCCGGATACCAACCTCATCCAGATCGGCGATCAGAAGATCACCCTGAAACAGTCGGTCGCAGCCCACAAGGCGGGCGAGACCATCTCGCTGGCGCTGCGCCCGGAAGCAGGCTCGCTCTCCGACACTGCCAGAAGCGATACGGCGCTCACCGGCCAGGTCGTCTCCGCCCACTTCCTCGGTTCGGTCATCCGCACCCGCATGAATGTCGGCGGCAACGTCATTTCCTTCGACATGTTCAACAGCCCCGGCGTCACTCCACCGCAGGCCGGCGAAACCGTGACGCTGCGCTTCATGGCTGCCGATTTGCTGATCATCCGCGACTGAGTTCACCAATATAGCTCACCCAAGAGGCGCCGCGAAACGGCGCCTTTTCATTGTTTGGAATATCGAGGAGAGGTCGTGACCGCCTGAAACACCCGGCGCGGTGTACCTCTCTACGCCGGGGGCAGGTTTGGCTTGAGCGCCAACCCCACTCTCCGTCATCCCAGGCCTTGAGCTGCCTTTGAGCCTGGGGTCCATGCCCGTAGCTGCTGATGGATGCGGTTTGGATGCTCGGCTCAAGGCCGAGCATGCCGGAGTGTGGGGTTGGCTGGTGGAACAATCGCGCGCAGACCCTCATGTCAGGCATGCCACCTGTCAGTGAACCCACAATGCCGGCTATCGCCAAACGATTGACAATGCCGCTCTCACCGAATCGCCCGGTCGTCCGCGTCAAAGCGATGCACACGCGCTTGATCCGGCGTCGCATAGACGATCTCATCGGGCTCATACTGGTGCTCGCCGAAAAGGCGCGCAGTCAGCAGGCCGCACTGCTCGGATTCCAGATAGATGATCGTGTCGGCGCCGAGATGCTCGACATGCACGACCTTCGCACGCCACGTCCCCTGCTCGCGCGACAGCGTCATGTGTTCGGGACGCACACCGATCGTCTTGGCGCTATGATCGCCCACCTTGTCGCCGGGGACGAAATTCATCTGCGGCGAGCCGATGAAGCCGGCGACGAAGACGTTGGCCGGGCGGTTGTAAAGCTCCATCGGCGAGCCGATCTGCTCGATCGAGCCGGCATTCAGCACGACGATCTTGTCGGCAAGCGTCATCGCCTCCACCTGGTCGTGGGTGACGTAGATCATCGTCGCCTTCAGGCCGCGGTGCAGCCGGGCGATTTCGAGCCGGGTCTGGACACGCAGCGCCGCGTCAAGGTTGGACAGCGGCTCATCGAACAGGAAGAGTTCCGGTTCGCGCACGATGGCGCGGCCGATCGCGACGCGCTGCCGCTGACCGCCGGAGAGCTCGGCTGGCCGCCGCCCTAGATAAGGCGCAAGCGAGAGCATGCCGGACGCCTTGCCGACCCGCTTGTCGATCTCGTCCTTGGCCGTTCCCGCCTGTTTGAGGCCGAGTCCCATATTGTCCTTGACCGTCAGGTGCGGATAGAGCGCATAGGACTGGAACACCATGGCGATGCCGCGCTTGGCCGGCGGCGTCAGCGTCTCGTCGCGGCCGTTGATGACGACGGCGCCCGAGGTCACGTCCTCGAGGCCGGCGATGCTGCGCAACAGCGTTGATTTTCCGCAGCCGGACGGCCCGACGAAGATGACGAATTCGCCGTCCTTTACTTCGAGATCAATGCCTTTCAGCACCTCATGCGTGCCATAGGTCTTGCGGATGGATTTGAGTTGAAGCGATCCCACTATCTTTCCCTTACAATCTGACCGGCTGGCCGGTACGCACGCTCTCGTCGGCGGCAAGGCAGATGCGCAGCGACGCCACCGCATCCGCCATATGGCGATCGAGGTTCAGATCCTCGCGGATCGCCCTCAGCATGAAGGCCTGTTCCAGGTCGCAGAGCGCCTGATGACCAGGCTCGCCTGTCATCCTCATATCCTGGTCGGGCCTGATGAATTTGCCGTCCGGGCCGGTTTCAGCCGTGTGCAGACGGATCACCGAGGTCTTGGTGTGCGTGTCTATATCGTCGGACTTGGCATTCGGATCCATGACGATCGACACCGCGCCCTTCGGCGACATTACATCCTTCACGAAAAAGGCTGTCTCGGAGATCATCGGTCCCCAGCCGGCCTCATACCAGCCGACCGAACCGTCCTCGAAAAGCACCTGTAGGTGGCCGTAATTATACATGTCGGCGGCGATTTCATCGGAGAGACGCAGCCCCATGCCGCGCACCTCGACGGCTCTCGCATCGGTGATCTGGCACATGACGTCGACATAATGCACGCCGCAATCGACGATCGGCGGGGTCGTGCGCATCAGCGACTTGTGCGTCGCCCAGGTCGGACCGCTGGACTGCTGGTTGAGGTTCATGCGGAAGACGTAAGGCGGGCCGAGCTTGCGCGCCTCTGCTATCAGCTTCATCCAGGACGGATGATGGCGGAGGATATAGCCGATCACCAGCTTTCGCCCCGCCTTCTCCGCTGCCGCAACGACCCGCTCGGCATCGGCGACGGTGGTCGCCAGCGGCTTTTCCACGAAGACATGACAACCGGCCTCGAAGGCGGCGACGGCATAATCGGCATGGCTGTCGGAATAGGTGTTGATCGAGCAGAGATCCGGCTTCAGCTCCGCAAGCGCCGTCGCGAAGTCGGGATGAACAGTATAGCCCTGCAGCGCGGGCTCCAACTCCGGTGTCGAGCGATTGACGAGACCGACGATTTCGAAGCCGGGATTGTTGTGATAGGCGAGCGCGTGGCTGCGGCCCATATTGCCGAGGCCCGCAACGACGACGCGGATCGGTTTCTCCTGGCTCATTTGACGGCTCCCGACGTGATGCCGCGGATCAGCTGCCGCGAGAAGATGACGTAAAGGATCAGGATCGGCAGGATGGCTAGCGACAGGGCCGCCAGCACCGCATTCCAGTTGGTGACGAACTGGCCGATGAAGATCTGCGAACCGAGCGTCACCGTCTTGGTGCTTTCGGCAGGCGCCAGGATCAGCGGGAACCAGAGGTCGTTCCAGATCGGAATCATGGTGAAGACGGCGACTGTCGCCATGGCCGGGCGCACCAGCGGCAGCACCAGGCGGAAGAAGATCGCATATTCGGAAAGCCCGTCGATGCGCCCGGCATTCTTCAGATCGTCCGAAACCGTGCGCATGAATTCCGACAGGATGAAGATCGCCAGCGGTATGCCCTGCGCGGTATAGACGAGGACGAGCGCCGTCAGCGTATTGACGAGACCGGCCGCCACCATGCCCTGCAGGATCGCCACCGTGCCGAGGCGGATCGGGATCATGATGCCAATCGCCATGTAGAGCCCGAGCAGCAGATTGCCGCGGAAGCGGTATTCAGACAGAGCGAAGGCGGCCATGGCGCCGAACAGCAGCACCAGCAGGATCGAAACAACAGTCACAACGAAGCTGTTCTGGAAATAGGTGGCGAAATCGCCTTGCCCCAGCACCGTCTGGTAGCCGACGAGACTGAAGGTCGACGGCGTCGGGATCATCAGCGGTTCGCGGAAGATCGAGTTGCGATCCTTGAACGAGTTGACGATGGTCAGGAACACCGGAAACAGCGCGACCAGCGTATAGGCGCCGAGCGCCAAGTGCACGAGGCCGGTGCGGATCGGAGATGTGCGTGCCTTGGACATGCGCGCTCCTCAGAACTGGTAGCGACGCATGCGCCGCTGGATGACGAAGAGATAAAGCGAGACGCCGGCGAGAATGATGAGGAACATCACGGTCGCGATCGTCGCACCCATCGAGCGGTCACCGAGCTGCAGCTGGAAACCGAAGAAGGTGCGGTAAAGCAGTGTGCCGAGAATGTCGGTCGACATGTCGGGTCCGGCAAGCGCGCCCTGCACCGTGTAGATCAGGTCAAAGGCGTTGAAATTGCCGACGAAGGTCAGGATCGAGATGATGCCGATCGCCGGCAGGATGAGCGGCAGCTTGATCTTCCAGAACTGGGCCCAGCCGGTGACGCCGTCACATTCGGCCGCCTCGATCACCTCTTCGGGAATGCTAAGCAGCGCTGCATAGATCAGCATCATCGGAATGCCGATGTACTGCCAATTGGAGATCAGCGACACGGCGATCAGCGCCGAACCCGGCTTGCCGAGCCACGGCGCGAACAGGAATTTCAAGCCGATGAGGTCGAGCATCCAGGGCGCCACACCCCAGATCGGCGACAGGATCAGCTTCCAGATGAAGCCGACGATGACGAAGGAGAGCAGCGTCGGCAGGAATATCGCCGTGCGGTAGAAGGCGACGCCTCGCAGCTTCGGTACCGAAAGAAGGGCTGCGAGCGCAATGCCGATCGGGTTCTGCACGCACATGTGGATGGCGAAGAAGATCACGTTGTTGACGAGGGCGTTCCAGAAATCATGCGCCCAGCGGGGATCGCCGAACAGCACCTTGAAATTCGCAAGCCCGACGAAGGCCGGCTGCCCGTCGACAGTGTTATAGAGCGAGAGCCTCAGCGTTTCGATGAGCGGCAGCACCATGACAGCGGAGTAGACGATCACCGCAGGCAGCATGAAAATGAAGATGTGCCAGCGCACCGGGCGCTTGATCGGGACGATATCGGCCGCGTTGTCGGTTTCGCTCATGGCTTTTGCCTGTTCTTGTCGCCTCGCCGCAATCTTGCTGGCGCAGATGGAAAATGTTGCGCCTCACCCGAACTCTCTGCGCTTGGCAAGAGAGGAAACGCCTGCTGGGGATGCGATAACGGGCTGGGAGGTCGCTGCGAGTCTCCTTCTCCCCGCAAGCGGGGAGAAGGTGGCCGGCAGGCCGGATGAGGGGCCGCAAACGCCACCCCTGATCACATTCACTTGGCCGGCTTGTACCAGCTATCGAGGCCCTTCTGCAGCTTCTCGGCGGCGACCTGCGGCGTATCCGTGCCGTTGATCACATTGGCCGATTCGACCCAGGTCTCGTTCTCGAGGTTCGGCGTGCCGCGCGACAGGATCTGGTAGGTCGAGCGGACGGTCGACTTGTAGGGGCCGCGCCAGGAAACGAACTCCTGAGCGAGCGGATCGGACATCTTCACCGGGCTGGAGTTCAGGCTGAAGAAGCCCGGCAGCGCGTTCGCATAGATATCGGCGAATTCGGGCGAAGCGATCCAGCTGAGGAACTTCTTGGCTTCCTCAGGATGCGTGCTCTTCGCGTTCAGGGCGACGCCGATATCAGGATGATCGGAAATATAGCCCTGGTCGCCTGCCTTCGGAACCGGCGGCGGGAAAGCGCCCATCTTGAACTGCGCCTGCGTGTTGAAGAGCGCGATCTCCCACGAACCGGCCGGGTAGATGGCGGCGCGGCCCAGCGTGAAGAGGTTCTGGCTGTCCGAATAGGTCTGGGCCTCGAAACCATCGCCGAGATAAGGCTTCCACTTGGCAAGCTCTTCAAAGGGCTTGACCCATGCGGGATCGGTCAGTTTCTGCTTGCCTGCGATCAGGGCTAGGCGGCCCTCTTCACCCTTCCAGTAGTTCGGGCCGATGTTCTGGTAGCCCATGGTAGCGGCTTCCCAGAGATCCTTCGTGCCCATGGCGAGCGGAATATAGGTGCCATCGGCCTTGATCTTGTCGAGGGCTGCGTAGAATTCGTCCTGCGTCTTCGGCACGGAGATGCCGAGCTTGTCGAAGGCATCCTTGTTGTAGATGAAGCCGTGGATGACCGAAGCCATCGGCACGCAGAAGGTGGACTTGCCGTCGTCGGTCGTCCAAGCAGCCTTGGCGACCGGCGAGAAGTTCTCCATACCCGACAGGCTGGTGATGTCGACGAGCTGCTTCTTGTTGAAGAGTTCGAGCGAGGCGTCGAACGGACGGCAGGTAATAATATCGCCTGCGGAGCCGGCATCGAGCTTGGCGTTCAGCGAAGCGTTGTATTCGGTCGGCGCTGTCGGCGAGAAGACGATCTTGATGCCCGGGTTTTTCGCTTCGAACGCCGGAATGATCTTCTCCTGCCAGATCTGCAGGTCGTCGTTACGCCAGCTTTCGACGGTCAGCGTGACATCGGCGGCATGGACGAGACCTGCCGAGGTCAGCAGGCTTGAGGCAAGCAGCAGGCTTTTCAGAGCAGTGTTTTTCATTTCCCTCTCCTGTTTTTAGCGCCGAGGCGCCGTTTTCGATCTGAAACAAGCAATTGGCGCGCCTGAGGAAACGCCCAATGCCCCTTGGAGGGCCGCCAGCAACTGCCGGCCCCGAAAGCTCGATAGGCCGAAGGCGATCGCCTGCGGTCCGGCTGCGCACCTGCAGATAATCTGCACCGCGCGATGACTGAGGGGAAAGCTATGGATCCTAAATTATCCGACAGCCGACCAAGCCGGCGGATCATTCTCCGATCATCTTCGAAGCGGGTCCGGCTTGGCTTTGCTGCCGGGTTTCGTAGGCTTCGAAATGCTGTTCCCTTTTTCCGAATTAAGGCCAAAAAAATACCAATTGTCCAGATGAAATTTAACTTTTCGGCCTTCAAAAGTTCATTGAAAAATTTTGCTGAACAAAATCAACGCGATAAAAAGATAAATTTTTGCCGCCGCCCCCACTTGGTAAATGGTATTTTTTTGGTATTGTAAGAAAAACCAGGGAGAACGGCATATCGGAGGCCCGATGACGGAGCTTGCAATCGGCATAGACGGCGGCGGGACGAGCTGCCGGGCAGCGGTCGCGGATAGAAACGGCAACGTCCTTGGCCGCGGTAAGGCAGGCCCTGCCAATATCCTGTCCGACCTGAAAAACTCCCTGCTCAACATCGTCGAATCCGCCCGGCAGGCGCTCAGCGACGCTGGTCTCAACGCTGAAGCCCTATCCTCCGTTGTATCGGTCGTCGGCGTCGCGGGCGCCAACGTCTTGGACTACGGCAAACGAATCGAAAGAGCCCTGCCCTTTGCCCAAGGCTGTGTCGTCACCGATGCCTTGATCTCCCTACAGGGCGCGCTCGGCGATGCCGACGGCATCGTCGGCGCCTTCGGCACCGGTTCGGTCTATAATGCGCGAAGGGATGGCCGGCTGAAGGGCATCGGCGGCTGGGGCTTCGTTGTCGGCGACCAGGCAAGCGGCGCCCGCCTCGGCCGTGACCTCATGGAACGGTCGCTACTCGCCCGTGACGGGGTGCGCCCGGCATCGCCGATCACCGAAGCGGTCATGACCGAATACGGCAACGACCCGGAGCAGATCGTCAATTTCGCCCATACGGCACGTCCAACGGATTTTGCCCGTTACGCGCCCATGGTCTTCAAACATGCGGCAGAAGGCGACGTCGTCGCGGTCGGTATCGTCAGGGACGCCGCAACGGCGATCGGCGAAAGCCTCGACGCGCTGCTCTGGCCGGAATGCCCGTCGATCTGCCTGCTCGGCGGTCTTGCGGAAGCCTACGAGCCCTGGCTTTCCGAACGCTACAAGCCGCTGCTCGCCAGGCCGAAGAACGATGCCCTGCAGGGCGCGGTGGAACTCGCGGTCAAGCTCCTCAACAATCAGCGGAGAGGTGCGGCATGACCGACGATCTCGCCACCCTCCTGTCTTTGCAGCGCCTGCAGGCGGCGGGTACCGGCCCGCTCTATGTCAAGCTGCGCCGCACGCTCGAAGAAGCCGTGCGCACCGGCACGCTCGGCCACGGCGATGCGCTGCCGCCGGAACGCGACATCGCCGAATTTGCCGCCGTCAGCCGCGTCACCGTCCGCAAGGCGATCGACGACCTCGTCGCCGATGGCCTGCTGGTGCGCCGCCACGGCTCGGGCACCTTCGTCGCCAAACCAGTCTCCAAGGTCGAGCAGCGCCTGTCGCAGCTCACCTCTTTCACCGAGGACATGGCGCGCCGCGGCATGTCCTCCCGCTCCGAATGGCTGCACAAGGGCGTGCATACCCCATCGCCCGACGAAATGATGATCCTAGGCCTACCCGCCGGCATGAAGGTGTCGCGACTCTCGCGCCTGCGCATCGCCGACGACCAGCCATTGGCAATCGAAAACGCCAGCGTCTCCGGCGAATTCCTGCCGGACCCCTCCGCCGTCACCAATTCGCTCTATGCAGAACTGGAACGCCTCAACGTCCGCCCGGTACGCGCCGTACAGCGCATTTCGGCGACGAACATGAAGGAGACCGACGCCCAGCTTCTCGGCGTTCCTGTCGGTGCGGCCGGCCTGTCGATCGAGCGTATCTCCTACCTCGGCTCCGGCCGCGCCGTGGAATTCACCCGCTCGCTCTATCGCGGCGATGCCTATGACTTCGTGGCCGAGCTGACGATCGGCGTGAGCTGACGGCTTGAGGCTATCCAAATTATACGGATAATTCGGGCATCGAAGGCTGGAAACCTATCAAGCAGAAGCAAACTCAACCGATCCCTTTCCAGAGAGCGAGGGCGCCCTCGTCGATCGGCTCAAAGAAATCCGGCCCGTCTCCTAAGACTTGCCCTTTGAGCAGGCCAATTTTGAAGGAGGATCGTACAACCGGAACAAGCTTCACCACGGGCTTCCGCCCTTTGGTGATCACCACCTCCTCACCGGAAAGAGCGGCATCGATCAATTTCGACAGACTGGCCTTTGCGGCTCGGATGGTTACTTGCACTGCGGCCTCATTCCCTCACCTAGCTAAGGATGCATTCCATCGTCATTTCCGCTATCGAATTCGAACCGCCTGACCACGGGAAATTATCGCGCCACATCAAAAGCATGAAGCCGGAAAGTGAATCATTTTCCGGCTTCATCATCTGTTGATTCATTGCATTAAGAACGGCAACGAGCGCACCTCTACGCCGCGTCGTCGATCTCCTCGTCCGTCTTGCGCGGCACGTAGTTCAGTACCGGCCCGAGCCAGCGCTCGACTTCGGCAATCTCCATGCCCTTGCGCTTGGCATAGTCTTCCACCTGATCCCGCTCCACCTTGGCGACGCCGAAATAATAGGAGTCGGGGTGGCCGATATAGAGGCCGGATACGGACGAGCCGGGCCACATCGCATAGCTCTCGGTCAGCTTCACACCAGCCGCCTTTTCCGCATCGAGCAGCTTGAAGAGCGTTGCCTTTTCCGTGTGGTCGGGCTGAGCGGGGTAACCCGGCGCCGGGCGGATACCGGCATAGGCTTCGCCGATGAGATCCTCGTTGCTGAGCTGCTCATCCCTCGCGTAACCCCAATATTCGCGCCGCACCTCTTCGTGCATGCGCTCGGCGAAGGCTTCGGCGAAGCGATCTGCCAGCGCCTTGACGAGAATCGAGGAGTAATCGTCGTTCGACCGCTCGAAGCGTTCGGCGATGGCGATTTCCTCGATTCCGGCTGTCACCACGAAACCGCCGACATAATCCTGGACCCCGCTCGTGACAGGTGCGACGAAGTCCGAAAGCGCGACATTCGCCCGTCCGTCCCGCTTCGAAAGCTGCTGTCGCAAGGTGTAGAAGGTGGCAAGCTCCTTGCTGCGGCTTTCGTCGGTGAAGAGGCGGATATCGTCGCCGACGGCGCCGGCCGGCCAGAAGCCGATGACGGCGCGCGGCCGGAACCACTTTTCGTCGATGATCTTTCTCAGCATGGCCTGGGCATCGGCCCAGAGCGCACGCGCCGCCTCGCCCTGCTTCTCGTCTTCGAGAATGGCGGGGAAACGGCCGCGCAATTCCCAAGTCTGGAAGAACGGCGTCCAGTCGATATATCTCGCGAGTTCGGCCAGATCGTAATCCTCGAACACCCGCGTACCGAAGAATTGCGGCTTCGTCGGCTGATAGGCCGACCAGTCGGTCTTGTGCGCGTTTTCGCGAGCCCGCGCCAAAGGCAGGCGCACCTTCTCCGCTTCGCTGCGGGCATGGGCAGCCGCCACCTTGGCATATTCGGCTCTTACATCGTCGACATAGCCCTGCCGGGTTTCCGGCGAGAGCAGCGCCGAGACGACGCCGACCGCGCGGCTCGCATCGGTGACATAGACCGCCTGGCCCTTGTTATAGCCCGGATGGATCTTCACGGCCGTATGCACGCGGCTGGTCGTGGCGCCGCCGATCAGCAGCGGGATCTCGAAGCCCTGCCGCTCCATCTCCGCCGCGACATGCACCATCTCGTCCAGCGACGGCGTGATCAGGCCGGAAAGACCGATGACATCGACCTTTTCGGCGATCGCCGTTTCGAGGATCTTCGTTGCCGGCACCATGACGCCGAGATCGACGATCTCATAGTTGTTGCAGGCGAGCACGACGCCGACGATGTTCTTGCCGATATCGTGCACGTCGCCCTTGACGGTCGCCATCAGGATCTTGCCGGCCGACTGTCGGTCGTCGCCGCCGTTGAGGCGCTTTTCCTCTTCCATGTAGGGAAGCAGGACGGCGACGGCCTGCTTCATGACCCGCGCCGACTTGACCACCTGCGGCAGGAACATCTTGCCCGAGCCGAACAGGTCGCCGACGACATTCATGCCGGCCATCAGCGGCCCTTCGATGACGTGCAGCGGACGGGCCGCCTGCCGGCGCGCTTCTTCGGTATCGGCCTCGATATATTCGGTGATGCCGTTGACAAGCGCATGTTCGAGACGCTTCTCCACGCTCCATTCGCGCCAGGAGAGATCCTGAACACGACCCTCCTTTGCCCCGGCGCCACGGAAACGCTCGGCCACTTCGAGCAGCCGCTCGGTGCTGTCGGGACGGCGGTTCAGCACCACGTCCTCGCAGGCTTCGCGCAGCTCGGGATCGATGTTGTCATAGACCGCGAGCTGGCCGGCATTGACGATGCCCATGTCCATGCCCGCCTGGATGGCGTGATAGAGGAACACGGCATGCATCGCCTCGCGCACCGGCTCGTTGCCGCGGAAGGAGAAGGACAGGTTGGAGACACCGCCCGAGATATGCACGAGCGGCATGCGCTCACGGATCGTCCGCGTCGCCTCGATGAAGTCGACGCCGTAATTATTGTGCTCTTCGATGCCGGTCGCGACCGCGAAGATGTTCGGGTCGAAAATAATGTCCTCGGGCGGGAACCCGATCTTCTGGGTCAGCAGCTTATAGGCGCGCTCGCAGATTTCCACCTTGCGCTCATAACTGTCGGCTTGTCCCGTTTCGTCGAAGGCCATGACGACGACGGCCGCGCCGTAATTGCGCAGGAGCCGCGCCTGGGCGAGGAAATTCTCCTCGCCTTCCTTCAGCGAGATCGAGTTGACGATCGGCTTGCCCTGCACGCGCTTCAGGCCGGATTCGATGATCGAGAACTTGGAAGAGTCGATCATCACGGGCACGCGGGCGATGTCGGGCTCGGCAGCGATCAGGTTGAGGAATTCGACCATCGCCTTTTCGGAATCGATCAGGCCTTCGTCCATGTTGATGTCGATCACCTGCGCGCCGTTTTCCACCTGGTCGCGGGCGACATCTAGGGCTGCCGTGTAATCGGCATTGGTGATCAGCTTGCGGAACCTCGCCGAGCCGGTGACGTTGGTGCGCTCGCCGACATTGACGAAGGGAATGTCCTTGGTCAGCTCGAAGGGCTCGAGGCCCGACAACGACATGAAAGGACGATGCTCCGGGATCGGCCGCGGCTTGTATTTGGCGACAGTCTCGGCGATCGCCCGGATATGCTCCGGCGTCGAGCCGCAGCAGCCGCCGACAATATTGACCAGGCCTTCACGCGCGAAACTGTCGATCTGCGCCGCCATCAACTCCGGCGTTTCGTCATACTGGCCGAACTCGTTCGGCAGGCCGGCATTCGGATAGGCGCAGATGAAAGTATCGGCAACGCCCGAAAGCTCCTGCAGATGCGGACGCATCGCGTTCGCCCCGAGGGCGCAGTTCAACCCGATCGTAAAAGGATTGGCGTGGCGCACCGAGTTCCAGAAGGCTGACGGCGTCTGGCCGGAGAGCGTGCGGCCGGAAAGGTCGGTGATCGTGCCGGAGATCATCACCGGCAGGCGCACGCCCTTGGCCTCGAAGCGTTCCTCGCAGGCGAAGATCGCCGCCTTGGCATTCAGCGTGTCGAAGATCGTCTCGATCAGGATGATGTCGGCGCCGCCGTCGATCAGCCCGTCGATCTGCTCGCCATAGGCGTCCCTGAGATCGTCGAAGGTGACGGCGCGGAAACCGGGATTGTTGACGTCGGGCGAGATCGATGCGGTGCGGTTGGTCGGACCGATGGCGCCGGCGACGAAGCGGCGGCGGCCGTCCTCGCGTTCGGCGCGGATCGCCGCGCGGCGCACGATCTCGGCACCCTCCTTATTGAGGTCGTAGACGGCACCTTCCATCTGGTAATCGGCCTGGGCGATGCGGGTCGAGGAGAAGGTGTTGGTCTCCAGAATATCGGCGCCGGCCTTGGCATATTTGTAATGGATCTCTTCGATCGCATCCGGCTGGGTCAGGATCAGAAGATCGTTATTGCCCTTCTGATGGCAGGCGCAGCCGATGAAGCGGGTGCCGCGGAACTGGTCTTCGTCATAACCGAGCCCCTGGATCTGCGTGCCCATGGCGCCGTCGAGAACAAGGATGCGCTCGCTCGCGGCTTTCTTCAAAGCGGCGAAAACTTCACTGCCGTCACGCTTGCCCGTTTCCGGACCAAAGAGAGTATCAAACACGGGAGGGCTCCTTGACGTCGTAAGACCAGACTTCCAGATCACATAAAGATATCTTTATGTCAATATATGCCTGTCGATTTCGTGCTTTGCAAAGCTTCGCCGATGACAGGCTCGCACGAGCTCTATATAGGCCATTGCTAGGCTTGTGCACGAAATCGGAGGAGTATCATGGCACCCGCAACCGGCAACGCCGCGCTTGGAAACTGGACAAGCCGCGCCTATCACCGCAGCTGGCTGCTGGCGCAGGCAAATGGCCTCTTCGATTTCTTTCAGCACGATTCGATCAATCCCAAGGGTGGCTTCTACGATCTCGACGACACCGGCAGGCCGCTCGATGCCGAGGGCCAGGTGCGCGGCATCCATATTGCGGCGCGCGCGGTCCATTGTTTCTCGATAGGCGCCCTGCTCGGGCGTCCCGGCGCCTCCGACGTCGTCGATCACGGCATGGACTATCTCTGGAACCACCATCGTGACCGCAAGAACGGCGGCTACTTCTGGTCGCTCGACAATGACGGTCCGGTCGATTCCAACAAGCAGGGCTACGGCCACGCTTTCGTCCTGCTCGCCGCCTCCTCGGCAAAGACAATCGGGCATCCGCTGGCCGACGGTATGCTGGCCGATATCACCGAGATCCTGAACAAGAAGTTCTGGGAACCGCGCCACGGCGCGATCGCCGAGGAATTCACCGCCGACTGGCAGCCGCTCGACGGCGGCGCCTATCGCGGCCAGAATTCCAACATGCACCTGACCGAGGCGCTGATGGCGGCCTTTGAAGCCACCGGCGACAGGGATTACCTCGCCAAGGCCGAAAGCATCGCCGATCTCGTCATCCGCCGTGCGGCCGGTTCGGTCGACTGGCGCGTCGCCGAACATTTCGACGCCGAATGGAACCTCGACAAGGATTACTATCATCCAAACGAAATGTTCCGCCCGGCCGGCACGACGCCAGGCCACTGGTTAGAATGGGCGCGCCTCATCCTGCAGCTCTGGGCCCTCGGCGGCAAACGCATCGAATGGATGCCGGATGCGGCGAAAGCCCTTTTCGAACAATCCATGGCCCTCGGCTGGGACAATGACAAGGGCGGCTTCTTCTACACGCTCGACTGGGACGACAAACCGGCCAAGCGCAACAAGCTCTGGTGGCCGGCCTGCGAGGGTGCGGCTGCCGCGCATTTCCTCAATGAGCACCTGCCGAGCGACTATCACGAGGAATGCTACCGCAAGATCTGGAACGTGATCGAACGCGCCTTCATCGACCACAGGAACGGCGGCTGGCACGAGGAACTGACGGAGGATCTCGTTCCCTCGCACGGGCTCTTCCCCGGCAAGGGCGACATTTATCACGCGCTGCAGGCCTGCCTCATCCCGCTTTTCCCGGCAACGGGCAGCCTGACGAAGGGCATCGCCGAGGCCGGCGGCAGGCTCTGACGGCTGTTTCAGCGGGCGGCGCCGACCGTCCGGCGGTCGGATTGTTCCTGCAGATGCGGCCGCGTCACAGCGGAGAGAGCCGCAACGTATCGAGATCCTTCGCCAGCATCAATGCCAGGGCCTCGACCACAAGATTGTGGTCGTCACGCTGCGGCAGACCGGAGACGGTGACGGCGCCGATGCAACCCGTGCCTTTGACATTGATCGGAAAACTGCCGCCATGCGGCGCATAATCGGCGCCATCAAGCCCGTTGTCCTCGACCGTCTTGCCATCCTTGCTGAGCTTCAGGCCGGAGGCATAGCTGCTGCGAAAATAACGCAGCACCATGTTGCGCTTGCGCCTGACCCAATTGACGTTGTCCGGCGTCACGCCCGGGAGCGCGGCATAGAAGACCGGCATCGAATGCAGCGTCACATCGATTGCGATGCCGAGGCCGCGCTCGCTGGCGAGCTCCTGCAGAAGCTTGCCGAGCTGCCAGGCAGTGGTGAGATCGAAGGCATCGAAGCTCAGCGCCTTTTCCTGCTCGGCGATCCGACTGAGATCGTTGTCGATTGTCATGATAGGCGCTCCTCTCCTGCAATGATCCGCTGCAGACCATTCTCATCAGGAGAGAAAAAGTAAAGCAAAACTTGGCCTAAGGAGAAGTCAGAGCTTCGGCGTCAGCATTTCGAAACGGTCGCGGATGGTGGCGCAGGTATCGCCGCCCAATCGAGCAATGGCATCGACCGCGGCCGGATCGACATGCAGCCGTTCCGGATCGACGACGCCGTCGCGGTAATGCGCATAGACGATCTCACCGAGGATAATCTGCCGTGAGCGGCCGAGCTCCAGCGTCACATGCCGCCGGCATTCGAAGGCGGCCGGCGCCTCGGCGATAAAGGGCGACGCCACCTTCGCGCCAGGTATCGCCGTCAACCCCGCCTGCTTCAACTCGTCGACACCACGCGGATATTTCGCGCCGCAGACATGCATGGCCTCGGCGATGGCGAAGGAGACGATGTTGACCGTGAAGACCTCGGTCAGGCGAATATTGTGGCCGGTGTCCTTGAACGACATGTCGGCATTGTTCTCGACGCCGATCGCCAGGATCGGCGGATCGGCCGACAGGCAGTTGAAGAAGCTGAAGGGCGCGGCGTTGATCCGGCCATGTTCGTCGACCGTCGTCACCAGCGCGATCGGCCGCGGGATGATCGTGCCGATCATCAGCTTGTAACGCTCGCGCTCGCTGAGCTCTTTGAAATCGAAAGAGACCGCCATGGTTCAGCCGATTTTCGGGGCCGGCGAGAAACCGCTCATCGCGCCCATAAAGGGTTTCGGCAGCGGCGAGGCGTAGGAGCCGCGCTTGCTGGTGGAAAGCCCGAGCGACACCAGCGCCTCGGCTTGCTTGACGGCGGCCGCGACACCGTCGACGACGGGCACGCCGTAAGTCTCCTGCAATTCCCTGGCCAGATCGGTCATGCCGGCGCAGCCGAGCACGATCGCTTCGGCCCCGTCTTCGACAAGCGCCCGCTCAATCTCGGCCCTCAGCTTGCCGATCGCGCCCGAGGCCGCGTTTTCCAACTCCAGCACCGGAATATCAGAGGCGCGCACCTTCGCCCGGTCGCCCATGCCGTAGCGGCGTACCAGATTGTCGATCAGCACCCGCGACCGCTCCAGCGTCGTCACCACGGTGAAACGCTGCGCCAGGAAGCCCGCCGTGACCACGGCGGATTCGCAGAGACCGAGAATCGGTACATTGGCACAACTCCGCGCCGCTTCGAGCCCGGTATCGTCGAAGCAGGCAATCACCGCCGCGTCGTAACCCGCCGCCTGCCGCTCCTTAAGTTCCAAGAGCAGGCCAGGAATCGCCAGCGCCCCGTCATAATGTCCCTCGATGGAGACCGGCCCCATGCTGGATGTCGCGGCGACGATCTCCGTGCCGGACGCCGCCACCGCACGCGCGGCGGCCGCAGCCTTCTCGGTCATGGAGGCCGTGGTATTCGGATTGACGATGAGGATGCGCATATCAGTCTATCTTTGTCTGCCGCCGCCCCAGCATGGTCATGATGCCGAGCGCGATGAGAATGATGGTGAAAGAAAACAGCGTCGTCACCGTGCCGAGAGCGTAGAGCACCGGCGTCGTGACGTTGGTGGTCATACCGTAGATTTCGAGCGGCAGCGTATTGTAGCTGCCCGATGTCATCAATGTGCGCGCGAATTCGTCATAAGACAGCGTGAAGCCGAACAGCCCGACGCCGATCAGGCTCGGTGCGATCATCGGCAGCACGACGTGGCGGAAGGTTTGCCAGGAGGTGGCGCCAAGATCGCGGGCCGCCTCCTCGTAAGCGGGCGAGAAACGGTTGAAGACGGCAAACATGATCAATACGCCGAAGGGCAGCGTCCAGGTCAGATGTGCGCCGAAGGCCGAGGAATACCATGCGGGCTTGAGACCGCCCTCCTGAAAAACCACGCCGATGCCGAGCGAAATGATGATGGACGGCACGACCAGGCTGGCGACCGTGGCGTAGAACAGCACAGTCGAACCGCGGAAACGGCGGCGGAAGGCAAGGCCGGCCAGCAGCGACACGACGACGGTCACCACCATCACCATCAGCCCGAGGGTGAAGGAGCGACGGAACGAGGCACCGAAATCGCCGACCGCCTGCTTTTCGAACAGGTTGAAGAACCAGTGCGTGGAAACGCCGTTCATCGGGAAGGTCAGGCCACCATCCGGTCCCTGGAAGGAGAGGATCAGGATCGCCGAGAGCGGACCGTAGAGGAACAGCACGAAGACGACGAAGAAGATCGCCAGCAGATAGAATTCGAGGCCGCGTTTTTCGTGACTCATCTCAAAGCTCCTTGCGAATATCAACGACCCGCAGGATGGCGGCGACCATCAGCAGCACGACCGCAAGCAGCACCACCGCATTGGCGGCGGCCGCCGGATATTGCAGCAGCGACATCTGGTTCTTCATCATCAGCGCTACCGAGGCGCTCTGGCCGCCGGACATCACCTGCACAGTCGAAAAGTCCGCCATCACGAGCGTGACGACGAAGATCGTGCCGATCGCCATGCCGGGTTTGGCAAGCGGAATGACGACGTTCCACAGCACCTGCCAGCCCGATGCGCCGGCATCGCGCGCCGCCTCGAACAGCGACCGGTCGATGCGCATCAGCGTGTTGAAGATCGGCGTCACCATGAACAAGGTATAGAGATGCACCATGGCAAGCACGACGGCGAAATCGGAATAGAGCAGCCATTCGATCGGCTGCGGAATGATGCCCATCTTGATCAGCGCCGAATTGACCAGGCCGTTGCGTCCGAGCACCGGGATCCAGGAGATCATGCGAATGATGTTCGAGGTCATGAACGGCACGGTGCAGACGAGGAAGAGGATCATCTGCGTCGAAGTCTTGCGGATGTGGAATGCCAGGAAATAGGCGACCCAGAAGCCGATGACGAGCGTCAGCGCCCAGACGATGGCAGTGAATTTCAGCGTGTTGAGATAGGTCTTCCACGTCACCCATGAGCCGAGCGTGTCGGTGTAGTTCATGGTGAGGAAATCAGGATAGAGGCCGGCGAAGTCATAATCCCAGAAGCTGACGACAGCGATCATGGCGATCGGCAGCAGGAAGAAGAAGCCGAGGATGGCGATCAGCGGCGTCGCCTGGAGATAGGAGATGGTGGAGGGAGAGAGCCTCAGTCCACGCCTGCTGCGCACGCTCTGACCGCCCTCCTCCGTTTCCGCTGCGATGGTCGCCATATCCGGTTCTCCGTTCTGATTACGTCAAGCGGAAGAAGGCCCCGTGTCGCCCCCTCATCCGCCTGCCGGCACCTTCTCCCCGCTGGGGAGAAGAGAATCGCGGCGACGCCTGGGCCGCCGCAAGGCTTGCTTTCGTGGAGGGCTCAAAAGACCCCTCCCCAACCCTCCCCACAAGGGGGAGGGAGTTCTGTGCCGCGCGCTCACGGACTCCCTCCCCTTGTGGGGAGGGTTGGTGAGGGGAAGCGGTAACCGCTTAAGCCGCGATGAACTCGTTCCAGCGGCGGACCATGTAGCGGTCCTCGTCCATGACCGAGTTCCAGCAGGCGACCGCACCCATGCGGGCTTCGAAGGAACCGCCGTCGCGCACCGCACCGGCCTTTTCCATGACCTTGCCTTCGGGAGAGAGGATATCGCCCTGCGCCGGCTTGCCCTCGATCCAGTAACCCCATTCGTCTGCCGTCATGAAGTTCTTGGCCGTCTCCATGCAGGCGGAGTAGTAGCCCTGGCGGTTGAGATAACCGCCGACCCAGCCCGACGTATACCAGTTGATGTATTCGTACGCCGCATCGAGCTGTGCGCCCTTCAGATGCGAGGCAAGGCCGAGGCCGCCGCCCCAGGCGCGATAACCTTCCTTGAGCGGCTGGTATTTGCAGGCGATGCCCTTGGAGCGGACGGCGGCGACGGCCGGCGACCACATCGACTGGATGACGACCTCGCCCGAAGCCATCAGGTTGACCGACTCGTCGAAGCTCTTCCAGAAGGCACGGAACTGGCCGTCGCTCTTGGCCTTGATGAGGAATTCGATCGTCTTGTCGATCTCTTCCTTGGTCATGTTGCCCTTGTCGGCATATTTGATGTTGCCCATGGCTTCCATGATCATCGCCGCATCCATGATGCCGATCGACGGGATGTTGAGGATGGATGTCTTGCCCTTGAACTTGGGATCCATGATATCGGCCCAGGTGGTAATGTCGCGGCCGACGAGATCGGGACGAATGCCGAGCGTATCGGCATTGTAGATGGTGGGAACCATCGTCATCCACTGCGTCGGCTCCTTGGCGAACTTCTTTGCGCCCTGCGCCTCGACGAAGCCGACAGTGTGTGGTGCAGTGCCCTGGGCGATGACGCTGTCCGGCTTCATCTTGCCGTTGATGAAGAGCGGCACGATCTTGTCGTAATATTTGAGCTTCTTGACGTCCATCGGCTGCAGCACGCCTGTTGGAAATACCTTCTTGGCGATCCAGTATTCGATGTCGGCGATGTCGTAGCTGTCGGGCTGGGTGACGGCACGCTGGGCGGCAGCGTCGGAATCAGTCGCGGTCATCTCCAGCGTGATGCCGAGATCGGCTTTGCACTTCTCGGCGATGGCGTTGATGTTCGAAACGCCAGTGCCGAACTGGCGAAGCGTGATGTTCGTCTTCGCCCAGATCGTGGGAAAGCCGGTGATGGCTCCGGAGCCAGCGATGGCGCCGACGGCGGCAGCACCCGTCTTCAAGAGCGTGCGGCGGGAAAGACCCTTTTCCGCCTTAGTCGATGTCGTTTCAGTCGTCATGTCAGTTCCCCTTTTCTTGATGTGGAAGTTGATGTTTTTGATTGTTCATGCAGAGGCGCGGCCGAGAAGCACCGCATCCTCACGCTCCCAGCTGAGCGAGACCGCGTCGCCTACGGCGACCGGACGGGCGAAATAGTCGCTATCGTCAGCAATGACGGTGAAGTCGTCGCTGCCGGCGCCGAAAACGGTGATCTTCACCGAGGAGCCGCGATATTCGACGTTGGAGACTATGCCGTTGAAGCCGAGCGTCCACTCTGTCGCCACCTGCAGACGCACGCGATCGGTTCGGATGCCGATATCGACAGGTTCGCCGACTTCCCTGCCCTCGCCCCGCACGGAAAAGCTCTGCCCCTCCGGCACGGTCATGACGAGCATGCCGTCCGCGCTCGACGTCACCCGGCCGGACAAGACGTTGTGATCACCCATGAACCGCGCGACGAAGGCGGTTGCCGGCTTCTCGAAAACCTCGCGGGGTGCCGCCGCCTGCTCGATCCGGCCGTCATTCATGATGACGATGACGTCGGCGAGCGCCATCGCCTCTTCCTGGCTGTGGGTGACATGGACGAAGGTGATGCCGAGCGACTTCTGCAGCTTCTTGAGCTCTGCGCGCATACGGATCTTCAGGAAGGGGTCGAGCGCCGACAGTGGCTCGTCGAGCAGCAGCGCCTCCGGATCGGTAATCAAGGCGCGGGCCAGCGCCACACGTTGCTGCTGGCCGCCCGAAAGCTGAGCCGGACGCCTGTTGGCATAGGGCTCCATCTGCATCAGCTTCAGCATCTCAAGCGCCTTGGCCCGCCGCTCCGCCTTGTCGACGCCCTTCATCTTCAGGCTGAAGGCGACATTGTCGACCAGGTCGAGATGCGGGAAGAGCGCATAGGACTGGAACATCATAGCCGTGCCGCGCCTGGCAGGCGGAAGATCGGTGACGACCGTTTTGCCGAGCCTGATGTCGCCGGAAGAAATGCTCTCATGGCCGGCGATCATGCGCAGCGTCGAGGTCTTGCCGCAGCCCGACGGGCCGAGGAAGCAGCAATAGGAACCGGCCGGAATCTTCAGGCTGATCCCGTGCACGGCCGTCGTCGCTCCGTAGACCTTCGAAACGGATACTATATCGATCTCTGCCGCTTTCGACATCATGCCTTCCCCTGTTCGGGAAAGATGATGCATCTGCCGTGCCAATCGCTTCCAACGCCAACTAAGCCCTTAGCGGGAAAGGATTTTAACACTCAAAGCCGTGCAGGCCCATTTTATAAGCACCGCATCGTCTGCACATGATTTAGGCTATCGTCTGCAATTTACTCAAAAAATCGTATACAATTTAGCCGCCATTTCGATGACAAATTCCGTTTAACTTTTGCCGCGAAGCCGGGTATGGTTTGCCCGCCATCAGGGAATAGTTTTCATGAAATCCGCCGCCAAGGCCATGCAGGCCGAAGAAGTCGCCGAAACCGGCGCGCATCAGATCCGCGATGCCATTCGCGAGGCAATCGTCGAGCGCAGGCTTTCCCCCGGCACCAAGCTTTCCGAAAGCGATGTCGGCAATCTTTTCAATGTCAGCCGCACACTTGCCCGCGCGGCGCTGCAGGCGCTTTCCTATGAGGGCCTCGTCAGCGTCGAGAAGAACCGCGGCGCGTTCGTCGCCTATCCCTCCCCTGATGAGGCCCGCCAGATCTTTTCCGCCCGGCGCCTCGTCGAGCCCGGCATATTGCGCGAGGCGGCGGCGCGGATCACCGCTGATGACATCGGGAATCTGCGAGAGCTTTTGCAGGAAGAAGGCCGCCTGATGAGCGAGCGCGGCCAGACGGCCCGGCGCGCGGAGATCAAGGCATCCGGCGATTTCCACCTGATGCTGGCGGAAATTTCGGGCAACGCCATCATGCAGCGCTTCATGGAGGAGCTCGTCGCCCGCTCATCCCTCGTCATCGCGCTCTACGGCCAGTCGACCGCTTCCAGCTGCGGCCATTCCGAACATGGCGATATCATCTCGGCGATCGAAGGCAAGGAACTCGACCGCGCCTGCCAGCTGATGCTGCATCATATCGCCCATATCGAGTCCGATCTCGACCTGCGCGAACGCAAGAGCCTCGGCCTCAAGGAAGCCTTCGAACTCTGAGCGGTTGGGCGCACGTCGCCAGCAGCTATCACGACGCCTTCTTCGGCAGCTTGTCCAGCGCGGCGAAAATCTCTTCCGCCGTCCGCGGCTCGCTTGAACGCAGCTTCACCGCGCCGTCACGCCCGATCAGGATCAGCCCGAACTCGCTGTAAGATGGCCCTTGCAGCCGCTCGCGAATATCGTCCGCATCAAGTTCCCAGCCATCGTCGAACAGCGAGAAAGCGCCGCCGCCGGCGATGATGAACACTTCGACGTCTTCCTCGATGAGGCGCATCTGCGCGTTCCGCAACCATTCGTCCTGGGTTGCCGCGCGGTCGTCCTGCGCATCGGCGAAGATAATCAGCACCCGTTTGCTGTCTCGAAACTGCTCGAGCGATTGCGGAAGTTCCGGCTCACGTCGCGGCGTGCCGATGATTTCATGAACGATGGATCTCAGCATGGTGCTATTCCTCGCCCGTCATCTACGGGCTGTGACTGCGCCATTCCAGCGCCGGCGCATTCAAGACGCGCGGGAACGCTGTAAAGCGCTGAATAACTGAATAATTCCCAAATCCGGTACGAACTGGGATCATGCAGTAAACGGCTGGAAATGGGGGAGGTTCCGACGAAGCGGAAAAGGATCGCAGCTCAACATCCGTTAGCCGCGATCCCTTTCCCGTCAGTCGCGGCTCTGGTCCTCGGCGGCATGCGCCGAGACGGCGACAAGGTCCGCTGTGCCGTTGGCAAGCAGGCGTTTGCGCACCAGCACGCGCATGACGCGTGCGGCCGTCGAGAAGGTCATCTGGTCAAGCGGACCTTCGCCCTCCCAGGGCTTGGTCAGCCGCTCGGTGACGGCACCGACGATATTCATCGGCACGATGTCGGTGCATTCGCGCATGGCTTCGAAAACGAAGCTGATCGGGATGACCCTTCCTTCATGGGTCACGATCGGTTCGGTCAATTCGCTGTCCCATTCCTCGAAGGCGTAAAGTGCTTCGCGAAACAGCTGCTGGAGGGTAAACGGCGCGTGGCCGTTATGAAGTGGCGGCAGGGCATTCATCATGTCTGTCTCCTCTTGATGGATTAAGCCAAAATCCTCCTGGCTCGGTCAGCATGAACGCGGGGAACGCAGCGTTTTTTGCCCCTGCGGACCGAATAACACGATTGATTCTATAGAGTAATCTTTCGTGAATAAAGCCCATTTCTCGGCCGAGGCGGCACCCGTTTTCCTAAACGCATGAAATTCCTGCATGTTTTAGGCGAAAATTTCTCAATGAGTCGGATTCGTGAAAATCCATGCCTGCCGCGTGTGATTGTGCGGGAGGCGGGAAAAACCCTGAAAAATCACGGAACTTTTGCAGCTGTAATCTGTTTTGTTCGCGCACTTCGTAAATGCAGATGGGGTTACCACCAATGACGCAGATCCGTGAACCGGAGCGGCGGGCCAAAGTCCTGCGCGGCCGTCCTTACAGCCTTGATGAATTCGCCTCCAAATATGGCCTGCGCAGCGACCAGGCCGAGAGTCTGTTTACCCGTTTCGGGCCCTCCTCGATCGAACTCGATTTGCTGATGGCAGCCAAGCGCCGCGCGCCTGTTCTGTCGGACAGAATTGCCGAATAACGCCTTTCACGAACGGAATCGATAGATGAGCGACAGACGCCATGAGTGGATCAGCAAACGGGCCTATGCGATCTGGGAAGAACAGGGCCGCCCTGACGGCCGAGACAGCGAACATTGGCGCCAGGCAGTCGCCGAGCGGGACGCGCTGGAACGCACGCAGGCCTCCGTCGACGGACGCGAGGTGCTGGTGAAGTTCCGCCCGAAGCCGCAACGGCCGGAACTGCCGCGCGACGGCTGGCTCACTCCGCCCGCCAAGGCCGGTTAATCCAGGACGCCGGTGGCCGGCCTCGTCCTTCGAGGCCCCTGCGGGGCGCCTCGGGATGAGGGCGGAGAGAAGGTGCGGCTTGCCTTACCGGAGGGCTGAGCGGCACGTCAGAGCCTGCTCTGTCGAATATCCCACCTAGCCCCCGACCCGCGTCAGCCACCACCTGGCAATCATGCTAAGCAGCCCGCCACGGCACACGATGGCCCACCAGCCACGCAGCACACTGATCAGTCCTTATCCTGAGGCGCGGAGGCCAAAGGCCGGAGCCTCGAAGGATGGAGGCGGGGCAGCACCCCGCTTTCGGAGGAAGCGCCGGTGGCCGACCTCGTCCTTCGAGGCCCCCGCGGGCGCCTCAGGATAAGGGCGGAGAGAAGGTGTGATCTCACGATGGCGGAGAGAGGGATGCGGCTTGCCTCGCCGGAGGCGGAGAGAGGGTGCGGCTTGCTTCAACGGAAGACGGAGAGGCGCGCCGAAAACGGCGGGCGCGTGGATAATGGCACAGTCCACCCCCCTTCCCCGAACGCCGCTGCTTCCGCTTGAAACACTTCGTCAAGCATATTGACACAAATCCATGGAGTACGGGTTTTTCTTTGACCCACCCGCGACATTGCCGCTCGACACTCTCCTCGCAAAATCGGAAACGGGATAGGGATGAAAAATTGCTCATGCGCGAAGCGTGATTCCATCCGGCCGCGGCGCTGATTGCTGCCCGGCCGGGCCTCTCATGTCGGGGAAAGCCTTACACCGCCCGCCGGCGCGGGCCATGTCAGAAAGCGTTGTTTTCCTGGCAAAGCGCCCGGTGGACCTCGGTCCAGAACAGCGCCAAAGGGGTGTCGCCGTTGCGTTCGGCAACAAGGGCACGGATCAACGCTTCGGAACCTGCCATGTCCTGCCAGCTGGATTTCAGGCCCTTGGCGGCCTGTCGGCATTCGGCAATCTCGAACGGTCTCTTGCTGTCCATATGAGGTCTCCTCATGAAAGGCGCTAGCAGGCGGCGGCTGGATTGTCATTCCCCGCATATGTGGGGATGCCTTGTATTTATGACGGTCCTCGCGGTAAGATTGAGAGAACTGGGACAATGGAAATGACCGAGAATACCTACAGCGACAAGTTCGAACCCGCTTTCGAACAGATCAAGGCTGCAGCCAATGTGGATGCCGCCATCCGTATTCTCCAGGCGCAATATGGTCTCGATTTCGTGACCTACCATCTCGCCCAGACGATCGCGAGCAAGATCGATTCCCCCTTCGTGCGCACCACCTATCCGGATGCCTGGGTCTCCCGCTACCTCTTGAACAGCTATGTGAAAGTCGATCCGATCGTCAAGCAGGGCTTCGAGCGCCAACTGCCCTTCGACTGGAGCGAGGTCGAGCCGACCCCGGAAGCCTATGCCATGCTGGTCGACGCCCAGAAACACGGCATCGGCGGCAACGGCTATTCCATTCCCGTCGCCGACAAGGCGCAACGCCGCGCGCTCTTGTCGCTGAACGCCCGCATCCCCGTCGAGGAATGGGCCGAGCTTGTGCGCCGCTGCCGCAACGAATGGATCGAGATCGCCCATCTGATCCACCGCAAGGCCGTCTATGAACTGCATGGCGAGCATGATCCGGTGCCGACATTGTCGCCGCGCGAGATCGAGTGCCTGCACTGGACCGCGCTCGGCAAGGATTACAAGGATATCTCGGTGATATTGGGCATATCGGAGCACACGACGCGCGATTACCTGAAAACCGCCCGCTTCAAGCTCGGCTGCGCCACGATTTCGGCGGCCGCCTCGCGGGCAGTGCAGCTGCGCATCATCAATCCCTGAGAATCGGAATCGATTTTCTGAAGATACGATGTGTCGATTCAAAAGCCGGAGGATCGTGATCCTTCCCGGCCGCGCCTCGTCTTCGCCTGCGTGAGTCAATACTCATACTTTTGGGCTAATCCCCCCATCTGAGGGGGCCCATCTGAGGGAATTTCCGATCCGGCACGCCTGAACCATTCTGCTCTCCACGAACTGCAAACGCTGGAGGGCAAAATGTTCGTTATCATTCAGGCACATGAGTATCAGAAATACGCCGCCGTACTTGAGCAGATGTTCCGCCTGCGCAAGAAGGTCTTCGCCGACCAGCTCGGCTGGGACGTTCCCGTCATCGGCCCCTACGAACGCGACAGCTACGATTCGCTTTCTCCGGCCTACCTCGTCTGGTGCAACGACAGCCGCACGCGCCTTTATGGCGGCATGCGCCTGATGCCGACGACCGGTCCGACGCTTCTCTACGACGTCTTCCGTGAGACCTTTCCGGCCGCCGCCGATCTCGTGGCTCCGGGTATCTGGGAAGGCACGCGCATGTGCATCGACGAAGAGGCGATCGCCAGGGATTTCCCCAACATCGATGCCGGCCGCGCCTTCTCGATGATGCTGCTGGCGCTCTGCGAATGCGCGCTCGACCACGGCATCCACACGATGATTTCCAATTACGAACCCTATCTCAAGCGTGTTTACAAACGCGCAGGCGCCGAAGTGGAAGAACTCGGCCGCGCAGACGGCTACGGCAAGTATCCCGTCTGCTGCGGCGCCTTCGAAGTATCTGACCGCGTGCTGCGCAAGATGCGCGCCGCCCTCGGCCTGACCCTACCCCTTTATGTCAGACATGTTCCGGCCCGCTCGGTCGTGACGCAATTCCTGGAGATGGCAGCATGAAACGCCTCGTTGAAACCGCGACACCGAAAGACATCTCCGCCTTGGAGCGCCATGTCCTTGCATCCCGCGACATCGCCACGCAGATAGGGGATCCCTTCCTCTCCTATCTGCTTTCGATGGCGCTGTTCACAATCTACGAAAAGAAGGCTCAGCATGAGAATGAGGCGCTGAAGAGCAGCTTCGGCTGAGGGCGCGGGTCCCCTCCGCCGCGCCTGAAGAGGGGCACGCCTCCCAGCGCCTCGCGCGCAGCCGCAAAACCTGTCCCCGTTTTGCGGCTGCGCGCCCCCAGTCACCTCGGGTCGTCAACGCCTCAAGGACGTCAAGCCATCAGGGAATCGATCGTCGAAATCAGCGTATCGTGCAGATAGGGCTTGGGCAGGAAGGCGGCATTGGCAGGCAGCGCCAACGGATCGAGCCGCACCATGCCCGAGGTGATGATGATGCCGATATTCGGCCACATCGCCCTCACCCGTTTGGCAAGCTGGATGCCATCCATCGAACCGGCCATGTTGACGTCGGTGAACAGGATATCGACATCCTGCCGGCCCTTCAGCACCACCAGCGCTTCATCCGCATTCGCCGCCTCCAGCGCCACATGGCCGACATCCTCCAGCACATCGAGGATATTGAACCGGATCAGCGGCTCATCCTCCACGATGAGCACCACGGCACTGTTCGAAACCACCATCTGCAATCGCCCTTATCATGCGGAATATGATTCGAATAAGTGTTTCCGGCGTGCGAAGGTTCCAGTGCCTCTGCCCACGAAATATGCATCATCCACAGATGTTGCCCTGCCCGCTTGTGGCTACCTGCAATTTGGGCTAGAGCGAACCGATGCCGTGGGAACCATTGCCCCGGCATCCAGGTGCCGGCTTCCGGCACCACGGCGTCGGACACCCGACGCTGAGGGCCTGTAGCTCAATGGTTAGAGCCGGCGGCTCATAACCGCTTGGTTGGGGGTTCGAGTCCCTCCGGGCCCACCATTAATTTCGAGGGTTTAATCGATCTTTTCACCGAACGGTGTAGCCTGACGCGAAAACCCGGGATTTTGACACCAGGTTCCGGAATTTTCAAATTTCGGAAGAAAAGGAATCGGGGGCCTCTGAAGGAGCCGATGAAAACCTCGCATCGCAGCGCGTCCTCATTTCTCGTGAAGATCTGGATGCTTCGTTCCCGGCGCGCTCTTCCGCAAAGCATCCTGCAAAAACGCGCAGGTCTTTTCAAAGCGTCCGCGATGGTCGAAAGGGTTGTCGGATGCGCTCCATGCGCTTCCAGACCTCAACTCCGAATTCGGTGACCGGTGCCACAGATGCATAAGACCTTCGGCGTCCGGACCGGTAATCGCGAAGTTGATATATGTAAGTTTCTCGACCAACTTCGCCACGTCGGGATGGTCGAACGAATGTACCCCTAACTCATGGGCAAATTCGTTCCGGATCCTCCCAATGTTTTTCAACGCTTTGAGAGCGCCTGATCCGACTATGCCCAAAGCAAAAGCGATATCCGCGCGTGCAGCGAAATTGCCGAGCGGCCCGTATTTCTCCGGGTCGAATATACGATTAATTACAGCTGGATCAGATTGCCTCCCCGGGAAATAGCGCTCGATGGCTGATCGCAACTGGTCCTCGACGACGCTGGCGTGAACGATGGCAATCGAGCGGTCCGCCTCGCGGCGAGCCTGCCTCATCGCCTCACTTTGAACGGTCAGCGCGTTGTAGGCCGCCTCTCCGCCGAAGGCCACAATCATTGTGTTTCTTACTTTGGCCTGAAGTGCTTCAGACCAAGCCCGTTGCTTTTCGATTGACCAGGCCGGCGGCTGAGGCCGCTCGCTTTCTTCACCACGCGCTAAACGATCTGCATGCTCTAATAGCGCTCACTGGTGGCGTGCTATCTCATCTTCCAGTTCGGCGAGCCGTGCGGCGGTTACCTCTGTCATTTAAGCAATCCGAGCTACCTAATTGTAGCCTTCGTGATCGTGCACAGCGACGCGTTCGATTTCGCAATCAACGTCATACGAGTGCGAATGAACTGCAGTGCCTCCGGATCCGCCTCCGCTCGAAGCAGCCTAAACCCTTCCATTTCCTCTCCCTCTTCGCAAACTTAGGGCTCAAAAGAGCAGCCCTCGACTCGCGCGCAGCCCTCGCGTGGCAAGAAATGGAACACGAACTGCGATTGAGAATCCAGAGGAATATCAAGCACGAGTAAATTTATAGGACCGCCGGTGGCCAATCTAGGTTCTGCAACCTCCGATAAATTTCTGCTTCCCGTCATTCGGTTCCATGTTGAGCTAGAGCTTAGATCGAACAACGCGATGTTGAGCGTGGAAAGCCACGACGGTCGGGTGCTACGGGCCGGGGGCCGACGCATGTGAGCGATCGGAGGATTTTGCTGACATTGCCATGAAACGCAAAAGCCCCGCTGTCCTCGCGGGGCTTCTTTTCACCGACCAACGGACAGCTTTTAGAACTTCACGCCGATACCGAACTTGAGCTCGTGCTGGTTGAGATCGACGTCGACACCGAGAATGTCTTTCTCGCCGAAGTCATTATACCGATACTCGCCCCGGGCGAAGATGTTGTTGGTGATGGCAAAGTCGACGCCGGCGCCGACGGTGTAGCCGTTGAAGGTCTCGGTTTCCTTGTCTAGCCCCGGCAGGTCAACGTATCCACGCGTAGCGGTCCAGCCAGCCGCGCCATAAAGCAGCGCTCTGTCAAAGGCGTAGCCGACACGACCACGAACAGCGCCGGCCCAATCGGTGCCGACATCCGCGCCAAGCGCTTCCTCTTCGTTCCAATTGTATTCGAGGTTGCCCTCGATGCCGACAACGATGTTGTTGTCGAACTGGAAATTGTAACCTGCAAATGCACCGAAGACGCCGCCGTTGAAATCCTGGGAATCGCTGGCGCCGCCGGCGCTGAAGTCACCGTTTAGCCAACTAGCGCCGCCATCGATGCCGAGATACGGGCCTGACCAGGTGAAAACTGGCGCAGCCGCAACAGGCGCGGCTGGGACGTCCTGCACTGCATCCGCTGCAAAGGCGCTCGTTGCGACGAGTGCTAGAAAAGTGGTGGCGATCGTGAGCTTCATGTTCGTGACCCCATGTCTTGCAACACAACTGGAGGATACAGCCTCGTTCAACAAATAGCTGTAACGCCAAAGACACACTCGCATAACTGCACGGTAGAGAACATATCCGCCGAAGCGATCATGGCAAGTATCGCACCCTCTAATAACTGCACGAACGCCCATCGCTTGGCCTGAACCCACCACCGCAGGCCGGGTTGAGCGGCTGACTCTCGTAGTAGTAACCGCCATCGATCGACGAAGTCTGGTCGATGTATCCTGACGATGTGCAGGCCGAAATGAGCGTGGCAAGGCTGATCAGCGTTCCGGTCGCGATCAATGCGAAAAATCGGTTCATCTGAGCTTCTCCTCGGGGCATGGCTTCCACCCAAACCGTACAATTTACACGCCGCGGTGCAGAGAGCATTGATCTGCGGCAATCGACTGCCTCCGGCGGGTTCTTGTCACGCTAAAGTGATCGCTTTTCTACCCGCTTTTCCATGACCATGCGCTGTCACATAACTGTCATGCAAAATTGCCCGTTGTTAAGGCAGCCTGCGCAAAATATATGCCGCCAGCTAACAAAAAAAAGAATGAGTGAACTGCCATGAGCATACAGAAACTTTTCAATCGCAATCTCCTGACCCGTTTTGTTGCCGGTCTCGGTGCGGTTCCCCAGCGCATTCGCGAGGCCCGCGAAGAGCGTAAGCCCGCGATCCATCCCTCCTTCATGGATGATTTCGGCGCCTGAGGCGCGGCGGGTCCTTCGATCCGCTCCCGGGCTTCGGCCTCTGGTCTTGCAGGATTTTATCCCAAGACCGTTTCACAGTTCTGCGCGACAGCGTCAGCCGCCCAATGTCCCGGCCGCCGGGTGAGGTACAAGACCTCGCCTGGGCTGCCGCACATTCTCAGTTGATCGCAGGTGCAGACGGTTCGCCCCAGCTGGAAATGGGTTGACCGGCCTTGGTCGCCACCCTGGCGTCGTAGAGTGCCAGCGAAGCCTGGAGCTGGCGCATATCGTTGCAGCGGTTGATGATGCCGCCGATATATTGCACGCAGTCGCTGGCGCTGCCCTGCACCGAGCCCGTGGCCCAATCCTTGACGATCCCGTCGGCGCCGACCAGGAAATAGGAAAGCCGGTTATTCTCGGAAATCGTGGAGCTGCCGACCAGGCCGACGAAGTTCGTGCCGGTCTCGGTCCTGGCGGCGGGCGCCATATGTCGGTAGATCGTCATGCCGTTCTTCAACGGTGTTGCGCCGATCATCGGCCCGAAGGTTGCTTCGGAGCCGGAGAGCCGCGCCATCGGCGATTGACCGAGATTGGCGACCTCCACATAGGCTTTGCCCAGCGCATAGCTGGTGTATGAGCGGTTGGCGGCGCTTTCGGCCTTTTCTGCCACTTGGCTGCAGCCCGTCAAACAGATGGCGAGGCCGATCGAAAGAATTGTCATAAAGCGCATGCTGCCCCCTTGCCGGACATGGCGTGTCCGGAAGCCCCTGTTGCTTAACCCGCCGTCATTGCTAGCAGCTTTGCGGGATTTGGGAAGGCGAGCGTTGGAAGATGCAGGAATGCAGGCCTTCCGTGCCACGCCCCTTTGCCCTGCCGGGCATCCCCCACAGGTGGGGAGATCATAAGTGGCGAAATCTTCGCGTCTCTCCAGCGTTTCGCCGGGCTGAACGCTGATCTTTTGGCGGGCGATCGCACCCAGCCAATCCCCCGCTTGTGGGGTAGATGGCCGGCCAGAGCGGGCGGCCACGGAACGCCTACTCCTACCACCCTCACATTTTTCTCCCGATCCGTCACCGCCCCCTTCCCTTCCGCCGCAATAGCTTCACAATCAACCGACAGAAAGCTCATCGGGAAACGACAACTAGGGAATGAAACATGGCGCCGATTCTGACCAAGACACTTGTGATGACTGCCCTTCTGGCCCTGCCGCTCGGCAGTGCCGCGCCTGTATTGGCGCAGGAAGCAAAGCCGCGTGAGGCGGTGATTTCGGTGACGGGCGATGGCGAATCGTCCTTGGCGCCCGATATGGCCGTCGTCAATCTCGCCGTTGTCAAGCAGGCGAAGACCGCCCGTGAAGCGCTCGACGAGAACAACAAGGCGATGAATGACGTGCTGAAGGCGCTGAAGGACGGCGGCATCGCCGAGCGCGACCTGCAGACCTCGGGCTTCTCCATCCAGCCGCAGTTTAATTATCCGCAGCCGGTCGATGGCCAGCAGCAACAGCCGCAGCTGATCGGCTACCAGACTATCAATTCGGTCACTGTGCGCCTGCGCGATCTTTCCAAGCTCGGCCAGGTGATCGACCAATCGGTGACACTCGGCATCAATCAGGGCGGCGACATCCAATTTACCAACGACAAGCCGGATGCGGCGCTCGAAGAGGCGCGCAAGAACGCCGTCGCCGAAGCCGTCAAGAAGGCGAAAACGCTGAGCGAAGCCGCCGGCGTCAAGCTCGGCCGCATCATCGAAATCAACGAGAATGAGCCGCGCCCGCTGCCGCAGCCCGTTTATCGCGCCACGATGATGAAGGAAGCCGACGCTGCGGTTCCCGTCCAGGGCGGCGAGAACAATTACACTGTCAGCGTCACCGTAACCTTCGCCATCGAGCAGTAAACGGAAGCGCCGCGCGTCTTTTGACGCCATGTGCTGACTGCTGGCGGCCGCCTGCTAGCGCTGAACGACCGGGTTGATGATCGACATTTTGGACCGGGATGATACCTGACAGTTTTCATTCTGTCGTGTGTGCTGCTTTAGGCCTCATCGGCCCGG
>NZ_JACHYV010000011.1:0-171779 GCF_014193135.1 Rhizobium sp. BK049
GAGGGCAAGCTGCGTATAGCATCGGGACATGCCAAAATCTCCAAAGTGAAGCCATTGAAATCATTGGCATGTCGCACTTGGAAATAGAATGTACCCGGCTACAATCGAATCTGGCGTAATCGATCTTATGGAACTTGAAAGCGTTGAGTAAACGCCACTGCGTAATTGCTTGAAAAGTAGCAGCAATACCGCTTTTATTCCTTCCACATCAACGTGCGAGCGTCAGCCAGTCGCCGATCGTTGTCCCGACACGTCGCATGGAACGTGTTGCTGGGATGGCCGGGTGCTCGGTTGCTATGGTCTTTCGGACTTCACGCGGGCTGAGCCCGAATTCATGGCTGAACGCGCGCGTGAAATTGGCTGCAACGTCGAAGCCGGCGGCCTCGGCAATCTCCGAGATCGGCCTGTTGTCGGTCGGATTGGTAAGATCCGCATAGGCCTGCAGCAAGCGACGTTTGCGAATGTAAGCGAAGACGCCCCCGCTCGTTTCGAACAATCGGTAGAGCCGGGTCCGCGAGATTCCCAGCGCTCGGCACATGACCTCAGGCGTCAAGCTATCTGAATGAAGATTGAGGTGAATATAGCGATGCGCCCGCTCCATCAGCCCCATATTGGTCTGTTCCTGGCCGCGGTCCGAACTTGTGGAGGATGCAGCGCATGCAACGACCATATCGCCGATCGTCCGTATGATCCGCGGCACCTCCTCCACCGTCAAGCTGCTCAGGTTCGTTTCCAGGCCGTTAATATAGCTGACCAGCAATTCAGCCAGGCTACCGGAGAAGGCGGTGTTGTTGGCGCTCTGCAGAAGAGTCGCATCACCGGTCAACAGTTCATAGGGCAGGAAGACGAGCACAGCGACTGAATCGGTCATCCGCCCGCGGTACGGATAACCAAGAGACCTGAAAAATATCTCACCCGGGCCGGTTTCCGTTACATGCCGATCGGCTTCGGTCCAGGCCCGGCCGCTGCGCAGTATGCCGACGTTCCAGTGATCAATTGGGCTCGATCGCAGCATCGCCTGATCGCGAATATAGCTGCACGCCTGCGCGCGCTGCTGAACGATGAGGATATCGCCGAGGTGCCAACCGGTCTGTTCCGCGAGGAAACCATCGCCCTCTGATTTTCCATCCGGCAGATGTACATCCATAAGGGGCGCCACATGTGATCGCCAAGCCTGGAACTGTTCTTTCTGTGGCAGTTCGTGCGTCGAAAATCGCAGGGGCACCAAGGCCGGTGGCACGTCCACCCGATGTTCTTTCTGGGAAGAAGGTTCGCGCGGCCAGCGCCGCCGCTCCAGGTGCGCCGGCCATTCCCGTCCCGCAGCCGGGTCATCTCCAGACTCCGCAACCATCCAATTCCTCCAGCGCATTAGCAGATCCGGGCTGTTGAAACTGAAGCAAACAACAGCCATCCGAGATCCGAATTGGCTAAAGCTCTACGTGCATAAGCTACTTATCATATTCCTCTGCGAGCAGAAATGGACGGACCGATAATTTTCTGGATGCTGCGATAACGACAAGCGCATCCCGTTCATATATCTAAATAAGCAATGGTTAATTCCGAAGTAAGTTCGCAAATTCCAAATACTTAGCTGCCGGTGCGATAGCCCCGACAACGCAAAACGACAGTTGTTCAAAACAAAAACACGCAAACATGGGAGGATAGGTCGTGAACTATCGGAGAAGCAGTCGTGCTCGCCCTGCGCAAGCAATGGCTTTCAACGGAATCAATCCAAGGGTGAGCCAGGAAAATTGTATCGCCCGTCGTTTCAGACTGATACGAGGCGCTCCTGAGGCCGACATCGGCAAATAATGGCGCGCGAGGGGTTGCGCGCAGCCGAGGCCATACATGTCGATGCGTAATGGCTCGAGGTCTGTACGCAACCCCTATCATATCCACCCATTGTCGAATTTCTTTGACACTGCCCTTCATGTGGCAGAGGAGGCTAAGATGACTACCGCATGTGATGAGAATGTTATCGAGTTGAGGCCAATTTCGACCTGCAGACGAGAAGTCGAAGTCGCAATGGTGGAAATGCTCGTCAGTTTGCAGAAACGTGGATGGTCGGCCGCGGAATTGGCATTGACGCTCGCCGATGCCTCGGAAGATCTCGTCATGCTGATGGCGACCAAAGAACTTCGGCCGCATTAGAGCCGTTCCGGGCAAGGTGAGAAGCGGGTTCCCCAGGTAAAGCGCGAACCGCTTTTGCCGGGAACTGCGTAAATAAAAAAGTTGGAGCGGTTCTGCGCTTTCGTGAAAAGCCAAACCGCTCCGCTATTTCTGTCTCAACGAGATCGCGGCCTCGCCAGGCGCGGTAATTTCCATCATCCCTATCTACCCATTACCCCCTCTTCAGTCGCCGCGCCGGGCTTGACCACAGGCCAGCGCCACGCCTGCGTCGGTGGCATTTCGTTCAGAGCCGAACTGTTTCTGTCGCAGGTTTACGACCATCACTTGTCTATAAATTTCCATGCGCTAAAGTATGCAAGAATGAGTTGCATCCGTCCGTGTCAGCGCGAGAGCGACGAATGGCTGCAGAGCGATACCTTCGGATGCCAACATGATCTGGAACCATCGCATCACACGCATCGTCGTCGGCCTGTTGCTGCTGGCACTGGTGACCGTCGTCTCATTGCCGACGATTACCGGCTTTACCAGCCTTGATGGCACGGTCAATGCCCGGTTTGCTGTCGTTAATGCCCCAATCGACGGCACGATTGCGGAAGAACCCCTCAAGGTCGGCAGCCCGGTCAAAGCGGGACAATCCCTCGCAGAAATCAGAAATACACGCGTCAATCGCGCAATTCTCGCTTCGCTCGAGGCAGATCGGAACACGGCGCTGGACCGCGTCGCGGCACTTAAAAAGGAACGGGAGGAGCTCTCCGCCCTTCGCGAGGAATTGTCTGCAAGATTGGAAGTCTACAGGCAGACAACCATTGCCAATCTCGAACGCGAGGTCGAAATCCTGCGGAAAAAGGTCGAAGTGTCGCAGGCCCAGGATCTTGTCGCGCAGGTCGACCTGAACCGCCGGATGGAGCTCGAGTCAAAAGGTATTCTTACGCAGAAGCTGGTCGAAGTCGCGCGAGCCGCCGGTGCTGCGACCGGCGGCGAGGTCGAAATCAGCAATCTGACTGTCGATCAACTGGAACAAAGGCTCAATGCGGTCCGCCAGGGTATCTTTGTTTTCGGCGACGGGCAGAATGACGTGCCTTATTCGCGGCAGCGCGAGGACGAGGTTGTCGTTCGCATCAACGACTTGAATTCGCGCATAGCGGAGAATGAGACACGAGCGACAGAAGTTCAAAAACAGCTCGTCAAAGAGGCAAACCGCGTCAGCAGCCTTGAATCCGCAACGGCAATAGCGCCGTTCGACGGCGTCGTTTGGACCAGAAGTATCGTCAACGGTTCCAACGTCGTGCTGAACGACGAGCTGATGCGCCTTCTCGACTGTCGGGAGCTGTTTGTGGATATTCTTGTTCCCGAGGTCAACTATGACGAGATCTATCCCGGACTTGTCGCTCAGGTGCGCTTGTTCGGCCGCAGCGATGTCTTCAATGGTACGGTCATCTCCGTCAGAGGCAGTTCGGCTTCGGTTGAGGCCGATTCCTTTGCTGCCAGCTTGCCGCCGTCGACACAGCGCAATGCCCGCATTCGGGTTCGCCTCGATCCATCCTTCATGAATGATGACTTTGCGAACTCCTGCCAGGTGGGGCGGACAGTACAGGTACGGTTTTCCAAACACGGCATCGACGTGTCCAACTAGGTAAAAAGCCTGTGGTTCAGTATCTTCTAGCGCTGGTTCCGACCTTTCTCGTTTCGGCCTTCTTTTTCCTCGGGCCGTTCAATTGGTCGCGGCATCACACCTGGACACGAGCGGTGACCTGCGCGTTTGTCGCGGCATTCGCATTGCGATACATGTACTGGCGCTTGACCGAGACGGTGCTTCCCTATCCCAGCGACGGTGCGAATTTCTACTGGGTCTGGATCCTCTTCTTCGTCGAGATTCTGGCGTGCGTCGAAGTTATCCTTTTTCTGGTATTGATGAGCCGCTATGTCGACCGGAGCGCGGAAGCGGACAGGCTGGGTCGTGTTTTTTTCGCGCGCGATAAGCGTGAGCTGCCAACTGTCGACGTTTTCATCCCGACCTATAACGAGCCGCTCGACGTGCTCGAGCGAACCATCATCGGCGCCCGCGCGCTGGATTATCCTGCCGACAAATTGACGGTGTATGTGCTCGACGATCAACGCCGGGATTGGCTGAAGGCCTATTGCGAGGAGAAGAACGTCATCCACGTCACGCGTGGCGACAACAGCCATGCCAAAGCCGGCAATATGAACAATGGGCTGAAGGTCAGCTCGGGCGAATTCATTGCGATCTTCGACGCCGATTTTGTTCCCTATCGACATTTCCTTCGCCGGACGCTGCCGTTCTTTTCCGATGAAAGCATCGGCATCGTCCAGACACCCCAACATTTCTTCAATGTCGATCCGGTCCAGTCGAACCTGGGTCTGGAGAATATCTGGCCGGACGAGCAGCGCTTGTTTTTCGACGAGATCGCGCCCAGCCGAGACGCCTGGGACGTCAGTTTCTGCTGCGGGTCATGCTCGATTGCCCGCCGCAAGGCCGTCGACGCAATAGGCGGTTTTCCGACGGAGTCGATCACAGAAGACCTGCTGACCACTCTTTCGATGCTCAACAAAGGCTACAAGACCCGCTACCTGAACGAGCGGCTATCGATGGGACTGGCCGCCGAGAACCTGACCGGTTATTTTGTCCAGCGCGAACGCTGGTGTCAGGGGGGTATTCAAACCCTTTACCTGTACAATGGCCCGCTGCGCGGCCCGGGATTGACGCTCTTTCAACGGATCATGTTCCTGCCCGCGTCATGGCTGGTGCAGTATCTGGTCCGCTTCGCGATATTGCTCGTCCCCATCGTCTATCTCTGGTTTGGCCTGGTCCCGCTCTATTTCACTGATATAGCCGCGTATGTGTCTCATCAGGTGCCGCTGCTGGTGGCCTATTTTCTGCTCATGCTGTGGATCACGCCGACGCGCTATCTGCCTGTGGTTTCCAGCGCTGTCGGGACCTTTGCGACATTCCGCATGTTGCCGACCGTGGTCTCCAGCCTGGTGAGACCATTCGGCAAGCCTTTCAGGGTGACGCCAAAGGGCAGTGGCAACGAGGCGAACCAGTTCGACCGCTACAGTTTCGCCTGGATCGCAAGCATGATCACGATCACCGTGGTTGGCCTGCTGGTCAACGTCGTACCGGAAACGTCGCATGTACAAGGCCAGTTTTCGCCGGTCGCGGCCTGGTGGTCAGGGATCAATATCGTCGTCCTGCTCATCGCGTCACTCATCTGCTTTGAGAAACCTCGGCGCCTGTTCCATGCATTCAAGCTCGATGAACCCGCTATCGTCGACGATGTCCCCGGTCAAGTCGTCAGTCTGGCACTGGACAAGGCGGTCGTTGCAGTCCCCACCATGGCCCGGTTGCAATCCAAATCGGTGATGCTGAAACTCTCCGGCTTCGCCCCAATCAAAGCCGAGCTCGGTCAGGTCACTCAACGGCGAAGAAGCGTAAGTCGCGGCGGCGACAAGAAAGCCTATTACCTGCACCTTTATTTCGAACTCAGCGGCTCTGCCCGCGACAGCATGATTGTAAAACTCTACACCGGCCGATATTCGCGGGACATTCGCGACATCGACAAGGTTGCCGTCTCTCTTAATCTGCTGTTGCGCTCATTCGGGCGGACGCGCACGTTGTAGCCCGGCTCGGGAGCGAAGTTGTCGCGTCTTCGACGAAGTTGTCCCGCCATGGCCGGAGTCGTCACTCTTCGCGAACTACTGGCCAGATCGTTCGTCGAGGATGGACAACGCGTCCTGCAGTCTGAGCGCCGCCAGCGCTTCCGTTGCCTCGTCCGGAGACCATCCTGCTTCGAGCGCTGCAGAAAGAACCAGCGATTCCGTTTGAAGCTCGAGCTTCTCATACAGCGGCTCGATAGCTTCGCGTGCGGTGACGACGTGCTGATCGGGCGGAGTAATGGGCGTCGCGGCAACCGTAGGCATGATGCTCCTCCTTTTAAACGCTAAGGTTCGAAACCCAATTGCAGGCATGCTTGTTCCGTTCACAATCGCATTTTTAGCCGGATCAAGGCTGACGGAAACTGTCCGCAGCTCTGGACGATCGTAATTTCGCCCGTCCTCGGCATCTCTGGGCTCTCAGCGAAATCTTCGCTGGATGTGAACGAATGGACAGGCTACCGCACAATTGCCGAAAGCGGAAGCGACTTGCGGTAATCACTGTTGCCGCAGAAGCGCGCCTCGTGAAGACCGTCGCCACATCTGCCGAAATTTCCTCCACTTCAGAAGCGCCCTGATGACGAGGGCCGACGGTATGTCCTTATGGTCGCCGACGGTCCCCTGCTTGGCGACCGGTGCGTTTGCATAGAGGAGAAACGCGATCAGGGTGGCTGGATCCTTGGCTTCAAGGTCGAGCCGGTCATCGGACAGATGCAGCCCCTGCTCGCCCTGCCTGAAGGTTTGACCATCAACGGCGATTGAGCCACGGAAGACATAGAAGTAGAGATCCCGGCCATGTTTCCGCGGGAATTCCGCCCGCGCGCCCGCTTCCAGTCGGATGTCGAAGATGTCGACGGCGCTACGGACATAAAACGGCGTGCCTTCCCCTTCCGGGCCGACCAGGTGTCGCCAGACATTCGCCGCGACCATAGGGATCGCGCCGTATTGAATTTTCGGCACCAGATCGGCCGCACGCGGACGAATGACGATCTGTAGCATTCGCAGCGGCGGATCGGTCACCATCGTCTCCTCCGAGTGCCAGAAGCCTTTCCCGGCATTCATCACCATCAGATGATGGCGGTCGATCAGCAGCCAGCCTGTGGCCCGATCCTGGTGACGCATCACGCCGTCAGGCACCCAGGAGACGATCTCGTCGTTTCTGTGCTCGTGCATCGCGATCAGCCGGCCAGGGACTAGGATGGATTCGACGATCATAGCGAGAGGGCCGTGGCCATGGTCCGTCGGCTTCGGCTTCAACCATCCCGGCATATTGATGTGCGCGACAAAACCGCCAGCATCCCGCACCAGAAATGTCCGTTCGCCTTTGAGCAGCATCGCGTCCTCCATGCCTGTCAGGCTATGACGACACGTCTTGCTGAGGATGCCGATGAATGGCCTTAGTGGCAATTTGAAAAACATCCGCCGCAATTGATTCGCTGACGGGATCTCCAATGACCATCGAAGCCGCACGAAATCCGCATCCGATCTACTTTGCTGGCGCTTTCGCCACGGGTGGGCTCCTGACTTTCATGGTGCACCTCAATGGCGAGCTGGCACGCTACGGAAATCCGCTGTTTTCTTCCTGGACCGCTCACGGCACAGGCATCATCGCCGCGGTCATTCTTCTCCTGCTCATCCACCGGCGACGCAGGCCAAAGCCGGAACAGAGCTTGCGCGCGCCTCTATGGGCTTATTTCGGCGGTATCTCCGGCGCGGCAACGGTCATGCTGACCTCGACCGCGGTCAACTCACCGCTCGGGCTCTCCGGCACCCTGGCTCTGGGCCTGGCAGGCCAGGTCATCTTCAGCGTCGCGGCGGACAGTTGGGGACTGTTCGGCATGCGCAAGCGGCATCCCGATGCACGAGACATCACTGCGCTCGGCCTCGTCGTTGCGGGGGCGGCGCTCATCATATTGTTCGGGCGAGGTGCGGCGTGACGCTCTTCATTCTGCTTGCTTGCCTCGGCGGCGTGCTCGTCGGCCTGAGCCGTCAGCTCAATGGGCGGTTGAGCATCTCGACGACGCCGCTGATCGCATCCTTTTGGAATCACGCCGTCGGATTTGCCGTCCTCACCTGCCTCGGGCTCTTCGTCGGGGGCCTGCTTCCCGCGGGCGCCGCCGAGGCGCCCTGGTACGCCTATCTAGGCGGTCCGATCGGCGTTGTCTTCGTGGCGGCCGGCAGTTGGGCGATTGCGCGGATCGGCGCCGTCAATTCGGCTCTGCTGATCATCGGCGGGCAGATGGTAACGGGGGTGGCATTTGATTATGTCAGCGGGGCCCCGGGATCATTCTGGGCGAACGCCGGCGGGATTGTTCTCATCGTCGGCGGAATGATGCTCAGTCGGGGACGGCGCAAGGTCGACCGTTCGCAATAGCGAGACACGGGCCATGCGGCGGGGATGGCTCCCCGCAGCCTCACGCCACTGCATTTTCAGGCAAGGTATTTCGTAAACCAGTCGACCGTTCGCTGCCAGGCGAGCTTGGCTGCCGCCTCGTCGTAGCGCGGCGTGGTGTCATTATGAAAGCCGTGGTTGACGTCGGGGTAGATATAGGCCTCGTAGGTTTTTCCCGCCGCTTTCATCGCGGCTTCGTAGGCCGGCCAGCCTTCGTTGATCCCCTTGTCCAGCCCGGCATGGTGGAGAAGCAATGGCGCCTTGATCTTCGGCACGTCCTCGGCGCGCGGCTGCCGACCATAGAAGGGCACGGCTGCGGCCAGTTCGGGATAGGCGACCGCCGCAGCGTTGGCGACGCCGCCGCCATAGCAGAAGCCTGTTATGCCGACCTTTCCGCTGGTGAGATCACCCTTCATCAGGAATTCGACCGCCGCGAAAAAGTCGTTCATCAGCTTTTCCGGATCGACTTTCTGCTGGAGCTCCCGCCCCTTCTCGTCATTGCCGGGATAACCGCCGACCGACGTCAGCCCATCCGGCGCCAGGGCGATGAAGCCGGCTTTTGCCACGCGCCGCGCCACATCCTCGATATAGGGGTTCAGGCCTCTATTCTCGTGAACGACGACCACGCCCGCAACCTTGCCATCGGCCTTCGCGGGCCGCACGAGATAGCCGCGGACATCGCCGTTTCCTTTGGGAGAGGGATAGGTGATGTATTCGGCCGATATATCGGGATCGGTAGACTCGACCTGGGTCGCCAGCGCGTAGTTCGGGCTGAGCGACGCAAGAATGGCGGCTGCCGTCACCCCACCGACCGCAAACTTGGCGGCCCGGTCGAGAAACTCGCGCTTAGTGATTTTTCCATGCGCATAATAATCGTAAAGTTCGAGCAGTTCCTGCGGAAAGTCCTTGGCTGTCATGCGGGTCATGATGGCTCCTCCTTCGGGGTATCGCCCATCCTACACACCCGGGCTCGCTACTCTTTTCAACATTTCGCGATTTTTGCGTGAGCTTGCCGGGTCCGCAACAATGACGTCAGCATTCCTGCTTTGAAGATGGCTCTTCCACCGGTTGCCTCCGCATTTTGGCGGTGGCAGCGCTTTAACGATCCTCGCCCGCGAATTATGAAAATCAATTTCATACTCGCGTCTTGCGCCCCGTTTTCTATTGACGCCCTTTGTTTTTTGTCCCAACTTAAAGAAAATAAATTACTTAATCGGGAACTTGATCGGCATGAAAGTGGGCATCATCGGGCTAGGATTCCGGCTCGGCTATCTCGGCTACGTCTTCAAAGCGATCGATAGCAGTTTCGATATCGTCGGCTACGTCGACCCCGATCCTGCCGGCCTTCCCGGTTTGACGGAAAAGGGCGTTTCCGCCGGCAAGGCCTACGGCTCGCCGGAGGAGCTCCTCGCCTCCGAAAAGCTTGATCTGCTGATGATCGGCTCCCCCAATCACATGCATCTCGACCATATCAAACTCGGGCTGCAAGCCGGTCTCAAGGTCTTCTGCGAAAAGCCGATCGTCACGACCATCGCCGAAAGCATCGAGCTTGCCCATCTCATGGCGAAGTTCGGCCATGAGCGGCTGATGGTCGGTCTGGTGCTGCGTTACTCCCCTCTCTACAAGGATCTGCGCGCCATCCAGGCCGAGGGCAAGCTCGGCCAGATCGTGTCGATCGAGGCTTCCGAACATATCGAGCCCTATCACGGCGCCTTCTTCATGCGCGATTGGCGCCGCTACGAGCGCTATTCCGGCAGCTTCATGCTGGAGAAATGCTGCCACGATCTCGACCTTTATAACGGCGTCGTCGGCGCGCGGCCGGAGCGTGTCGCCAGTTTCGGCGGCCGCAAGAGCTTCACGCCGGCCAACGACCCGGCGCGCGAGGGCATCAACGATCTCGAGCTTTTCCACCGCAAGCCGAGCGGCTGGATGGGATCGGACAAGGTCTTCGACAGCGATGCCGATATCATCGATTATCAGGTGGCGATCGTCGAATATGAAAATGGCGTCGGCATGAACTTCCACACCAATCTGAACGTGCCTGACCAGTTCCGCCGTTTCGCCATCATGGGCTCGCGCGGCATGGCCGAGGGCGATTTCGTCCGCGGTTATCTCAATGTCCACGAACAGCTGACCGGCAACAAGGTTGTCGAGAACACCTATGCCGCTACCGAACTCTCCCAGCATTACGGCGCCGACGAACAGATGGCGAGCGACCTGCTCGAGAGCGTGCGCACCGGGCTCGAACTTCCCGTCTCCACGCTGAACGCGCTCGAAGCCGGCATTCTGGCTCTGGCGATGGACGAAGCGAGGATCAAGAAAACGGTCGTCGATTTGCGTCCTGTTTGGGACCGCTTCGACGAAGCCCTTCACGCCAGAGCGGCTTGAGGAAGGCGGCAAGATGAGTGTCCAAAGAAGCGCCTTCATCTTCGCCTGGATCCTCCTCCTTCCGGCCGTTCTCTACGTTCTCGCAATCGTCGCTTATCCCCTCGTCGATACGTTCATTCTCTCCTTCACCGATGCGTCGCTGAAGAAGACCACCAATTGGGTCGGCTGGGTCAATTACGAGAAGATCTTCAACGCCACATTTGCGGAGGTTATCCTCCGCACCTTCGTCTGGACCTTCTTCTCCGTCGCCCTGAAAATGGTGATCGGCACCTTTGGCGCATGCATGCTGAATGCCGCCGTACCTGGCCGCTCGCTGTTCCGGCTCTTGACGATGCCGCCATGGATCGTGCCGATGGCGATCGGCATCTTCATGTGGGGCTGGATGTATAATGGGCAGTTCGGGATGATCTCGGGCCTGTTGCAGCGCTTCGGCCTCGTCGACGGCCCGGTCGCCTTCCTCGCTTATGGCAGCACCGCCTTCTGGGCGACGATCGTCACCGATGTCTGGATTGGCGTACCGCTGGTGACGATCTATTTCCTGGCCGCGATCCAGTCGATCCCGAAGGATCTCTACGAAGCCGCCTGGACCGACGGCGCCGGCCGCTGGTACCGTTTCCGCCGCATCACCCTGCCGCTGATGGTGCCCGCCATCATCACCATGTCGATGCTGTCGCTGATCGCCACCTTCAACTCGTTCGACATCATCTGGATCCTGACGCAGGGCGGCCCGAGCGGCGAGACGACGACGATGATCATCGATACCTATCAGACCGCGATCGGTTCGAAGAAATACGGTGAAGGTGCGGCGCGCGCCGTGCTGATCTGCATCTTCCTGTCGCTCTTCTGCTTCGCCTATTTCCGTGTCACTCGCCGCCTCAATCCGGAGAAGCGCGCATGAGCAGCCCCGCCATGATCGACCGCTACCGCTGGTGGGAAATCGTCCTGATCTATTGCGGTATCGCGGTGTTCCTGTTCTTCGTGCTGGCGCCCTTCGTCGAGGGTTTCCTGGTTTCCCTGAAGCCCCTCGCCCAGCTTTTCTCCTCGCCCTACCGCTTCTGGCCTGAGAACGGCTCCTTCGAGGCCTACCGGACGATGTGGATCAGTGTGCCGGGCTTCGGGCGCTATATCTTCAACTCCTTCTTCATCTCGATCATCGTCACGCTGATCGTGCTCTGCCTGGTCATTCCGGCCGCTTACGCCTTCGCCAAGTTCGAATTCAAGGGCATGGGCATCCTGCTCGGCGCCTTCCTGACGGTGAACATGTTCTCCGGCGCCGTGCTGCTCATCCCGCTCTTCCGGCTGATGCGCAGCATGGGCGTGCTCAACACCTATCTCGCCATGATCGTGCCGGGCGTCGCCTTCCTGATCCCCTCGGCGATCTGGCTGCTGCGCACTTATATGATCCGTATTCCCCAGGAGCTCAACGAAGCCGCCTTCATGGATGGCGCCAGCCATTTCTATACGCTTCGTCGCGTCATCCTGCCCATCGCGATGCCGGGCATTATCGTCGTCGCCATTACCACCTTCATCGGCGCTTACGCCCAGCAATTCATCTTCGCGCTGACGTTCAACTCGAAGACCGAATACATGCCCTTGCCGGTGGGACTCTTTGCTTACTTCGGCAAGCAGGAGGTCATCTGGAACGAACTGATGGCGGCTTCCTTCGTCGGCATTGCGCCGGCGATGGTCGTCATCTTCTTCCTTCAGCGTTATCTCGTCGGCGGTCTGACCGCCGGTGCGGTGAAACAATAAGAGCAATAATCAGTGAACAGCTAACAACCACATTGGGAGTCACAACGTGAGCATAGCAATTAAGACAGGCCTTATGGCGCTCGCCCTGCTCGGTTCGACGGCATTGACCGCGGTCACTGCACATGCGGCCGACAAGGAAATCAGCTGGATCTATTGCGGCGACACGATCGATCCGGTCCACACCAAATACATCAAGCAGTGGGAAGAAAAGAACGCGGGCTGGAAGGTCACGCCTGAGGTCGTCGGCTGGGCGCAGTGCCAGGACAAGGCAACGACGCTCGCCGCTGCCGGCACGCCTGTTGCGATGGCCTATGTCGGCTCGCGCACACTGAAGGAATTCGCGCAGAACGATCTCATCGTCCCGGTGCCGATGACCGATGACGAGAAGAAGGCCTATTACCCTCATATCGTCGATACGGTGACCTTCGAGGGCAATCAGTGGGGCGTTCCGATCGCCTTCTCCACCAAGGCGCTCTACTGGAACAAGGATCTCTTCAAGCAGGCCGGCCTCGATCCCGAGAAGCCGCCGAAAACCTGGGCTGAAGAAATCGAGATGGCCAAGACCATCAAGGAAAAGACCGGCATTCCGGGCTTCGGTCTTTCCGCCAAGACCTTCGACAACACCATGCACCAGTTCATGCATTGGGTTTACACCAACAACGGTGCGGTGACCGACGCCGAAGGCAAGATCACGCTCGACAGCCCGCAGATCCTCGCTGCGCTGAAAGCCTACAAGGATATCGTGCCCTACTCCGAGGAAGGCCCCACGGCCTATGAGCAGAACGAAGTCCGCGCCATCTTCCTCGACGGCAAGGTTGCCATGATCCAGGCTGGATCGGGCGCCGCCTCCCGCCTGAAGGAAACGAAGATCAACTGGGGCATCACGACGCTGCCGCTCGGTCCCGACGCCAAAGGCCCCGGCACGCTGCTGATCACCGACAGCCTTGCGATCTTCAAGGGCTCGGGAGTCGAGGACAAGGCAACCGAATTCGCCAAGTTCATCACCTCGCCGGATGTTCAGTCGGAATACGAACTGCAGGGCGGCGCCGGCCTCACACCGCTGCGTCCCTCGAAGAAGGTCGACGAGTTCGTCGCCAAGGACCCCTACTGGAAGCCGCTCATCGAGGGCATCAGCTATGGTGGTCCCGAGCCGCTGTTCACCGATTATAAGGGCTTCCAGAACTCGATGATCGAGATGATCCAGTCCGTCGTGACGGGCAAGGCCGAGCCCGAGGCCGCGCTCAAGAAGGCGGCTGGCGAAATCGAAGCCTTCAAGTAAGCTATCTCCAAGGGGTCGCTGCATAAGCCGCGGCCCCTCCCCTTATATCGAGCGTGCGACGAAGGCCGCCGGCGGAGACAGATTTTTGGGACAGCTTCTTCTCAACAAAGTCCAGAAGTTCTATGGCGACTACGAGGTTCTGAAGGGCGTGCAGCTCGAAGTGAGGAATGGCGAGTTCGTCGTCTTCGTTGGCCCGTCCGGCTGCGGCAAGTCCACGCTCCTGCGCATGATCGCCGGCCTCGACGCGACGACGGCGGGCGACATCGTCATCGACGGCGTCAGGGTCAACGACCTGCCGCCGGTCAAGCGCGGCATCGCCATGGTGTTCCAGTCCTACGCGCTCTACCCGCATATGTCGGTGTTCGAGAACATCGCCTTCCCGCTTCGCGTCGAAAAGATGGAAGAGTCGAAACTCAAGGCCAAGGTCGAGAATGCCGCGCGCATCCTGCATCTCGACCAGCGGCTGCAGCAGAAACCCGGCATGTTGTCCGGCGGCCAGCGCCAGCGCGTCGCGATCGGCCGCGCCATCGTGCGCGAACCGAAGATATTCCTTTTCGACGAGCCGCTCTCCAACCTCGACGCGGCGCTGCGCGCAGACATGCGCATCGAGCTTGCCAAGCTGCACCGGGCGTTGAAGGCGACGATGATCTATGTAACGCACGACCAGGTCGAAGCCATGACCATGGCCGACCGCATCGTCGTCCTCGACTCCGGCAATATCTCCCAGACCGGCGCACCGCTGGAGCTTTATCACAAGCCCGCCAATCAGTTCGTCGCCGGCTTCATCGGCAATCCGAAAATGAATTTCCTGCCCGTGACCTGCAAGGGCGTTAGCGCCAACGGCGTCGAAGTGGATTATCAGGGCCAGACCGCCGTTCTGCCGGTGACCCCGCGCGATGGCATGGCCGGCAAGACGCTGACGCTCGGCATCCGGCCGGAGCACATCCAGCTGAACGGCGGCGATATCGTCTTCACCGTGACCCCGACGGTCATCGAACGCCTCGGCGCCAATACGGTAGCTTATGCCTCACTCAACGGCGAGGCCGAAAATTTCTGCGCCATGCTCCCCGGCAGCGTCGGCATCCGCCCCGACGCACCTGTGACAACCGGCATCAATGCCGTTGACTGCCACCTCTTCGACGAAGCGGGCATTGCATTCGAGCGTCGCGTGGAACTGACCGAAATCGATACGAACGTGATCAACCCGACGGCGGCTTGAGCCGACGGGCTTGGTTTGTTCCACCGGGAGTCCCGTCGGGGGCGAGATGACACCCTCTTCCGTCAATCATCGCCGCCAAGAGTATCGCCAATGGGATGGGAAGCGCTCGGACAATGGGGTGAAGACGCGGTCCGCATCAACGGCTGACGGGCGGAGTTGCCAATGACGTGTGGAGCGTTCGCATCCACGGCCAGGTCGCGGTCGGTCGTGTCGGCTACAGAACCGACGCCGATCTCACATGGGAAACCGAGCTCATCCCAGTAAAGGCATGCACGTTTTCAGCGCTGATCCCGACGACCGACGGCCGGCTGTTCGCGAACGGTCTGGTGGTGATGAAATACATGGGGCCGCCCGAGACAGAGTCCGACTGGCGTCGCGTGGCCGACACGCTCCGCGAATGCATCGGTTGACACAGGGCAGCGGCCGCCTAGGGAGAAATCACAACAAGAGCCGTCGAGATTCCCTCGCCTTCCCGGCGGTAACTGTGCGGAACGCTTGAGTCAAAATACGTAGCGTCGCCCGCATCCAGCGCTGTCTCCTTGCCGTCCACAATGACGACGAGCCGACCGCTGAGCACGTAGATGAACTCGGCGCTGCCATGTTGATGCGGCTCCGAGGGCGACGAATCGATCGGGAACTCGGCGTAAAACGCCTCCATCCGGCGGTCGGATGCGGGATAATCGAGGCTTTCGAAGAGGAAGGCCGGGTTCTTTTCGCCCGGCGGGCTTGGAAGTTTGAGGCGCTCGTGCTTGCGGACGACCGCAATGAGCGGCTCCTCCTTGTCGGATTTGAAGAAGTGATCGAGGCCGACCCCGAAAACCATAGCGATCCGAAGCAGCGTGGGCAGCGTCGGAAACATCTGCCCGCGCTCGATCTTCGAAAGCATCGCAGGCGAGAGCCCTGTATGCCCCGCCAACTGCACCAGCCCCAGCTTCTTTCTCAGTCGCAGTGTCTTGATACGCGGGCCGATCGCGTAGCGCTGAAGCTCATTGGACAGCGTGTCGGAGAGCACTCGTAAACTCCTTTTCGTTTCGGGAAACTACCCCAATGACTATTTTCATTACAAGATAATTCGGTTTCTGCTCACGAAAATTTGAGTGGCAATAAAATCTATGTTCTCCAAATGAAAGACGTGAGGTGCAACGCGCACCTGTCATCGAGAGGAGAATGACATGAAGTTGAGAAGCCTTTTAGTCGCTGCAGCAATCACGCTTGGCAGCAGTTTCAGCGGGGTCGCCGCGGAGAAGGATGTCGTCGACACTGCCGTGGAGGCGGGTAAATTCAAGACGCTGGCGACCGCGCTCGAAGCGGCAGGCCTGGTCGCCACTCTCAAGGGAACGGGTCCGTTCACGGTCTTCGCTCCGACCGATGAAGCCTTCGCCAAGTTGCCGGCCGGTACCGTCGAAAACCTTCTGAAGCCGGAAAACAAGCAAAAGCTCACCGCGATCCTCACCTACCATGTGGTCGCGGGCAAGTTCATGGCTAAGGACGTGGCGGGTATCAATGAGGCGAAGTCGGTCAATGGCAAAACGATCGACGTCAACGTCGAGGGCTCCACCGTCAAGGTGAACGACGCCGTTGTAACTGCCGCCGACGTTGCTGCCTCCAATGGTGTCATCCATGTCATCGACAAGGTGATCGTGCCGCCGGAAGGCTGACCCTGGTCCCCTCAACTGGAGAAGAACCATGAAGTTCCTCAACATACTAACGCTCATCCTCGTGATCGTAGGCGGCCTGAACTGGGGGCTGGTCGGGCTATTCGGCTTTGACCTCGTGGCCGCCATATTTGGGGCCGGCTCGGGGCTCGCCCGGGTCGTTTACGTCCTGGTGGGGCTGTCGGCCGCCTGGCAGGTCATCCCGCTGTTTTCTGCAGTGGGTTCCGGCGAGTTCGCTGCTCGCCTGAACCAATAGGCCTTTGGAGGGACCCGCTTGCCGCGTCGGCGGCTCCCTCCACCTTTTGTCGGATGGACATGGATTCCCTTCTTGTGCTGGTCGCCTTTCAGGCCGCGAGCTTTGCTGCGGCGGCCACCGGCGTGATTTTTCGGCCAGGCGACTGGTACAAGCAGCTCGACAAGCCACGATGGCGGCCGCCCGATTGGCTGTTCGCCCCGGTCTGGACGGTACTCTATGCCTCGATCGGACTGTCGGGCTGGCTCCTGTGGCTGGAGGCAGGCATTGCCGGCGCAGCATTCCCGCTCAGTGTCTATGCAGTCCAGCTTCTGCTCAATGCTGCGTGGTCGCCGATCTTTTTTGCGCTTCACCAACCCGGGCTTGCCGCGGTGGAGATCATGCTGCTTTGGGCTGCGATCCTGGCGACGATCATCTTGTTTTATCCCGCGAATTCGGGTGCTGCCCTGCTCCTTGTTCCTTACCTCACGTGGGTGAGTTTCGCGGCGGCACTGAACGTGTCCATCTGGCGGCGCAACCGCCCGAAACCGCTGTCGGAGGGCGCCCGATGAAACCCTGGTGGATCGTCGTGAATGATCGGATGCAGCAAGGCTACCGATACGTTCTCGCTGCACCGAGTGGCCGCAACTTCCATCCCGACTTCCGGCCAGAGCTGACCCCCGCCGAGATGCTTGCACTCGGCGTGTTCGGCGGCAAATACATGACCGATTGTCGTGACGAATTCCCGGAAGGCTGGTTCGCAGAGGCCCGTCTGTCGCCGCTGCGAAAGGATCCGTCACTGAATTGCTTCGGTGTCGACGCCAGCCAACCCCTTAACGTCTGGCGAGCCAAAGGATGGATACATCCCGACGATCCGCGTGGCTGGTTCCAGTGGTATTGCCGCTATTATCAAGGTCGCCGCATGCCTGGCGAGGACGAGCGACAGATCGCCCGCTGGAAAGCCATTCGCCGCCATATCGCTCAGCTTCGCCGAGCCTGCGAGCCTGGAGATTGCTGGTGCCGGCCGCGCCAGCGCCAGGCGCTGCTGCATTGGGCATATGACAGTCGTTCGATCTAACGGCCGCTGTTGCGCCGTTATGCACATCGAGCTTGCCAAGCTGCATAGGGCGTTGAAGGCAACGTTGATCTATGTGACGCACGACCAGGTCGAAGCCATGGCGATGGCCGACCGCATCGTCGTGCTCGACGCCGGCAACATCTCCCAGACCGCGGCACCGCTCGAGCTTTATCACAAGCCCGCCAACCAGTTCGTCGCCGGCTTCATCGGCAATCCGAAAATGAATTTCCTGCCTGTGTGAAGCAGTCGCACCGGTGCCTGATCGTCATGGGCGGATGCACACCTGCGGGTACGCTACTGGGCCATCCGCGCGCGGAGGCGAGGCCCGATCCAGTCGAGGAACCACCGCACCTTCAGCGATAGGGGATCGGCTGGACCGTGCATAACGTTCACAGGCAGAGGTTCCGGTGCGAACTCGGTCAGCAGTTCCTGCAGAGCGCCGGAGCGCAGCTGATCGGAAATCTGGTAAGACAGCACGCGGATGATGCCGATGCCGGCCATTGCAGCCTGAATCGCCGCTTCCGTCGTGTTGACCGCGAGTTTGGACCGCGGTTCGATGGTGAAGGCCGGACCGTCCCGGCGGTAGCGCCATTCTGGCGCGGTCGCAAAGCCCTGGAAGCTTATGCCGTCATGTCGCCCGAGGTCTTCCGGTCGACGCGGCACGCCACGGCGGGCCAGATATTCGGGGCTCGCGCAGATAACCCGGCGGACGCTGCCGACGCGCGTCGCGATCAGCGCGCTGTCCGTCAGGTGACCAATTCGCAGAGCCACGTCAACCTGCTCATCTGCCAGATTTATCTGCCGATCAACCAGCGTCAGGCGCAGGTCGATGTCGGGTTGCTCCTTCAAAAATTCCAGCGCGATTGGCAGCAGATAGCGCTCGCCGAAAGCAATCGGTGCGGTCACATGAAGCCCGCCACGCAGCGCGCCATGATCGCCGCTGGCCTGCCGCTCCGCCGCGTCCAGGTCCTCGAGAATGCGACGTGAGGCGGCGACGAAGGCGCGCCCCTCCTCTGTCAGCGAGAGACCGCGGCGCGTGCGCAGCACTAAGCGCGCTCCGAGGTGCTTTTCAAGATCGGCGACCTTGCGGCTGACCGTCGCGAGCGGTGCGTTGAGCCGCCGCGCCCCGGCCGAAAGACTGCCGGCATCGACCACCGCCAGCAGTACCGACATCGCGTCAAGACGATCCATCCAATCCTTCCGAAATCTGAGAGTAAGCTTCCCGAAATGGCAGGATACCCTACTGGTTGTGGATGTCATAGCTTCACGTCATTCGAGGGCGCTGCCAGGCTCCCCATATTTGCCAATCATCAGGATGGACGTCATGCCCCAGCTTTCGCGTCGTGCCTTTGCAAGCGCTCTCCCTCTTGGCCTCCTCGGGGGAAGCCTCTTTGGCGGAGGTATGATTGAAGGAGCGTCCGCGCTTGCTGCGACGCAGGAGGCCGCCAAAGCGCCGGTCAGCGTTACGCCGCTCGCGCAGATCCGCATCGGCCGCTTTACGGTGACGGCGTTGACGGACGGGTATGCCGACATGCCCTATGAATATTTTCCGGGGCGTACCGCAGCGGAGGTCGAACAGGCGGCAGTCGCGCAGTTCACCGCCCGGCCGAGTGGGGTGCGATTCCTCTTCAACCAATACCTCGTTGAGGATGGCGAACGCCGCATCCTGATCGATGCCGGTACAGCGGGCTCGATCGGGCAGACCGGGCAGTTGCCGCAGGCGCTCGCCGCTCTCGGCCTGCAGCCCGACCAGATCGACGCGGTGATCGTAACGCACATGCATCAGGACCACATGGGTGGGCTGATTCTCGGCGGCAAGAACAACTATCCCAAGGCCGAACTATATGTAGATCGCCGCGACGTCAGCCATTGGACTGATCCGGCCAAGCGCAACGGCGCGCCCGATTATCTTCAAACCAGCTTCAAGATGGCGGAGGAGGTCGTGCGTCTCTACCCGAGACTTCAGGCGATAGATGGAGAGCGAGAAATTGTACCGGGCGTCTCAATTGTCGACCTGACCGGCCATACACCCGGACATATCGGGGTGCGTGTCGAAGATGGCGCACAGAGCCTGATCATGGTCTCGGACATGATCTTTCCCGTCGTGCATCCTGCGGCCACCGATGTGTTCTTCCTGTTCGAGCAGGATCGTGCAGCAGCCAAAGCGATGCGCGACCGGTTTTTCCCTCGCGCCGCTTCGGAAGGCGCCCTCATCGCCGCCACCCACATGCCCTTCCCAGGGCTCGGCCGTGTCGTTGCCGACCGCGGGCAGATGCGCTGGCAGACTGCGGACTGGGCCTTGCAGAACTGAAGTTCGCTTCGAAGATGCGGCTGTTCTGCGCCGTCGCGGCCCCTTGTTGAGCAGGCGCAGAAGGTTGATTGCTGCCTATCCGTTGGCCATATGTCATGCTCAATACGGCAGGTGATTGCCAAATTTCATTTGCCAGTAGAAGGTCGCTTAGCATAGGCCGGCACCTGAAACCGGCGGCGATAGTTGCCGGGAGCCAAGCCGGTTACCCTCCTGAACAAGCGTCGAAAGAAGGCCGGTTCCTCATACCCTACCTGCCAACTTATCTCGTCGACGGAAGCCTCCGTTCGCTCTAGCCGCCGCTTCGCCTCCTCGATCCGCAGCCGTTGCACATAGGCGATCGGGCTCATGCCGGTCGCCCGTGTGAACCGCCGCTTGAAGGTCCGCTCCGTGAGCCCCGCCTGCTTGACCATCTCCTCCAGCGGATTGGCGACTGAAAAATGGACGGCAAGCCAGTCCTGTGCGGTCTGGATCGCCTGGTCGCCATGGTCGCGCCGCCCCTCGAACACCATATAGGGAGCCAGCCCGTCCTGGTGCCATTGCAGCGCAAAATAGCGGGCCACCGTCTGCGCTGCCGTCGCCCCCGCATGGCGGGCGATCAGGTAAAGCACAAGATCGTGCCATGTCATCGAGGCGCCCGATGTAATCAACTCGTCCCGCTGGCCAGCGACCACCAGCACCTGTTCCGGATGGATCGGGATCTGCGGATAGGCGTCGCGGAACGTCTGGGCATAGCCGAAGTGGACGGTGGCATCGGCGCCATTGAAGACCCCGGTCTCGGCAAGCAGGAAGATTCCCGAACAGGCCGAGCAGATCAGCGCCCCTTTCTCGTGCATTCTCCGGCACCATTCCACCAGCGCCGGATATCGGCGCTTCACCCAGCCTTCCGGCCCGAGCACGACCGAGGGCACGATGACGATGTCAGTCCGCTCGATTTCGGCGACCGGTCGCTGCACCACCAGCGGCACGCGGCTGGCGAGCGTCAGCGGGCCGGCCCGTTCGCCGACGATCTCGACGTGGAAAGGAGGCGTCTTGGCAATGCCGTCTTCCGGCGGGACGATGGAAAAGGCGTTCATCACATCAAAGATGCCGCTGAGCGTCGAGACTGCCGCCTCCGGCAGCGCCACCAGGCTGACATGGAGCGGCTGCGGCCCCGGCGCCCGCTCTGCCTCCTGCTGCGTTCCGGTCATCATCGGTTCCCCCTTGGCAGCAATGATAACCCCGGAGCGCAGCCGGGGCCACTGCGGACGTGCAGCTTCCCTGGCGTGGCGCAAATGGCCCGATCATGGCCAGCACCGCTCTGCCGCTGACGCTCCCGGTCTGCGATCTTCCCTGGACCTCGAACGGAGGTTTCCAACCAGGGAGAAACATCATGGATACCATGCAAAGCAGGACCATCGACAGTGCGAAGCTCGACACGCTGGTCGGCCGCGTCGTCAGCGATCTTTCCGCCGGCTATGGCGGGGTCATGGTCAGCCTCGGCCACCGCCTCGGTCTCTACAAGGCAATGGCCGACCGCGGTCCGCTCACGTCTCGCGAGATCGCCACCCGCGCCCGCTGCGCCGAACGATATGTGCGCGAATGGCTGAATTCGCAGGTGGCCGGCGGCTATGTCACCTATCATGCCGTCAGCGGCACCTATGAGCTGACGCCGGAACAGGCCTTCGTGCTGGCGAACGAGGACAGCCCCGTCTTCATCCCGAATGCCTGGGCAACGCCGGCTTCCATGTGGGCCGACGAGGAAAAGGCGGTCGAGGCCTTCCGCACCGGCGCCGGCATTCCTTGGGGTGACCATGATGGCCGGCTCTTCTGTGGCGTCGCGTCCTTCTACCGCAACGCCTACCGCGCCAGCCTCGTGCCGGAATGGCTGCCGGCGCTCGACGGCGTGGTGGAGAAGCTGAAGGCCGGCGCTCTGGTCGCCGATGTCGGCTGCGGCCACGGCCATTCGACGGTGCTGATGGCGCAGGCCTTCCCGAACTCGAAATTCCACGGCTTCGACACGCACGAAAAGTCGGTCGACGAAGCACGCAGGGTGGCGGGCGAGGCGGGCGTTTCCGATCGAGCGGGCTTTTCGGCCGCACGCGCCGAGACCTATCCGGGGAGGGGCTATGACCTCATCTGCTTCTTCGACTGCCTGCACGATATGGGCAATCCGGTGGCAGCCGCCACGCATGCGGCCAAGGCGCTTGCCAAGGATGGCACGGTGATGCTGGTCGAGCCCTTCGCCAATGACCGGGTGGAGGACAATATCTCGCCGGTCGGCCGGCTCTATTATGCCGCTTCGACGACGATTTGCTGCGCCCATGCGATTTCCGACGGCGGTCACATCGTGCTCGGCGCCCAGGCTGGCGAGGCAAGGCTCAAGGACGTCTTCCGCAAGGCGGGCTTCACCCGCTTCCGCAAGGCCATGCAGACGCCCTTCAACCTGATCCTGGAAGCCCGCCTCTGACAAGACCCGGCGACCGAGGGTGCCGGAACTCGCGGGACCAATGCAGGCTTCTATGTTAGGACGGAGCCTGCATTGTAGCCCTTAATCAAACAATCAGAGCATGGTGCGCCCGTCGACCCATTTCGCCCTCAACCGGAAACCAGCTCTACCAGACGAGGCCGCGGGCCGCGACGTCCTCGACGCGGGTCACCACACCGCCGCGATGGAAAACCATCGTATCGAACAGGTTTGATACCACGCAGGTGTGGTTCGGGATGATGAAGAGCCTCTCACCGATCTGTGGCCGCGGGCCAGTGCAGTTCGACAGATCGATCACGCCATGTTCTTCCGACAGGCTGGTGATGCGCGCCTGGGGATAACCGACGATCAGGCCGTAATCGCTGAAACCCTGAAGATCCGATGTCAGCGCCTTCGAACCGGCATCGATGACGGCCCGGTCGGCAGTCGGCCGTGAGACGACAGTCGTCAACACGTGCATGGCGCAATCGTCTTCGGTGCAATGGCCCATGCGCACCATCTGGCGGTCGTTATAGATATAGGTGCCGGCGCGGTGTTCCGTGGCCGATGTGACGAGATGCGCCTCGAACAGGCTCGGCGTTCCGCCATTGCTGACGATCGGGCAGCTTATGCCTTCCGACTGCAGACGGCCCACCGTTTCGGCGATGAAGGCTTCCACGGCGGCGGCCGATTGCGGCTTCGGATAGGTGACGATGCCGCCGAAGGTGAGGCCGTCGGCTGCGGCGATGCGCTTGGCGAGCGAGGCCGCCTCCTCCGGCGTCTGCACGCCGCAGCGGCCGGCGCCGGTGTCGCATTCCACAAGCACCGTCAGCGGCTTATGGCCGGAAAAATGTGCGGCGAGCCCATCGACCGTCACTTCGCTGTCGGCGACGACTTTCAGGGCTGGAATTTTCTCGTTCAGCCTAGCCAGGCGCTCGAGCTTCTGCTGTCCGAGAATGTTGAAGGTGATCAGAATGTCGCCGAAGCCGGCTTCGGCAAAGACCTCGGCTTCCGTCACCTTCTGGCAATTGATGCCCTTGGCGCCGGCGGCGACCTGCGCGACGGCGAGCGCCGGAATCTTGTGCGTCTTGATATGCGGGCGGAAGTTCAGCCCGTGCTCGTCCATATAGGATTGGACGCGGGCGATGTTGGCAGCCAGCCGGTCCTCGTCGATCACGGGTCGCGGCGTCGAGAGATCGGCGATCCGGTCACCGGCCTTGGCAACGACGGCAAACCGATTGTCATGCATTCAGGCGGCTCCGCGTTCTGTCCCATGTGGATCGGCCACGATCGGCCAGATGGTCTTCGGCGCCCGCCGGTATGGCGTCGTCGCCGGATTATTGGGATAAGGCGTTCCGGCGGAGCAGTAAAGGATTTCCGCCGCAATCTTCGAGAATGACGCGAAGAAGTGGTTGGTGGATTTGATCACCAGGATCTTCTGCTTCTTGGGATCGATGCCCATGACCGAAAACAGGCTGGGGTCGAAGCTCTGGGCGCGGGTCGAATTGAGAATGATGTCGATGCCGTTGAGAACGATATGGGCGGCATCGCCGAAGGGTGCCAGGCTCTCACCAAACTGCATCTCGGCATTCCTCACCAGCTTGACGACCCTGACGGTGCCGTCGACGGGATTGCCGGTGCCGGGGGCTGACTTGGCGCCGAAGCGCAGCGGAATCTCCGCCCCCTCGCCCGCCGCAAAACAAATCTGCACGGCCACCGGATCCCAGATGGTACCGATGGCGGCGCTCGTGACGCCGCGGGCCATGAGCTCCGCGAGAATGACAGTCGCATCTCCTGCCGTGCCACCGCCCGGATTGTCCCAGACGTCGGCGATGACGACGGGCCATGCGGTCGCGGCCATTGCGCGCGCGACGGCCTGCCTCTCGTCGATCTGCGGGACCATGAAGGTGCCGCGCTTGGAAAAGAGTTCAAGGCCAAGTTCGCGCGCCAGCGCCGCGCCCTTTTCCGGCTTGTTGTCGGTCACGACAAGCAGCTTCGTTCCCATTTCGGGGACGTCGCCGACCATGAAACCGTGGATCACCGAGATCGAGAGAATCTCGGGGTCGTCCTTTTCGATATGCATGATCTTGTCGACGAAGGAGCGCATGGGTTCGCGCGAGGTTGGGAAGACATCGATCATGCGGCAATCAAACACCGACATGACTGGCTTGATCCGGCCTTCGAGCGTTTCCACGGCGATGCGCCAGACATCTTCGGCGCGGTCGACGAAGTCCGTATGCGGAAATTCCTTGAAATAGACGGCGAAATCGAGCGCTGCGACGCGTTTTGCCGTGAGATGGCTGTGCGGATCGAGTTCGGCTGAGATGAGCACGTCAGGCCCGACGATTTCGCGCATGCGATGGAGAAGATCGCCTTCCGTATCCTCATATCCGGACGCCACCATGGCGCCGTGCAGGCCCATGACGACGGCATTAACAGGCATTGCCGCCCTGAGCTGCCCGAGGATTTCGTCGCGCAGCTCCTCGTAGGTGGCCCGGTTGACGAGGCCGGCGGGGTCGGCCCAGGTGGCGGTTCCCTCGATCAGCTCCCATCCCTTCTCTTTGGCGACGCGCCTGCCGACGGTGATCGGCGCGGTGCAGAGCGTCGGCGTTTCGGGATGCTGGCCGGGCGGGGCATAGAGTGAGGCTTCGAAGGCGCGGCGATCCACGCAGATCGGGGAGAAGGTGTTGGTCTCGGTCGCCAGTGCTGCCGTGAAAATGCGCAAGAAAGTGGCCTTCTTCTTATCGGCTCCGCTTCAACCCATCGGGTTCGGCAGGTAGCCGGTGAAACCTGAGATCTTCCAGCGTCCTTGGTGAAGCCGGCAGTAATAAAGCGTCTGCCATTGCAGGACATCGCGGGTGCCGTCCGCCTTGGTAATGCCGCCGTCGAATTTCTTGCGAACAAGCGCCGTGTCGCCTTCGATCTCGATATCTTCGAGCGTCGTTGTGGTGAAGATCGCCGTGCGCGCATCTTCGGCGAAGCTCTGTTTGGCGAAATCCTCCGCCTGCCTCAGCCACTCGTCGCGGTAGGCTCTAAGCGTCGGGAAAGCGAGCCGCCATTTGTCGGGGTTTGTCTCCTTGCGGCCATCGATGCCGATGAAGCCATCTTCCACGAAGTCATGCTCCACCATCGACCAATCAGCGGCCAGAAAGGCATCGATATCGCGGGAAACGAGCATCTCCCAGATCGCGTGGCGGGCGCTATCGGATGGGAAAGGATTCTGGAATGGATCGCGCATGGCTGCCCCGGATTGAAATTCTTTTCATAAAAGGCGTTTTTCACTGGTCAAATTCTGCTTTCTATGGTCACTTGTCAACTTATCAAGAAAATAATTTGCAAGGACTTGAGAATGCCTATCAAGCGCTATGGCACTGTTCAAACCGGCGCCGGCGGCAAGGCGCTGCCCTTCGCGCGCGCTGTCGAAGCTGACGGATGGCTCTATGTTTCCGGCCAGGTCGCGATGGAAGGCGGCGAGATCATCGATGGCAACATCATCGCCCAGACCCATAAGACGATCGCCAATGTTCTTGAGATCCTGGAGGAAGCCGGTTACGGCGTCGAGCATGTCGTGCGCGTCGGCGTCTGGCTCGACGATCCGCGCGACTTCTGGACCTTCAACAAGATCTATCAGGAGTATTTCGGCGAGCATCCGCCGGCGCGTGCCTGTGTGCAATCGTCGATGATGGTCGATTGCAAGGTTGAGATCGACTGCGTGGCCTATAAGAAGAAGGGTGATTAGCGGATACCATCGGGGGAGCGGGTTTGGATATCTTTTCGACATTGCAGGAAGACAAGGGCCGGCTCTCTCCCTCCGAAAGCCGCATCGCCGAGATCATCGTCAACGATTTCGAGTTTGCAGTGAACGCCTCGATCATCGAGCTCGCCGAACGCGCCGAGGTGTCGCCGCCGACCGTCACGCGCTTTTGCCGGCGGCTGGGCTGCGAGAGCTTTTCCGATTTCAAGGTGCAGCTTGCCCGCACCGCTCATATCGGCGTGCGCTATCTGAAGCCGGAATCGAAAAGCACCGATCCCGCCGATGTCGCCCAGGATATCATCACCAAGGCCCAGAACGCCCTCTTTCTCCTGCATCGGTCGCTCGATCTGGCCGCTATCGAAGCCGCCGTTTCCCATATCGCCAAGGCGGACATGATCTACGCCTTCGGCTCGGGCGGCAATTCGTCGATGATCGCCGATGAGCTGCAGAACCGCCTCTTCCGTCTCGGCGTTCGCATCACGGCGAGTTCCGACCACAGCATGCAGCTGATGATGGCGGCCGCGGCGAAACCGGGCGACGTGCTGATCGGCTCGTCCTTCTCGGGGCGCAATATGGAACTGGTGCGGGCCTTCGAGCTTGCCCGCGACACCAAGGTGAAAACGATCGCTTTGACCCAGACGGATAGCCCGGTTGCCAAGGCCGCCGAAATCGTCGTGCCGATCGATCTTCCCGAAGGCAACAATATCTACCGCCCGACCTCGACGCGCATCGCCTACCTTGCGATGGTCGATATCCTGTCGAGCCTCATCGCCTACGCCATTCAGCCGAAGGCGACGGTGACGCTGCGGCGTATCAAGCAGCAGCTTGTCCTTCACCGCGACGGCGACGACCGCCAATTGCTTGGAGACTGAAGCATATGAACGGGAGCGACAATCAATGACCCAATCGATCGCCGTCGTGACCGGCGCTGCAGGCGATATCGGCGCGGCGATTGCCGCGCGGCTCGCCGATGACCATGATGTCGTACTGCTTGCCGATATCGATGCGGCTGCCGCTGCCGCCGCGGCTTCGAAACTCGGACCGGAGGAGCGTTTCGTCGTCGTCGGATGTGACGTAACCAGCGAGGCGAGCATTGCCGGATTGGCAAAACGTGCTGCCGGCAGCGGCGTCGTGCGAACCCTCGTCAACAATGCCGGGGCCGCCCGCGCCACCAGCCTGCACAATACAACGCCAGAGATCTGGCGGGCCGATAATGCGCTCAATCTCGAAGCGGCGTTTTTATGCTTCCGCGCCTTCGAGCCGATGTTGAAGGCCTCGAAGGGCTCCGTCGTCAACATCGCCTCGGTCAACGGAATGAACGTTTTCGGGCATCCGGCCTATAGCGCCGCCAAGGCGGGCCTCTTGCATTTCACCCGGCTGGTCGCCGTGGAATACGGCAAGTTCGGCATTCGCTCCAATGCCGTCGCACCCGGCACCGTGAAGACGCAGGCCTGGGAAGCGCGCGCGAGGGCCAATCCGAACGTGTTCGAGGAGGCGCGCCGCTGGTATCCGCTGCAGCGCGTCGTCGATCCGAAGGATGTTGCCAATGCCGTGGCCTTCCTTGCCGGGCCGCTCGCCGCAGCGATCACGGGCATCTGCCTGCCGGTGGATTGCGGCCTTACGGCCGGCCAGGCCGAGCTGGCGAGAACCTTTTCCCAATCCGAACATTACTGACAGTCAGGGCTTTGTTCTTAGAGACGCGATAGCATGACATGACCTTCGGGACTGCCCGCCGCGGCTGCGCCTGCCGATTTCCCTGACGATTGATGATTTCATGAGCCGCCTCTTTCCCGACGTCTTCCGCAATCCGGCGATCCGCGCCAGCATGATCGCCATTTTCACCTTCGGCATGGCGGGAGCGATGACCGCGCCCTATCGTTCGATCGTCGGCATCCGCGAATTGGGCTTGAGCGACGGTCTCTATTCCTTCCTGGCCTTTGCTTCGGCGGCGGTGAATGTGATCATCAGCGTTCTGCTCGGCAATCTCGCCGACCGGCTCGGCGAATACCGTTCAGCGATGATCGGCGCCTGCATCTTCGGCATTGCCGGCTACGGCATGGTCTATGCCTTTCCGAGCGCGCCCGTCTTTGTCATCAGCGCGCTGCTGCCGCTCCCGATCTATGGGGCGCTGAATTCACTGCTGTTTGCCAATGCGCGCGCGGCGATGCAGGGCATGAGCCGGGACGACATGGTGACGGCCAACTCAGGCGTGCGCGCCATGATCTCGCTCTCCTGGGTGCTGATTCCCGGCATCACGGGCCTTCTGCTTTCGGGCGCATCGAGTATGCTGCCGGCCTATCTCTTTGCCGCCATCTCCTGTCTCTTATGCCAGAGCATCATCCTCTTGGCCCTGCCGAAGCGGGCGGCAACGGAGATCGCCACCATTGATCATCTTTCCTATCTCGGCGCCCTGCGGCAGGTGATTTCACCGCGGATTTCGGCGCATATCATCGGGGTGGCGCTGATCACCAGTACGCTGCATCTCAACGACGCCCTGCTGCCGTTGATCGCCACCGGCGCGGCCCACGGCGCGCTCAGCGACGTCGGCATTCTGGTCGGGATCGTCGCCTTGCTCGAGATCGTCTTCATCATCGTCTGGTCGCGGATCGCGCGGGATGCGGGTCAGATGACCGCGCTTGCCGCCGGCACCATCGTCTATGCCGCATTCCTCGGCCTCCTCGGTTTTGCCTCCCAGCCGTGGCATCTCTACGCGCTCACCTTGCTCGCTGGCATCGGCGCGGCGGCGATCATCAGCATCCCGATCACCTATCTGCAGGATCTCATCGCCGACCGGCCGGGGCTCGGCAGCGCACTGATCTCCGTCAACGTTTTTGCCAGCGCGGGCATCGGGGCGCTGGTCTTTGCCGCCGGCACCTATGTGACCGGTTATTCCGGGACCGCCATGCTGAGCGCCGTCACCGGATTGTCGGGGATCACGATCCTCGGCCTGCTGCAGAGACGAAATGCCGTTGCGCCTGCCGACGCCGAGCTTCGATAATCAGTCAAAGAATGTGGCTTTCATCGCCATCCGTCTTGTGACAAGGGTGGTGCTTCACTTGCTTCGAAAGCGACATGAAGGCGATCTCCGGCACCAATCTCGAGCAGGCCAAGTCTCACAACCGGCGCGTCGTGATCGAGGCTGTGCGCACCCACGGTCCGCTGTCGCGGGCCGCCATCGCCCGGATGACGGCGCTGACGCCCCAAACCGTCTCGAACATCGTCGAGGAACTGGAGAACTCGCACCTTCTCGTTGCGGCCGAGGCGCAGAAGCTGGCGCGAGGCCAGCCGATCATTCCCTACACCATCAATCCGCACGGCGCCTATTCGATCGGCCTGGAGCTTGGCCGCCGGCGCGCCAGCGGTGTTCTGACGGACCTCTCGGGCGCCGTCTGCGCCCGCATCGAGCACCAGGTCGAACACCCCGATCCGCAAAGGGCCATGCCGGCGCTGCAAACAATCGTCGAGGATCTTCAAGAGGCTTTTGCATTCGACAGGAACAGGCTGCTTGGTATCGGCATCGCCCTGCCCGGCCGCTACGCCGATGGCGGCACCACATCTCTCAGCCCGCACAGCCTGCCGGGCTGGCAGGATTTTCCCGTCGGGCATGCACTGGAACAACGGGTCGGAGTGCCGGTTCTGGTCGAGAACGACGCGACGGCGGCGGCGATCGGCGAGCGCCTTCACGGTGTTGCCCGGGGTCTCGGCAGTTTCGTCTATCTGTTTCTGGCTGGCGGCGGCGGTATCGGCGCCGGAATGTTTCTCGACGGCCACCTCTACAAGGGCAGCCGCAACAATGCCGGCGAGATCGGCCATATTATCGTCGAGCCGCATGGCAGGCTCTGCAGCTGCGGCAAGCGCGGCTGCCTCGATCGCTACATCTCGCCCTCAGTCGCTTACGAATTCATGGGCATCGCCAATGCCGGCGAGCTTTCCCCCGACAATCTCGACGCGCTGATCGCCGAAGGCGGCGAAGGCGTTGATGCCTGGCTCGATCAGGCCATTGAGCCCCTGCGGCAGACACTCGATTTTCTGGAACTCGCCTTCGATCCGCAGACCATTGTGCTCGGCGGCAGCGTATCGACATCGCTGATGCGGCGGCTCGCCGAGCGGCTCGAGCCGCTGCACGATCCGATCGATCCCGACCGAAAGCGGACGATACCCCGCGTTATGATCGGCATGACCGGCAAGGATACGGCGATCCTCGGCGCTGCCGCCCTGCCAATTTTTTCGGAAACCAATCCGCGCTTCGACGTCCTGCAAAAGCCGGTCGGCTAACACCCTCACCCGCCTGCCGGCAGCCGCGCATCTGCTTGGCGCACGCGACGGGGCAGAGGTCGTGCAAATATGACGACATTCCCGAGAAGCGTCAGCCCCAGGCCGATCAGGCCGAGACCGCTCCAGTGGTAGCCCTCGAAGATCGTCGACAATGACAGGGCGACGATCGGGAACAGGACGGTGGCATAGGCAGCGCGCGAGGAGCCGATGCGGGAGACCAGCATGAGATAGGTGGTGAAGCCGATCACCGATCCAATTGCCGCGAGATAAAGCAGGGCGGCAAGATAGCTGATGTCGGGCGGCGCCACGATCGGTGTTTGCGTCACTGCGATCAGCAAGAGGAGGACGATCGCGCCGTAGGTCATGCCCCAGCCATTGGCGGTCAGCGGTGAGATCCCGGCCGCGCTGTTTCGGCGCGATGCCATGTTGCCGAGCGAGAAGAACAGCGTGCCCAGCGCTGCGAGCCCGATCCCTTTCAATGTGCCCATATCGAAATCGACGACCACCTCCTCTCCGAACAGCAAGAGAAGGCCGGTGGCTCCGAGCGCCGCTGCGAGAAGCGTGCGGCCTGTGATGCGGTCGCCGAAGAACAGGCGCGCATTAACGGCATTGTAGATCGTTGCCAGCGAGAAGATGACCGAGATCAATCCGGACGGGATAAAGGCGGCGGCGTTGTAGAAACAGATGAAATTGAGGCTGAAGAGGCAGAGCGCTTGCCCCAGGAGGAATGGTTGATCGCGCAAGGCAGGGAGGTTGAGCCGCCGCATGAAAGCCAGGATGGCAACGAGGATCACTGCTGCGACGGCAAATCTGTAGAAGACCGAGACCAGGACCGGCACGGGACCGACCTGCATCGCAATGGCGATCCAGGTCGTCCCCCATATGAGGACAGTCGCGATGAAGAGAGCGGCATTTGCCATGGAGTGATCCTCGTTTTCTCCATGAATAGGCGAACGGTGAGCCGGTCTCTTGCAGATTCTTGCTATTAAATTTCTCGCCCCGGAGTTCCCGCTCGCCACGTCGGCCGTCCATCGGTATTGTTCGCAAGACGTCACATGTGTGGGAAGAATTGGTGAAAGATAGCCGCCTCTCGGTTTTCAGGTTTTTGTCTGCATCGCCCTCGGCGCGGATGTCGCAGTCGATCGATCTGGGGTTCGGGCGATCGGCGGCCCTCTGGAGCAATGGCAGCGACAGGATGAGCTATGAACGGCCGGACGGACATACGTTCAGCCTTTATCTCAACGGGGGCGCCGGAACGCGCCGCCTGGATGGCAGCCCCGCCGCGCGAGGCCGGCCCGGCGCCTTGTGCGTCATGCCACAGGGGCACTCGTCCGAATGGGAAATCACCGATCCATTCGACTTCGTTCATCTCTATGTTCCGGACGATCAGATGCGCCGGATGTTTGCCGAGACGTTCGACCGTGATTCCAGGCTTATGGCTGTCTCCGAAGTGACCTTCGCCGATGCACCCGTCTTGGCGCGCACGCTTCGGCAGCTGAGGCAAGCGATGTCAGCGGGTGAGCATCTGCTGGCTGAAGAAGCGATGACTGAGACGATCAACAATTTTTTGGTTGATCCGCGTTATGGAGGGACGCGCCCCTGCGCGATCAGCGGCGGGCTCGCTCCCCATATCAGGCGCCGCTGCCTGGATTATATCGAGGCTCATCTCGGTGAGACCATCCGCTTGCAGGATCTGGCGGCGATCGGGCAGCTCAGCGCCTTTCACTTTCAGCGGATGTTCCGGGCAAGCTACGGCGTGTCCCCGCATGGCTGGGTGGCCCACCGGCGTATCGAGCGCGCCAAATCGATGTTGCGCGGCACGGACCCGATCGCGCAGATCGCCTCGGCTTGCGGCTTCAGCAGCCAGAGCCACATGACCCGCGCATTTAAGGCGGGCACAGGCGTCACGCCCTCTGCCCACCGGCCGCGACAGTGAAGCCGGGCGCTATGACTCCTGCAATCCATAGAGCAGCGGCATCAGCCCAGCGAGCGCCTTGAAGCGTTCCCATGACTTGGACGAGGGTTTCGTCCAGCCGGTTTCGGCAAGTGCCGAAAGGCGCGGGAAGACCAGGCGATCGAAGACGGCGCGGTCCGTCATCGGTTCGGACCAGATGCAGGCCTGGATGCCGAGCAGCTGCTGTTTCTGGCTCGCTGTCCAGCCGCCGACCGGATCGAAATTATAGAGATTTTCCGCGTCCGAATTTCCTGCCCAGCTGGCGCCGGGCTCATCCCAGTCCGGCCTCAGCGCCATGTCGAGATAATAGACCTGGCCGGGGCAGACGACCATTTGATAGCCGCGTTCGGCGAGTTCGGCCGAAACCTCAACATTGCGCCAGCTGCAGAGATAGCTTTTCGACTTGTCGATGACGTCGCCGTGCGCGGCTTCCTCCCAGCCGCCGGTGATGCAGCCCTTGCTTGCCAGGAAGCGCTGGACACGCTCGAGGAATTCTGCTTGCAGGATGGCGGCGCCCGAGCCGTGAATGTCGTCGGCGCCATGGGTGTTGGTGACGACGTTCAGCCGCTTGGCATGCGCATCGGCAACCTCGTCGCCGGCGATGGCGCGCAGCCGCTTGAGCGCTTCCGGCGAGCCGGACCATGCGCCCAGGGGAACTTCATCGGCGCCGAGGTGGATCGTCTTGAACGGGAAAAGCTCGATCAGTTCCGAGAGAATGGTCTCGACGATCTCATAGGTCTGCTCGCGCGCTGGATTGATGCAGTTGTCGGGAAAACCCTGAACCGAGTAATAGCTGCCCTTCTCGTCCGGATCGCGCAGCTCAGGTATCGCCTGCTGCATGGCATAACAATGTCCAGGCATATCGATCTCCGGCACGATTTCGATGCCGAAGTTCTTTGCGAGGGCGACGATCTCGCGGATGACAGGCTTTGTATAGTAGCCGCCCGTCCGGGCCGGGCTTGAACCCAGAAGCGGCGGCACGGCAAGGCCGTGGCCGCGCCAGGCGCCGATCTCGGTCAGCGCCGGGTAGGCATCGATCTCCACCCGCCAGGCTTCGTCATCGGAAAGGTGCCAGTGGAAGCGGTTGAGTTTGTTCCAGGCCAGCACCGCGATCAGCTTCTTGACTTCGGCCGCGCCATAGAACTGGCGGGCGACATCGAGATGCAGGCCGCGCCAGCCCATCGACGGCTCGTCGACGATCTCGCCGAATGCGGGAAACTGGAAAACGCCGGGATGCAGCTTAGCGCCGCGCCAGATCTGGCCGAGCGTGACGAGGCCGTAAAGGAAGCCGGTCCGGCTGCTTGCCTCGATCGTGATCGCCTCTTCTTCGAAGCTCAGCCGGTAGGCCTCCAGCCCGAAGGCGGCGGCGTCCTTCAGGCCGACACGAACCGCGCCTTCGGCCTCGGTGCGTACGATTCCCTCGACGGCGAAGAGATGCTCCACCAGTGCCGCGAAGCTTTTCGCCGCCGCCTCTCCTTCAGGGCTCTGCGCCCGCGGCGCAAAACCGGCCGGCAGCGGGCGGCGCGAGGCGACCGCCACATGGTTCGGCCAGGGAATGATCGACACCGCAACGGGCGCGTTGACGGGAACTGGATAGATCTCAGCGCCCCGCTTCAGCGGCGCATTGCTGACGGAAGAGCGCGTCGGCTCGACAGCGAGCACGATGGTGTTGCCGTCGGACAGTACGAGATAGGCGCTCGTCGCGCCGTCCGTCCAGTGGCGGAACTGCCAGCTGAGCGCATAGACGGAGATCGTCCAGGTTTCGCCTGCGCCGAGCACGAAGTTGGCCGGCGGCTGGAATTCGGTGAAATTCGAAAGCCGTTGCGACACCGTTGCGCCTTCGACGCGTCCGGCGGGGTCGACGCGGCCCGGACCGCTGACGCAGAGGGAAAAATTCGAAAGCGGTTCGCTGCCGAGGTTCTTGAGGCGCAGGACATAGGAGAATTCCTTGCCCTCGGTAGGCGGGTTCCAAAGGGTTTCAAGCCGCAGGGCATTCGGTCGCGGTGTCGACATTGGTCACTCTTCCTTTGAGGAAAACGAGTTTTTTGGACGTTCCTGCACGGCCACGGGATGGGAGCAGCGGTTGAAGTCAATCAAATTGATTTAATAGTGATAACCAGTTTCCCGCCGGGCCGTCAATCGGACACACGGAATTTCTGCTGGCCGGCATCAGGACAAATTCTGCCGACGGCATCGCCGGGGTGTCGTGATTTGGGAAAAAATAATGGCTTCGCCGTTTGCGTTAACGATTAAGGTACCTTCAAGTACCATAATTGGCTCAAACAGTGGCGAATTGACCACCCCGAAGAGGGATCGATAAGCATGAGGCTGCTCGCCACGGCCCGGATGTCCCCGGGATGCAACACATCCAACTTCCGAATCAGGCGACATTTCTATGACCAGCATCAATACCAACAATTGCGCGATGGCAGCCCTTCAGACGCTGCGCAGCGTCAATTCCAATCTCGAATCGACACAGAACCGTGTTTCCACCGGCTACCGGGTCGACACCGCATCCGACAACGCCGCCTATTGGTCGATCGCGACCACGATGCGGTCCGATAACAAGGCGCTGTCAGCCGTGTCCGACGCCCTCGGCCTTGGTGCGGCAAAGGTCGATACGGCTTACACGGCAATGGACAGCGCGATCGACGTCGTCGACGAGATCAAAGCCAAGCTCGTGGCCGCGACCGAAGACGGTGTCGACAAGTCCAAGGTCCAGGAAGAAATCAGCCAGCTGCAGGAGCAGCTGATGAGCATCGCTCAATCGGCTTCCTTCTCCGGCGAAAACTGGGTCGCCGGCGCTGATGGAACCGTGAGCGTCGTATCGTCCTTCGTCCGCGACGGCTCCGGCGCCGTTTCGGTGAAAATGACGGATTATGCTCTGGATACCGCCTCGATGGGCAACGTGCTGTTCGGCATGAGCGGCGGCTCGATCGAAACCTCCACCGGCATTCTCGGCACGTCGTCCGGCGCGACCGGCTCGGTCTACTCGATGGATATCACCAACTTCACACTCGGCCAGATCCAGTCGGCGCTGACAACCGTCGAATCGGCGCTCTCGGCGATGACGTCGGCAGGTGCACAGCTGGGTTCGATCTCGACCCGCATCGAACTCCAGGAAGACTTCGTCGGTGCACTCTCGGATTCGATTGACTCGGGTGTCGGCCGGCTGGTCGATGCCGATATGGAGGAGGAGTCGAGCAGGCTTTCTGCCCTGCAAACCCAGCAGCAGCTGGCGATCCAGTCGCTGTCGATCGCGAATTCGTCGTCCCAGAACATCCTGTCGCTCTTCCGCGGCTAATCCTGGCCGACGCAAAGGGAGCCGGGCGCATAGAACGTCCGGCCCAAATTCGCCGATCGAACACCGAGCCTGGCCTTCCCGGTCAGGCTCGGTCGCGTTTCGGGCATGAGCGACCAACGCCCGGCTGGTGACGATCTCCTCGCTCTGCCGGTTGACATGGCGATCGTTTCGATCGCAATCATGAAGGCTCTAGATTTCTCACCGATGCAGACATTGCCGCGCTGGCGGGATCCTCGCATGTCGGAACGACTTGAAGCTGCTCGTCCTGATGGAAGGCCCGCCATCGTCTGGCTCGGCTTCCTGGCCATGTGCGTCGGCATGTTCATGGCGATCCTCGACGTTCAGGTGGTGGCGACATCGCTGCCGACCATCCAGTCGGCGCTTGATATCGATCCGGATCAGATGAGCTGGATACAGACCGCCTATCTGATCGCCGAGGTGGTCGCGATCCCGCTGACCGGCCTGCTGACGCGGCTTCTGACCATGCGGTGGCTGTTCGTCGTCGCCATAACCCTGTTCGTGACTGCGTCCGCCGGCTGTGCGGCCAGCAGCAGCTTCGGCGCGCTGGTCGCCTGGCGGGTGCTTCAGGGCTTTTCCGGCGGGACGCTGATCCCCTCGGTCTTTTCAGCCGTGTTCATCCTGTTTCCAGATATGCGGCAAGCGCTTGCGACGACGATTGCCGGCGTGCTTGCAGTGCTTGCGCCCACTGTCGGCCCGATCGTCGGCGGCTGGCTGACCGAAACCTATTCCTGGCACTGGCTGTTTCTGATCAACATTCTTCCGGGGCTTGCCTCGGCGATCCTGGCGGCTCGCTTCCTTCCGAGGCAGGCAGCCGATCCCTCCGAGCTCAGGCATCTCGACGGTCTGTCGCTCCTGTTGATGGCGGCAGCGCTGACAGCGCTGGAACTCAGTCTCAAAGAGGCGCCGACCAGCGGCTGGACCTCGGCCTATGTGCTGAGCCTGCTGGCCGTCTGCCTTCTTTCGGGGAGCGCGTTCATCACGCGAACACTGCGCCGAGGCCGGCCGATCGTCGATCTTAGCAATTTCGGCGATCGGAATTTTCTGGTCGGCTCGGTTCTGAGCTTCATACTCGGCATCGGCCTGTTCGGCTCGGTCTATCTCATGCCGGTCTTTCTCGCTTTCATCAGGGGACACGACGCGCTCGAGATCGGCGTGACCATGCTGGTCACCGGCATCGCACAGCTGGTCACGGCGCCAGTCGCTGTTGCGCTGGAGAAGCGCATGGATGCGCGGCTGCTCTCGGCCGCCGGTTTCGCCCTGTTTGCGATCGGTGTCGGCATGAGCGCGTTTCAAGATCCGCGCTCGGATTACGATGCGATGTTCTGGCCTCAGGTCGTGCGCGGCGTCGCCATCATGTTCTGCCTGCTGCCGCCGACGCGGCTGGCGCTCGGCACGCTTCCGGCCGATCGCGTTCCCGATGCGAGCGGGCTTTTCAATCTGATGCGCAATCTCGGCGGCGCCATCGGCATCGCGCTGATCGACACCATCATCTACACACGCTCGGAGCCGCTGGGACAAGACCTCTGGGCACGCCTCCAAGCCGGCGCCATCGAGGCGGCCACGTTTGTCGGCGCGCCCGCCGAGATCCTATCGAGACATAGCGGCAGCTTCGATGCGGATACCATGGCGACGCTCGATCCGCTGGTCCAGACCGCGGCAAGCGTTCAGGCGATCAACGAAGCCTGGATGGTCGTCGCTCTCCTCACAGGCTGCGCCCTGCTCTCAGTCCCCTTCGCCAGGCGGCCGGCGCCGGCATGAGACCTGGGGAAATATCAATCGGATACAGAAACGTCGATCCATCGACCGGTTCTTTGGTCACCGTAGATATCAACGTCAATCCATGCATTGCCACGCAGGATCATATTGGCGGCTTCTCGCGTCATCGTTCCGTTCCGGAGCATCTGCTCCAGAGCTTGGCGATTTGCCGGATTGGCAAAGAATGAGTCGGATTGATCGTCATGATCGCGCACATGGTACTGATGGAAATTCGCCCTGTCTTGTCGGATGATCTGCCACGGCTGGGTAAGTCTAGCCCCATTTGAATTGTAAAGATCAGCGTCGCCGATATAGGCGCGATAGCTCTCGATCAGGCGATTGCTGTGGGTGGCCTGGACTCTCGCTTGAGCGTGCGCTGTTCCCGCCACGATGACTGAGCTGAAAAGAATCGATAATAATCTTCGCATGTTGCCCTCTTTCAAAAAGAGGGGTCTTACCGAGCGTTAAGCCAATTCGCCAAGCAAAAAGTTCGAAGGGATGTGCGGCTGCACTCGATCGCTTTACGGCACGCTCCAAATACCGATGCGTACACAGCGGTCTATACGCAGTGAACCGCTCCTTGGAACAAGACGAGCGACAGTCACCGCTTCGCATGGCGGGGCTCCCGCGTGTGAGGGAACCGCTGGCGGCCACCAAGGTTTAGCCTTTTGAAGCAATCTGCGGAGATGCGTTCAATGGCAAAACGAACCGAACTCGCTCACCAGCACCGATGGCTCGCAGACTATCGTGTTGAGGCCATCATCGCCTACCGTGGGAATTCAGCATGAACACCGAGACGATTATTTTCGATGAGAGCGACTGGGTTCCGAACAACCCGCGCCTTCCTGTAGTGCTCTACCGGGAGGTCTTTGCCGACGGTGGACCTCGCGATTTCAAAAGTCGCTTCGCGACAAATGGGTGGACCGGCATCTGGACGAACGGTGTCTTCGATTATCAGCACTACCATTCCGGTGCTCATGAAGTGCTCGGAATTACACGTGGCAGCGCTACACTGCTGATCGGCGGTCCCGGCGGTCGAGCGATCGAAGTCGCGGCGGGAGACTGTCTGGTGCTTCCAGCCGGAACCGGGCACCAAAATCTCGGCTGCACGGCGGAGTTCGAGGCCATCGGGGCCTATCCCAAGGGGCAGCATGCCGATATTCAGACTTCGGCTGCTTCGAAGGAAATGCTGTCGAAAATCTCGTCAGTACCCCTGCCCGATACGGATCCCGTTCAAGGACGGTCGGGATTTCTCCTCGAAAAGTGGCGGTAGCAATTTGCACCGCCGTTATATTTTCGTTTTCTAATCCGCTCTGCCTGACTCTGTTCCGCTTTAGGCGAGTTTCGGTAGCACTTTGATGTGAGTTTATCAGCCGCGGCAACTTGTCGGTCTTCCCATCACCGGTAAGATTTCTCTCAATCTTTTTACGCCATCCTTTGATTCCCCTCTGATATCAATCGACGAGATCTCAATGGCCCTGAACCTCAAGCGCAGTTTGCAAGTGCCACGACGCGAAGAGCTGGGTCTCCTTGCGATCAGCAACGGTTCCGGCCTGTCGATCTCGGCGCTGCCGAACGGCACGCTGTTTGAGATCCAATATGCCGACGACAAGGGAGCGGTGCAGATCAATCAGATCCAGGGCTCGCCGCTCTGCGGCGGCATCAGTCGCCTTTATCTGCGCATCGGCGGCGGCAAGCCTGATGTCGTAGAGATCGTCGGCCCGCGTGCCGATGGCCGCTTCGGGCACGACGGGGCGAGCTTTTCCTGGAGCGGCATGGCCGGCGATATCAGCTACACCGTCCGCCTCGAGCTTCATGCTTCCGAAACGGCCTGGTTCTGGCGCGTCTCGCTCAAGCATCCGAAGAAGGGAACGCTGCCGGTGGATCTGGTGCTCGTCCAGGACGTCGGTCTCGGCGATCGCGGCTTCCTGATGAACAGCGAGGCCTATGCTTCGCAATATGTCGATCACCATATCGCCGATCACGAGACATTCGGCCCGGTCGTCATGAACCGGCAAAATCTCAAGCAGTCGGGCGCCCGCAATCCCTGGCTCGTCCAGGGATGCTTCGATGGCGCGGCCGCCTACGCCACGGATGCGATCCAGCTGGTGCAGGCGAAGCACCGGCAGGGCGACCATCTGGTCGGGCCCTTCGGCAGCAGCCTTCCGGGCGAACGGCGGCAGCAGGAGACGGCATGTCCCGCCATTCAGTCGAGGCCGCTTTCCGTGTCAGCAGACGGCGCGACAGCCACCTTCGTTGCCCTGTTCGCCGCCGATCATCCCGAGGCCTCGAGCGATGCCGACCTTTCGCGGCTTGACGGTATCGCGGCACCGGAGAGTGCAACCGCCGATCCGGAGGGGGCCGCGGCCGTTCGCAGCCTGCTCCAGGATGCGCCCCTGCTGGAGGCCGAGGCGTTGGACCTGAAGGCGATCCGACAGCTCTACCCGGAGCGGAGCCTCGAAGAGCGCGCGCACGGAAAGCTTCTTTCATTTTTCATGCCGGATGGCGTCCTCAACCGCCACGTCGTCCTGCGTGACAAGGAACTCGTCGTCGCGCGGCGCCATGGCGCCATCGTGCGGAGCGGCCAAAACATGCTGCTCGACGATACCACCCTTGCCGCCAGCTGCTGGATGCAAGGAATTTTCGCCGCGCAGTTGACGATCGGCAATACGTCCTTCCACAAGCTCTTTTCGGTGTCGCGCGATCCCTACAATCTGACGCGCGCCAGCGGGCTGCGCATCATGGCCGACCTCGGGGCGGGCTGGCAGCTTCTGGCGGTGCCGTCGGCTTTCGAAATGGGACTGAGCGACTGCCGCTGGATCTATCAGTGCCCGGAGCGCAGGATCATCGTCACGGCGGTCGCTTCCGGCGAGGATGCGGCAATGCAGTGGAGCGTTACCGTGGAGGGCAAGCCGTGCCGCTTCCTGGTGTTTGGCCATATCGTGCTCGGGGAGCGCGAATATGACGCCGGTGGGCAGATCGAATTCGATCCTGAGCGTAAACGCATCTCTTTCCGGCCGGACCCGGCCTGGCTCTGGGGCGAGCGTTATCCCGATGCCGTCTACTGGCTGGTGAGTCCGACACCCGACGCCATCGATGAGATCGGCGGCGACGAGCTCCTCTATGCCGATGGCGTTGCGCGCAACGGCGCGTTCATCGCACTCAAGTCCCGGCCGACGCAAGCGCTCTCCTTTGCCGTCGTCGGCTCGATGACCGATGCCGAAGAAGCCGAACGGCTGGCGCAGCGTTACGAGGGCGGCGTCACCAATGAGGCGATGCTTGCGCCGGCATCGGCATTCTGGCGCAACGCCGTGCGCGGCATGACGATCGACAGCTCTTCCCCCGATCTCGCTGCCCAGGCGACCCTCCTGCCCTGGCTCGCGCATGACGCCATCGTGCATCTGAGCGTGCCGCACGGCCTGGAGCAGTACACCGGTGCTGCCTGGGGCACGCGCGACGCCTGCCAGGGACCGATCGAATTCCTGCTCGCCTATGAGCACGACCGCGAAGCCAGGGAGGTGGTGAAGACCGTCTTTAGCGAACAATATCTGGAAAAAGGCGACTGGCCGCAATGGTTCATGCTGGAGCCCTATGCCAACATCCGGGCGGGCGACAGTCACGGCGACGTCATCGTGTGGCCGTTGAAAGCGCTCTGCGACTATATCGAAGCGACCGGCGATCTCGCCATCCTCGACGAGAAGGTCTCCTGGCGCGACGAAAAGACCATGCAGAAGGCGCCCGTGGCCGATGCCATCGCCACCCATGTCGAGAAGCTGCTCGAGACCGTCCGCACACAGTTCATCCCGGGAACGCATCTGATCCGCTATGGCGAGGGAGACTGGAACGATTCACTGCAGCCGGCCGATCCGCATCTGCGCGATTGGATGGTCAGCAGCTGGACAGTTGCTCTGCTTTATGAGCAGATCGTCCGGTATTCCGCCATTCTGCGCCGCCTCGGCCTTGATGATAAGGCCAGGGCGCTAAGGAAGATCGCAACCGCGATGCGCCGGGATTTCAACCGGCATCTCGTGCGTGACGGCGTCGTCGCCGGCTACGGCATCTTCGATCCGGCCCATGACGGCGTCGAATTGCTGCTGCATCCGAGTGACAAACGCACCGGCCTTTCCTTCTCGCTGATCTCGATGACGCAGGCGATGCTCGGCAAGCTGTTCACGCCGGCGCAGAGGCGGCATCACATGCGGCTGATCGAAGAGCACCTGCTCTTCCCCGATGGCGTGCGGCTGATGGAAAGGCCGGCGACCTATTCCGGCGGGCCCGAAACGCTGTTTCGCCGGGCCGAATCCTCGTCCTTCTTCGGCCGTGAGATCGGGCTGATGTATGTGCATGCGCATCTGCGCTATTGCGAAACGCTGGCGCTGGAGGCGGAAGCGGAAGAGCTGTGGAAGGCAATCGCGGTCGTCAATCCGATCGCCGTCACGACGGTCTTGCCGCATGCTTCACTGCGCCAGCGCAATACCTATTTCAGCAGCAGCGACGCGGCTTTCCCCGACCGCTATCAGGCGGCGGCGCAATGGGCGCGCGCCAAGACCGGAAAGATTGCCGTCGACGGCGGTTGGCGCATCTATTCGAGCGGACCTGGCCTCTACGCCAGGAGTTTCGTCGAAAACATCCTCGGCTTCAAGCGGCGCTTCGGCCGGCGCAGGCGCACGCCGCTTCTGCCTGCGGCGCATGCCGCCGTTGCCCTGCAGACCGATCACGCCGCCTGGCGGCGACTGATGAAGCCGAAGGTGTAACCGTTCAGGAGTAAGTGCTGGCGTCGCGCAGTTCCTCGAAGCGGGCGGCACTTTTCGACAGATGGCTCCGGATGGCGCGCCGCGCGGCAGGTTCGTTGCCGTCGCGGATCGCCGAGAAAATGGCGTGGTGTTCCCTGCGCATGCGAGCGGCATGGCGCTTGCGCTCCGCAGCCGTCATCTTGTCCAAACGCGCCCATTGCCGCGGCACCATGATATTGCCGAACGTATCGAAGAGGCGGCCGTAGTAGGAATTCTGCGTCGCGACCAGGATCGACCGGTGGAAGGCGTAATCCTCCTCTGCCCCGTATCCGCCCTCTTCCAGCGCCCTGTCGAGAGCATCGAGCCGGTCCTGCATCCGGTCGATATCTTCCGGCGTGCGCCGCAGCGCGGCAAGACCGGCCGCCTCGTATTCGACCCCCATGCGCAGTTCCAGCACCCGCAGGACCTCATCGATCGACTGCAGGTCATTCGGAATGATGGAGAAGGATTTCGGTGTCGGATCGTCCGAGACGAAAGCCCCGAGGCCCTGATGGGTGGTGATCAGTCCTTTGGCGCGCAGGGTGGCGAGCGCCTCGCGCACGATCGTGCGGCTGACGCCGGTCGCCGCCATGATCGCCTGTTCGGTGGGAAGGCGCTGGCCCGGCTTGAGGTCGCCGGACTCGATCTGCGCCATCAGCGTATCGGCAAGGTTGCTGCGCAGGTTCGACGGCTGGCGAATGGTGCTGGAAAGCGCGTTGTCTTTGTCTGTCATCCCTTGTCAAATCCTGCCTTTCGGAGCGGCTGCGCCGGCCGGTATGCTTTTGCTAGCGCATGCCGGCCGGAAAGGCAAAGACGACGCGAGCCGAGACCCTGTGCTTCGTCAGTCGGCGAAAGCGATCACCGCGCCAGCCAGCCGCCGTCGACGGGCAGCACCGTTCCGTGCACGTAATCGGATGCAGGCGACGCCAGGAATACGGCAGCACCGCCAAGTTCGGACGGCGTTCCCCAGCGTCCCGCCGGAATACGGGCCAGGATGGCGGCGTTGCGATCGGGATCCTCACGCAGCGCCGTCGTGTTGTTGGTGACGAAATAACCCGGCGCGATGGCGTTGACGTTGACGCCTTTGCCGGCCCATTCGCAGGCGAGCAGCTTCGTCAGCCCCGCAAGACCGCTTTTCGAGGCGGTATAGGACGGGATGCGGATGCCGCCCTGGAAGGAGAGCAGCGAGGCGATGTTGATGATCTTGCCCCTGCCCTTCTCGACCATGTGGCGGCCGGCCGCCTGCGACAGGAAGAAGGCCGTCTTCAGGTTGACGTCGATCACCGCGTCCCAATCTTCCTCGGTGAAGTCGAGCGCATCGGCACGGCGGATGATGCCGGCATTGTTGACGAGAATGTCGAGGCCGCCGAAGGTCTGGGTCGTCTCGGCGACGATCCCCTTGACCGGTTCGATCGTGCCGAGATCGGCCTTGATAACATGGAAGCGGCTTCCTGCCTGCTTCACCAGTGCCTCGGTTTCCTCCATCGAGGAGCGGCCGACCGCAACGATCGCCGAACCAGCCTCGGCCAGGGCGGCCGCGATGGCCTGGCCGATCCCGGTATTGGCGCCGGTGACCACGGCGGTTCTTCCGGAGAGGTCGAAGAGGTTTGCCACGGTGCTCACCTCAGATCCGCAATGGCGATATGATCCATGTCGGTAAAGCTCTTGTTGTCACCGGCCATCGCCCAGATGAAGCTGTAGTTTTTGGTGCCGGCGCCCGAATGGATCGACCAGGGCGGCGAGATGACCGCCTGTTCGTTGGCGACGAGCATATGCCGGGTCTGCTGCGGCTCGCCCATGAAATGGAAGACGCGTTGGTCGGCTTCGAGATCGAAATAGAGATAGGCTTCCATGCGCCGGTCATGCGTATGCGCCGGCATGGTGTTCCAGACGCTCCCCAGCTCAATCATGGTGAAGCCCAGGGTGAGCTGGCAGGACTGGCAGACCTCCGGGTGGATGAACTGATAGATCGACCGCTTGTTGGCCGTCGCGGCTTCGCCCGGCGTCAGGTGGCGCGCCTTCTCGCGGGTGAGCAGCACGGTCGGGTGCGCTTGGTGCGCCGGCGTCGAGACCAGATAGAACTTCGCCGGATTGGCAGCATCGGCGCTCTCGAACTTAATGTCCTTGGAGCCCTTGCCGGCATAGAGGCAGTCATACTTGGCCAGGTCGTAGCTCGTGCCGTCGACGGTGATGCGGCCGGCGCCGCCGATGTTCAGGGCCCCGAGTTCGCGTCCGGCGAGGAAGGTTTCCTGTCCGATCGCCGTCGGCGCGGTCAGCGTCAGCGCGGGGCCAAGCGGCGTGGCGCCGCCGATAACCATCCGGTCATAATGGGAATATGTCAGCCGGATCTCGCCGCCTGCGAAAACGGTCTCCACCAGAAAGTGACGCCGCAGCGTTTCCGTGTCGTAATTGCGCACGGCCTCGGGGTGGGAGGCGTGCCTCACGTCGATCTGCATGTCAATTTTCCTTCAGCTTCGTTGTCGTCACCCATCGTCGCTATTGCGCAAGCCCATCCGTCAGGCGTCTTCCGCTGCGGCGGTATCCGTTTGGTTACATAGTTGTACGACAAGTTTGGTGTCAACAGGTTTGTCCGGGACTTGGCTGAGCAGACGTGAAGCGATCGCCAGCGGCCGCTTTTGGCGCGGCGGACACACTCCTCCGCCGAAACGAAAAAAGCCTGCCGCGGGAGGAGGTGCGGCAGGCTTTCGATAAAAACCGAACGACAGCTGGGAGGAGGAGTGCTGCCGTTCCCGCAAGCGACCCTGGGAGGAGGATGGGGCGCCTGCATGTTCGAAGGGATGCGGGAGGAGGTGCATCGCTTCGATGGAATAATCATACTTATTTCCTGCTCAGATGATAGGCATTTCTTTGCAGGGCAGCTATGCGTTATGCGAAAAGCGGGGATCTCGCCATCGGACGGCCAAACGCCAAAAGCAAAGCGCCCGCTCGGGAGGAAGCAGGCGCTGGGCAAGTCTCGAAAATGGTGGTCTGTCTGGCGTTAGCGGGCGACGGCTGCGCGCGCAATGTTGCGGATGTCGCCGCGGCCGATGCCGAGGTCATCCAGTTCGCGCGTGGACATACGGCCCAGTTCAGCGACCGTCTGACGGTACTTGCGCCAATTGTTGAAAGAGCGTGCTACGTTCATGATGATCCCCTTTCCGTGGGCTTTCGAAGCCTAGCTGCCAGTCCTTGGCGCTTCGTTTGCTTCGATGCGCTGCATATAATACGGGACCCTCGGTTGTTGCAGCGCCAATGCATCACTGCACCTATGCGATAACTGCATGGGTTCTAAAGCGCAGCGGTCGACGTCAGGCTTTGAAGCGGTCGAACGCCGTCAGCCGGACGAGCGGCGGATCGGCCTCCCACCGGTAGATTTCCGACCGCAGAAAGGAAAGCTCGCCACCGAGATCGTCTTCGCCGACTTCGATCCACCAGGATTTCAGGCGGCCATCGCTTCCGTCCGACCAGCGGTAGCCCCTTGCCTTCAGATGATCCTTCATCTCGAATGGGCTGTGTTCGGCAAAGATGCGGATGCGGCAGCGCTGGCTGGCGCGGTACAGCTCGGCGAAGGGGCTTTCACCGTCGCCTTGCTGTCGATCGAGAATCTCCAGGAGCGCATGGCAATCGTCCACCGCTCGGTGGCCTTCGTGAAAATAACCGGCCTGGCCGACGAGATAACCGAGCTTCGTGCCCTCGAAGCCGCGGGCGCTCCAGTCGATCTCCGAAACCGAGCACGCCCATGCCTTGCCGGCGAAAATGGGTGAGAAGGCCTCGCAGAACGGCCGGTCGAACCCGGCATTGTGGGCAATGATGAGGTCCGCCGGTTCGATCAGGGCACTCAGTGAGGCCATGTCGATGACCTGTCCTTCGACCATAGCCTCGGTAATCCCGGTCAGCCTGGTAATGTCGGGCGGGATCGGCCTGGAGGGCTGCTGCAGGCCGCCATAGATGCCGACCACATCGCCGACCGCGCCGTCATCGCTGAAGGTGAAGGCGACGGCGCCGATTTCGATGATCTCGTCGCTGCGGTGATTGAGGCCCGTTGTCTCGGTATCGAGGATGACGCCGAGCCGCGAAAATCCAGGCTGTCTCGCCACCGCGACCGGCCGGGCGGCGAGTTTCCTCAGGATCCGGTAATTGCCGCTCTCCTCGAGTGCGCGCGCCATGTCTTCAGCGGAGGGGGCCGGCGGTGACGGCCGCCGGCGCGATGGACCGCGTCCTTCGGCCATTGCGGGCGATGCCTTGGCAAACATGTCGAGTTGCGAATCTCTGTGCACGCTCATCGAACCTGTATGTCACGGAGGCGCGGGCGAATCCATCGCCCGCGGCGCGCTATGCCCAGCCCTTGCCTTTCATGGTCAGGAAAGTTTAGCTGAGGATCAGCGGCTGAAGGAGAATCCATGTCCCGTGACGACATCATGGACGCCGACGAAGACGTCGTCATCATCGGCGCCGGCGCTGCCGGTATTGCCGCTGCCCGACGCCTACTGGCAATCCGGCCCGGTCTTTCTGTCCTCCTGCTCGAAGCCGCTGACCGCCTTGGTGGCCGGGCCTGGACGGTCGGGCTGCCCGGAACCGGCGATGTGGGTTTCGATCTCGGTTGCGGATGGCTGCACGGGGCGCGGACCAATGCCTGGACGGAGATTGCCGGTGAGATCGGTCTGACGGTCGACCGCTCGCCGGCACCCTGGAACGGCGGGCGGCGGCTCCAGCGGGATGATGCGGAGATCCAGGCGGCGCAGCAGGCGATCGGCGCTTATTTCGAACGCCTCGAAAGCCATGAAGGCACGGATAGCGACCTGGCAGCAGAGCTCCAGCCGGACGGTCGCTGGAACGGCCAGATCCGGGCGATCGGCACTTACATCACCGGCGCAGAATTGGAGCGCTCGTCGATCGCCGACTACAACAGGTATGATCCGGGCGCCGGTCCCGACTGGCGTGTGCGGCAGGGCTACGGAACATTGATCGCGCTTTATGGTGCGCCGCTCCGGACAAGGTTTGGCGTTGAAGCAAGACGAGTCGACCACCGCCATGCCGGCCGTATCAGCATCGAGACGAGCCAGGGATTGATCACCGCCCGGACTGTGCTCGTCACTGTTTCCACGAACGTGCTTGCCGCCGGCAGGATCGCCTTCGATCCTCCCCTGCCCGACAAGATCGAAGCGGCAGCTCGTTTGCCGCTGGGGCTTGCCGACAAGCTTTTCCTCGGCCTCGCCGATCCGGAGGCAATGCCGGCGGATACGCATATGCTCGGCTCGACCAGTCGCGGTGCGACCGGCACCTATCAGCTGCGGCCGTTCGGCGCTCCAGTCGTCGAAGCTTATTTTGCCGGCGATCTCGCGCATGATCTGGAGCGGGCGGGAGCGGAGGCTGCCTTCTCCTTCGCCGCGGACGAGCTGGCGGCACAATTCGGCGCCGACATCCGCAAGCAGCTGTCGATGGCGGCGGTCTCGGCTTGGGCCGCGACGCCTCATATCGGCGGTTCCTATTCCTATGCGGAACCCGGCGCCTCCGATCTGCGCGGGGTCCTTGCCGCACCGCATGACGGGCGGATTTTCTTTGCCGGCGAAGCCTGTTCGCGCGCCCGTTATTCGACGGCACATGGCGCCTATGAGACCGGTGTTGCCGCCGCCGATCTGATCGCTGCTCTGTTTCGGCAAAATCCGTAAACGTTGTCGGAAATATTTTTTCCCACTTGTCGCACGGGCGGGATTGGCTATTCTGCACTCGCCCCCGCGCTACCCCAGCTTGGGGCGCTATACCTCATCCGGCGGCAGAGGCCGCTTCAAGCACGATATTGTCATTGATTGCAGGAGCCCCGGCTTCTACCCCGACGATTTTGCGCGTCGGCCGCGGGTATCCGCATGAGGAGGAAGACATGGATTATCGCAAGCTCGGTCCGAGCGGGACCGTCGTCACCGCCTATTGCCTCGGCACCATGACCTTTGGCGCGGAGGCCGACGAAGCGGCCTCGCACAAGCTGCTCGACGATTATTTCGCCTGGGGCGGCAATTTCATCGACACCGCCGACGTCTACAGTGCCGGCAAGTCGGAAGAGATCATCGGCCGCTGGCTGAAGGCGCGCCCGACTGAGGCCCGCCAGGCGATCGTCGCCACCAAGGGGCGTTTTCCGATGGGCAACGGACCCAACGATATCGGCCTGTCGCGCCGGCATCTCGGCCAGGCGCTCGACGACTCGCTGCGCCGCCTCGGCCTCGAGCAGATCGACCTCTACCAGATGCATGCCTGGGACGCGCTGACGCCGATCGAAGAGACGCTGCGCTTCCTCGACGATGCGGTTTCATCAGGCAAGATCGGCTATTACGGCTTCTCCAATTATGTCGGCTGGCATATCGCCAAGGCTTCGGAGATCGCCAAGGCGCGGGGTTATACCCGTCCGGTGACGCTGCAGCCGCAATACAGCCTGTTGGCGCGCGACATCGAGCTCGAAATCGTCGCGGCCTGCCAGGATGCCGGCATGGGTCTCCTGCCGTGGTCGCCGCTCGGCGGCGGCTGGCTCACCGGCAAGTACAAGCGGGACGAGATGCCGACCGGCGCCACCCGCCTTGGCGAGAATCCCAATCGCGGTAGCGAATCATATGCGCCGCGCAACGCTCAGGAACGCACCTGGGCGATCATCGGCGCGGTCGAGGAGATCGCCAGAGCCCGCGGCGTCAGCATGGCGCAGGTGGCGCTCGCCTGGACGGCGGCGCAGCCGGCCGTGACCTCGGTCATCCTCGGCGCCCGCACCCCCGAACAGCTCGCCGACAATCTCGGCGCGATGAAGGTCGAACTCTCCAAGGAGGAGATGGCGAAGCTCAACGAGGTCAGCGCCCCGCAACCTCTGGACTATCCCTACGGCAAGGGCGGCATCAACCAGCGCCACCGCAAGATCGAAGGCGGCCGCTGAGCCCTCCGGCCGCAACTGAACGAAGCCTGTCTGCTTCATGCCGAAGCGGACAGGCCGTCCGGGTCGAGGCTTATCGACTCGTGCTTTGGGCTGCTGGTCGGTCGCCCGTGCTGCCGATTGTCTTCAGGTAGATCGATAAAAGCTGCGTCTGCGAGGAGATGCCGAGCTTGCGGTAGACGTTGCGGCGATGGACCTTCACCGTGCCCGTCGAGATGTTGAGCCTGAGGCCGATCGATTCCGAGGAATGTCCCTGCAATACCAGATCGACGATCGCGGTTTCGCGGCTCGTCAACTTGAGGTCGCGCCAGACAGTGTCGGCCGGCTGCAGCGCCTGCGCCGCCGCACCGCTTTTCCTCCCCTTTCGCAAGCCGGCATCGCGTTGCGCGTCGAAGCGGGCGCCGAGCCGCGGCCAGAAATGCCGGACAAGGCTCGCCACCAAAGGTTCGGCCTTTTTCAGAAGCGCGAATTCAGCCGGCGGAAACGGGCCGGTCTTTTCCCGGCGCATCAGCGACAGCACGACGGTGATATCGTGGTCGAGTGTCACGAAGAAGCCGATCTCCTCGGCAAGTCCCGTCTGGACATAATAGCTCCGGTAATATTCGCTGGAGAAGAAGCGGTCGGGCGCCAGCTCGCGCATGCGGAAGACGCCCGGGCGGCGCGCGCGGGCGGTATGGTAAAATGGATCGAGCAGGTACGGACCAACCTGATAGAGGGTGACGAAAACGACGTTTTCCTCTGGATCGAAGGTGCTGTAGAGATCAATCGGCCGCTCCTTGCCGCGATAGGCAAAAACCACGACATAATCGAAGCGCACCAGCGCCGCCATCATCCGGCGGAAAGTCTCACCAAACTCCGCATCCGCCATGGCGGGCTTTCCGACGGTGACGTCGAAAGCCTGAAACAGCGCCTCGAGATCAATGCTCATCGATAGCCTCTCCAAACCGTCTCAGCAGGAATACGCTAAGTTTCATATACACCTTCCACGAAGAGATGTGAGGCAGAATACCTCTTTCGGGGTATATACCGCGCCGACGGCCCTGGCTTACTGTTTCCCCAACGACGGTGGCAAAAAGGCAGCGCTAGACTGCCCATACCAACCAACCGCAGGGAACAGACGCGTGGCATCCGCTTCGACGAACGATATCGAATTCCGTTCGGTCACCAAGAATTATGGCGCGGTGACCGCCGTGACCGACATAAATCTGAATGTACCGAAGGGGGCTTTTCTCGCTCTGCTCGGCCCTTCCGGCTGCGGCAAGACCACGTGTCTGCGCATGATCGGCGGCTTTGAGCAGCCGAGCGAGGGCGCCGTGCTGATCGACGGCCGGGAGATGAACGGCGTTCCGGCCTATCGCCGCCCCGTCAACATGGTCTTCCAGCATTATGCCCTGTTTCCGCATTTCAACGTCGAACAGAACGTCGCCTATGGCTTGCGGCAGATGCGGCCAAGGATTGCGGCGGCCGAGATCAATCGCCGCGCGGCAGAAGCGCTCGAGATGGTGCGGCTTGGCGGTTTCGCCAAGCGGCGCATCCACGAGATGTCCGGCGGCCAGCAGCAGCGGGTGGCCTTGGCGCGCGCGATCGTCAACCGGCCTTCGGTGCTGCTGCTTGACGAGCCGCTGGCCGCGCTCGACAAGAAGCTGCGCTCGGCCATGCAGATCGAATTGCAGACGTTGCAGCGCGAACTCGGCATCACCTTCGTGCTCGTCACCCACGATCAGGAAGAAGCGCTGTCGATGGCGGACGTCGTCTGCGTCATGAGCGCCGGGCGCATTCGTCAGCTCGGTACGCCGCAAGAGGTCTACGACCGCCCGGCCGATCTTTTCGTCGCCGATTTCGTCGGCAAGACCAACCGGATCGGTGCGACGATGGAAACCGGTGGCACGACGCTGCGCCTTGGCGACGGTTCGGCGCTTGCAGCCATTGCCCGCCCTGGCCTTGCGACGGGCGACGTGATCGTTGCGATCCGTCCCGAGGCGATCCGGTTGACGCGGGCTGCGGTCGGCAGCACGTCCTTTGCCGGCACGGTCACGCACCGCATCTTCCTCGGCTCCTCGGCCGAATATGCCGTCACTGTTCCGGGTCTCGGCGATTTCCTCGTCACCGCCGACCGGCGCAGCATGAATGAGAGCGATCTGGTCGAGCCAGGTGAAGCGGTTTTCCTCGGCTTCGATCCCGATATGGCTCACGTTTTTCCAGGCGAGGTTTCTTCACCCCAAGTTTCACAAGCACCGAATGCATAAACCAGAACAAGGGAACAGCATCATGAGCAAGGACTACAAGGATCATCTGCCTATTACGCCTGAAGGCTTCATGGACGAGTTCATGCGCCTGAAGCGCGGCTCCGTCAGCCGCCGCCACTTCCTCGGCGTCACCGGCCTCGGGCTTGCGACCGCCGTGCTGTCGCGTTTCCCGGGTGCCCTGTCGACGCCCGCCTACGCCGAGGACCTCGGGACCCAGATGTCGATCGCCACCTGGCCGAATTACCACGACCCTGCGACCTTCGAGAATTTCAAGGCGGCGACCGGCGTTGCCGTCGAGGTCAACGTCTTCGGCTCCAACGAGGAAATGCTGGCCAAGCTCCAGGCGGGCGCCTCCGGGTGGTCACTCTTCGTGCCGACCAACTACACGATCTCCACCTACCACAAGCTCGGCCTGATCGACGAACTCGATCTCTCCAAGATCCCGAATTTCAGCCAAGCGACGGAAAATCCGCGCTTCACCAAGGAAGGCATGATCGACGGCAAGACCTATGCCGTGCCGAAGAACTGGGGTACGACCGGGTTCTCGGTCAATACCGCGAAGATCAAGACCAAGCTTTCGAGCTGGAAGGACTTCTTTGACATCGCCCAGACGGAAGCCGACGGTCGCGCGATGGTGCACGACTATCAGTTGACGACGATCGGCAGCGCGCTGGTGTCGCTCGGCTACGATTTCAATTCGATCAAGGCGGACGAACTCGCCAAGGCCGAGGAACTGCTGATTAAAGTCAAACCGCACCTTTTCGCCATCAACAGCGACTACCAACCGGCCATGCGCGCCACCGACGCCTGGCTCACCATGTGCTGGACCAATGACGGGGCGCAGCTCAACCGAGACGTTCCCGAGATCGCCTATGTGCTTGGCACCGACGGCGGCGAAATCTGGACCGACTATTACGCAATCCCGAAGGACGCGCCGAACAAGGCGGCGGGTTACGCGCTGCTCAACTACCTCATGGATCCGGCCAATGCCGTCAAGGAGCACGTCGCCAATGGTGCACCGACGACTGACAGCCGGGTCATCGCGCTGCTGCCGAGGAGATCACGGCGAACAAGATCGTCTATCCGGACGAGGCTTCATTGACGCCGCTGGAATTCGGCGCGGCGGTGACGTTGACCGATCCAGGCCGGGCGGAGCTGATGGCGCGTTTCAAGTCGGCTTGATCGCCGTTCCCAACTCCGGCCCCACCGCCTTGGCGCGAGGGGGCCGGTCTCGTGCCTAGAATCGGCGGATAAAGAACCTTTCGATGCCTTTTGCTCCTGAAACCAATCGGCGCCTTGTCACCGCGGCTCTTGTCGGTCCGGCCAGCATCTGGCTGTTCGTGTTCCTGGTGCTGCCCTTCATCGCCATCATCGTATTTGCCTTCGGCGAGCGGGCGCCCGAAGGTGGTTATCAGGCGGCTTTTACCTTTGCGCAGTTTGCCAATCTCGGTTCGCGCGCCGCAGCCTTCAAGAACACGCTGATCCTTGCGCCGATCGGCGCTTTCGCCTGCCTGCTCGTCGCCTATCCGGTTGCTTATTACCTCGCCGTCAAGGCGAGCGCCAAATACCAGCTGCTGCTGGTCTCCCTTGTCGTCGTGCCCTTCTGGACGAGCCTTCTCGTGCGCACCTACGCCTGGATGTACATCTTGGGCGCGCGCGGCATTCCGCATCTCTTGGAGATGGTCGGCATCGAAAATGTCAGGCTGCTGAACACACCGGGCGCCGTGCTGCTCGGCATCGTCTACGGCTACCTGCCGCTGATGATCATGCCGATCTATGTCAGCCTCGAAAAGCTCGACCGCCGCCTTCTGGAGGCCTCCGCCGATCTCGGCGCGCGGCCGCTTTCGACCTTTTTCGGCATCACGCTGCCGCTGTCGCTTCCTGGCGTGATGACCGGCATCGCCCTCGTCACCATCCTGCTGCTTGGCGAATATTTGATCCCGCAGTTGCTTGGCGGCGGCAAAGTCTTCTTCATCGGCAATGCGCTGGTTGATCTCTTCCTGCAGTCGCGCAATTGGCCGTTCGGCTCTGCGATCGCCGTCACTCTCGTCGTTGTCGTTGTCATCGTGCTGTTGATTGCCATGCGCATCGCCTGGCGCGTTGCCGGTACCCGCCAAGTGGATCTCGTCTGATGCGCGCGCTGGTCACCGCAGTCTACCTGTTCCTCTATACGCCGATTGCCCTTGTCGTGCTGTTCTCCTTTAATGCCGGCCGCAATGCCAGCGATTTCACCGGCTTCTCGACGCAATGGTATGGCAAGGCGCTTGCCAACACCTTCCTGATGGAAGCGCTGCAGAACAGCCTGGCCATCGCCTTTACCAGTGCCGGGCTGGCGGCCATTTTCGGCACGATGGCGGCGATCGGCATGGAGCGGCTCGGCGCCCGGGCGCGAGCGGTCTTCGACGGGCTGTTTGCTGCGGCGATCGTCGTTCCCGGCGTCGTTATCGGCATTGCGACGCTGGTGGCGCTGGTCGAGGTCTTCGGCTTCGTCAATCCGCTGATTGCCGCCGTCTGGCCAGGCGAACAGGCGCCGAAGCTATCACTCGGCTATGGCTCGATCATCGCCGCCCACGGCCTCTTCACCATGGCGCTGGTGACAATGATCGTCAAAGCACGCATCGCCAGCCTAGGCCGTGACATCGTCGAAGCGTCGAGCGATCTCTACGCCACGCCTTTCACCACTTTTCGCCAGATTGTGCTGCCGCAGATCCTGCCGTCAATCCTGGCCGGCTTTCTGCTCGCCTTCACCTTCTCCTTTGACGATTTCATCATCGCCTTTTTCGTCGCAGGTTCGAACACGACACTGCCGATTTATGTCTTCGCCTCGATCCGTCGTGGCGTGACGCCGGAGATCAACGCCATCGCCACGATGGTGCTTGTCGCATCGCTGGGACTAATCCTCATCGCGCGCTTTCTGATGCGCGAGAAAACAACAAACTGAACGGGAAACACCAATGATTCTTGAAAATCGCGTCGCGATCGTCACCGGAGCGGGCTCGGGCATCGGCCAGGCCGGCGCGCAGATTATGGCAGGAGAAGGTGCTTTCGTCGTCGTGGCCGACCTGAATGCCGCCAGTGCCGCCGAAACCGTCGGCCGGATTGAGGCCGCCGGCGGCAGGGCTGAGTGCCTTGTTCTCGACGTCACCGACGACACGGCACTCGAAGCCGGCATCGCTGCGGTCGCCGAACGTCACGGCCGGATAGACATCCTCCACAATCACGCCGGCGCACAGGTGGCGGGCGATCTGGAGCAGGTCGCTGTCGAGGGTTTCGACAGGTCCTGGAGCCTGAATGTCCGAGCGCATTTCATGGCGGCTCGCTTCGTCATGCCGCTGATGAAGAAGGCGGGCCGCGGCGTCATCCTCAACACCTCTTCCTCGTCGGGCGTACTCTACGATCGCGAGATGATCGCCTATACGACGACAAAACATGCGGTCATCGCGATGACCCGGCAGATGGCCGGCGACTACGCCAGGTTCGGCATCCGCGTCAACGCGCTCTGCCCGGGCTGGGTGGATACGCCGTTCAACGAACCCTTCATCGCCCAGATGGGCGGCCGCGGCGCGATCGAGGCCTATGTCGCCGAGAAGGTGCCGCTCGGACGCTGGGCTGATGTCTCTGAAATCGCCGAGCCCATTCTCTTCCTGGTCTCGGACCGTTCGTCCTACATGACCGGGCAGATTCTCGTCGTCGACGGCGGCGAGACCATTGTCTGACGGTGGTGGAATGGGTTTGCCCCTAGGTCGGATCGGCTGACCCTCATCGGATCAAATCAAGGAATCAGCGCATGAAAAAGCCGCCATGTTTCCATGGCGGCTTGGCGGCTTTTCTGCTTGGGAGGCGATTTTAAGCCGGAAGCTGAAAGAACCAGTTGGCGAAAAGGACGATTGCCAGGCCGCCGACAAGTGCGAGATAGGGCAGCATGCCGGCTTTCTTGACGCCGAGATCCTGGCCGATGAGGCCGAGATCCTCCATCGCGCCTGCCGGGAACTTGCCGCCGTCGCGGACATAGTGGCGATAGGCGAAGACCGGCAGGATCAGGGCGGCGAAGATGAAGCCGACCCAGAGCGCATTGGAGTAACCCCAGACCTTGGCGCCGGCGCCGAGGAAGAGCGCGTTGACAAAGGCGAGCACGGTGTTGAGGCCGATCAGCCAGCTCGGCGCCTTCCAGGGGCGTTCGATATGGCCGGAATCTATCCGGTGGATCCAGCCGGAATTGAGGTTCAGGAAATTGAAGATGATGTAGCCGACATTCGAGACGGCAAGCACGAAGAAATAGCCGCCGGCATCCGAAGCGATCGCCAGAAGGAAGAGGTTGAAGGCGAAGTCGGTCCACATGGCCCGCGTCGGGGCGCCGTGCTCGTTGGCATGGTCGAGATATTTCGGCAGCCAGCCATCCTTCGAACCCTGGTAGAGCGTGCGCGACGAGCCGGCCATCGCCGTCATGATGGCGAGGAAGAGCGCCAGGATCATCAATACGACGAGCAGCTGGGTGATCACCCGGCCGGCGCCGATCAGGCCGCCGAGCGCTTCGGCAACGCCCGTGCCGTCGACGATGCCCGGGGCGAGCATACCGGCATGGCCGAGAACGCCCTGGAAGGCGAATGGCACCAGGAAGAAGAACAGGCAGCAGGCCAGGCCGGAATAGAAGATCGCCTTGAAGGTATCGGTCTTCGGGTTCTTCAGTTCCCGGGTGTAGCAGACCGCCGTCTCGAAGCCGTAGGTCGACCAGGCGGCGATGTAGAGGCCGCCGAGAAACAGCGTCCAGCCGCCATTGCTCCAGGTGCCGTCGGAGGCAGTATAGGCGGCGGTCGGCGGCAAGAGGCCGGTGACGTTGGCGGCGACCACCTGGCCGCTGATGATCGGGTAGAGGCCGATGATCAGCAGCGGCACCAGCACGATGATCGCCAGCCACTTCTGCACGCTTGCGGTTTCCGAGATGCCGCGATGCTGGATCGCGAAGATGATCAGCATCAGGATGCCGCCGATGAAGAAGGTGGCGTTGATGTTGGCGGTGGCGAGGTATGGGATGCTGAAGCTTGCGAGCGACCAGCTGCGGATCGCCGGCGTCAGAGCGGCGACGCCGTCGGCGCCGAGCAGCGCCTTGACGGCATCATCAGGCGTCGTGCCGGCATGGGCTGCAATATATTCGGCGACGCGGGGGCTGTCGGCCGCAACGGAAGCGGCATGCGCGGCGATCCAGTCGAGGACCATTTGCGAATCGGCTGCCGGAATCGGGAAAAATGCATTGAGAATGTAGCCGGCGGCGATGGCGCAGCCGAGCGAAAGCACCGGCGACCAGGCAAACCAGTTGCACCAGACCGACAGCGGCGCGATGAATTTCGAATAGCGCAGCCAGGCGGTGGCGCCGTAGACGGAGGCCCCGCCGGATTTGTTGCCGAACATGCCGGCGATCTCGGCATAGGTGAAGGATTGCAGGAAACCCATCACCATCGAGATGATCCAGACGACGAAGGCGAGCTTGCCCGTCGTGCCTGCGATGCCGCCGATGGAGAAGAGAACGAGCGGCGGCACGCCCGCAGCCACCCAGAATGCGCCCTTCCAGTCGAGCGCGCGTATAAGCTTACCTTCGGTGCCGGATGCAATTCCGGCCTCCACAATATCTGTCATCGGTGAAATTCCCCATTCGATTGTTCCGGACGTATCTCTGTACGTCTCCCTGAACGTGTCTCCCTGACCGTCTCAAGCCCGCTCGGATGATTTTGGCGATCCGCGCTCCCGACGGATTCTCCGAGTCTCAACTCTTGATGCATAGTGAAGATATTTTCTTTTTAGTCAACATCACTTTACTTTCCACAGGCATTTTGTAACCTGTATGGGTGTATGCCGAAGGGCATGCCGATCCCCATGAGGGTAGAATGCAAGAACTTCATCCTATTATGCCAGGCCCTCGAACGGTCGTTCCGAGCCTCGTCCATTATCCCGGTATTCCAGCCCTGCCGGAGGGCGCTGAACGCTACCGGGCAAAGGGTGGCGGATCGGTCGTCGTGCGCGTGGAGGCGGGCGACCGCGTGAGCGTCATCGACAGCGAAGGCGGGCAGATTTGTGAGCTCTCCTTCCTTGACGAAAAAGGTCGCTTCCAGGCAGCCGGTCTCGGAACGGCATTCAGCAATTCAGCCGAGGGTTTGAAGGCCATTCTTCAGGCGGAGGATGAGAGTGCTGCCCGCACGCGCGCGGCACTTCAGCGGCGCGGGGCCGATCTCGCAGCCGCCGGAGCGCTCCGCATCTTCGGGGCAGGATCGACGCCGGGCAGCGGGGCAGAGTTCACGATTGCCATGAAGGGTCTGCTGATCGTTGCGGCACCCGCCGGCGTCATGTCGCCAGAGGCGCAGGACACGGCGACGCCGATCGAGATCCGGATCAAGCGCAGCCTGCTGATCCGCGACTATGCCTCCGCCCTGCCGGAACCGGCGGCCGATCCGATCGAGGATATTCGCATCCGGGCGGCGAGCGCCGCCGCCTATTTCGTGCGCGCCGGCGAATTCATCCAGATCATCGACGTCTATGGGCGCCAGTGCACCGATTTCCAGGCCTTTGCCGCCCGCAAGGTCGACAAGGGGCTCGATCTTGCGCTCGATTCGACCGTCACCCGCACCCTGCTCGGCCGCAGCTATCCCACGCCCGGCCTGCCATCCAAGGCCTTCGACCGCGACTTCGAGCCGCTGGTCGAGGTCGTTCAGGATACGGTCGGCCGCCACGACGCTTTCGCGACCGCCTGCAATTCACGCTATTACGACGACATGGGTTATCCCGGCCACGTCAACTGCACGGACAACTTCAACGCGGCGCTGGCACCTTACGGTATTGCCGGGCGCAAGGGCTGGGAAGCGCTGAACTATTTCTACAACACCAATATCGACCACAACAACCAGCTCTATCTCGACGAGCCCTGGTCGCGTCCCGGCGATTACGTGCTGATGCGGGCTCTGACCGATCTCGTCTGCGTCTCATCGTCCTGCCCTGACGATATCGATGCGGCGAACGGCTGGGATCCGACGGATATCCACGTCCGTACCTTTTCCGGAAAAGAAAAATTCTCACGAGCGGTAGCCTATCGCATGACCCCAGATGCCGACGCCGAACTGACGCGCGAAACCGCCTTCCATCCACGCCTCTCGGCGTTGACGCGAGATTTTACGGAATATCGCGGCTACTGGCTGCCGAACCGCTTCTCGTCCGAAGGTCCGGTCGAGGAATACTGGGCCTGCCGCGAGCGCGCCGCCGTCATCGATCTCTCGCCCTTGCGAAAGTTCGAAGTGACGGGCCCGGACGCCGAGGAACTGCTGCAATACTGCGTGACGCGCGACGTTCGCAAACTCTCGACCGGCCAGGTCGTCTATTCCGCGATGTGCTACGAAAATGGCGGCATGATTGATGACGGCACGCTCTTCAGGCTCGGCGACAAGAACTTCCGCTGGATCGGCGGCGATGATTTCAGCGGCATATGGCTGCGTCAGCAAGCCGAGAAGAAGGGCTTCAAGGCCTGGGTTCGCTCATCGACCGATCAACTGCACAATATCGCGCTGCAAGGCCCGAGGAGTCGCGATATCCTGAAGGAGATCATCTGGACCGCGCCGCGCCAGCCAGCGATCGGCGAACTCGAATGGTTCCGCTTCGCCGTCGGCCGCATCGGCGGATTCGAGGGAGCCCCGGTCGTCGTCTCGCGCACCGGCTATACCGGCGAACTCGGCTACGAGATCTTCTGTCATCCGAAGGATGCGCTGACGGTGTTCGACGCCGTCTGGGAGGCAGGCCAGCCACACGGGCTGAAGCCGATGGGGCTGGAAGCGCTCGACATGGTCCGCATCGAGGCGGGCCTGATCTTCGCCCACCACGAATTCACCGACCAGACAGATCCGTTCGAGGCTGGCATCGGCTTCACCGTGCCGCTGAAATCCAAGCAGGACGATTTCATCGGCCGCGAAGCGCTGATCCGGCGCAAGGAGCATCCGCGCCATCTGCTCGTCGGCCTTGATATCAAGGCCAACGAGGCGGTTGGCCATGGGGACTGCATCCATATCGGCCGGGCCCAGATCGGCGTCGTCACCAGCGCCACGCGCTCGCCTGTTCTCGGCAAGACGATCGCGCTCGCCCGTATCGACGTGATGCATGCGAGCCCGGGCACCGAGGTCGAGATCGGCAAGCTCGACGGCCACCAGAAGCGCCTGCCGGCGACGATCGTGCCGCTTTCGCATTACGATCCGCAGAAGGCGCGCCCGCGATCGTAACCCACTTCGTGTTCAGGAGACGACGACCGGTTCTCCGTCGTCTCCCGGATCTTGCCTCAAGCGGCCTGTACGGCTGCGTTCAGCGGGATTTCGACGTCGATCTCCAGAGTGGAGACAAACTCGTTGCGGTCGATCGTCACCTGCACCTTGTCGTGGTCGAGCTCAACATGCTTTGCGATTACCGCAAGGATTTCCTCGCGCAGCAGCGAAACAAGGTCCGATCCGGCCGATGAGCGTTCGTGCGCAAGGAGGACCTGCAAGCGTTCGCGGGCGGCGGGTGCCGTTCTCTGCTTGTTGAAAAGACGGAAGATGTTCATGCTGCCCTCCGTCCGAAGATCTTGCCGAAAAGATTGCGCTTTTCCTCGGGGATCGTGATCGGCAAGGTTTCGCCGGCGAGCCGGCGAGCGGCATCGAAATAAGCCATCGCAGCCGCGCTGCGGCTTTCCGCCAGCGTCACCGGGGCACCGATGTTGGAGGCGCGCAGCACATCCATGCTCTCTGGCACGATGCCTAGAAGCGGGATGGAGAGGATCTCCAGAACGTCGTCGACCTTCAGCATGTCGCCGCGCTCGGCGCGGTTGGCGTCGTAGCGGGTGAGCAGCAGATGCTTTTCCATCCGCTCGCCGCGTTCGGCCTTGGCGGTCTTGGCATCGAGCAGGCCGATGATCCGATCGGAGTCGCGCACTGACGAGACTTCCGGATTGGTGACGACGACGGCGACGTCGGCATGGCGCATGGCAAGCGTTGCGCCGCGCTCGATCCCGGCGGGGCTGTCGCAGATGATCCAGTCGAAGTAGCGCTTCAGATCGTTGATGACGCGCTCGACGCCCTCGGCTGTCAGATTGTCCTTGTCGCGGGTTTGAGAGGCCGGCAGCAGGAACAGCGTCTCCAACCGCTTGTCGCGGATCAGCGCCTGGGTGAGCTTGGCGTCGCCCTGGATGACGTTGATCAGGTCGTAGACGACCCTGCGTTCGGCGCCCATCACGAGGTCGAGATTGCGCAAGCCGACGTCGAAATCGACGACGACGACCTTTTCATTGCGTTGCGCCAGCGCCGCTCCCAATGCGGCGGTCGAGGTCGTCTTTCCGACCCCGCCCTTGCCTGACGTGACGACGATCACTTTCCCCATTTCTCTCTCCTTTGCCGTGGCCGCAGCCGAGTCAGATCAGTTTTTCCGCCATGATCGCGTCCTCTTCGAGCCAGAGCTGAACAGCCTGTCCACGAAGATTGGGGGCCATGTCTTCCGCCATCTTGTAGATGCCGTCGATTGCGACGAGCTCAGCCTCGAGCTTGCGGCAAAAGATTCGCGCCGATGCGTTTCCGATGGAGCCCGCCATGGCTCGGCCGCGCAACGCGCCGTAGATATGGACGGAGCCGCCGGCGATCACCTCGGCGCCCGAGGCGACCGAGCCAACGATGGTGACGTCGCCTTCCGGGAAGATCACCGACTGCCCCGAGCGCACCGGTTCCCTGATGACGATGGATTGCGTTGTCGTTACCGGGCGGGTCTCGGTCGCTGCCGGCTTGGCCACCGAATCGGCAGGCTCGTTCGGCTGAACCTCGATGTCGGAGGCGGAGCGGCCGCCTTTCAGCGCCGGAGGCATGCCCGCGCCCAGAATCGACGGCCGGGCGCCCTCAATCCCCATAATGCTGACATTGCGCTTGGCAAGTTCGGCGATGAGGTCCTTCAGCTGCGGCCGGTCGATTTGCAGGTCCGACAAATCGAGCACGACAGGCCGCCCCAGGAAAAAGCCGGCCGAACGGGCAGCCAGATCGTCCAGTCTGGTCAGCCAATCATCGATCGGCAGATCTGGGGAAAGCATGACGGCCAGGAAAGAGCGGCCCTTGATGCGGATAGAGCGAGCGTCTGTTAGCACTTTGGTCATCTATGTGAAGAAATCGTTGACCATGTCTACCGCCGGTATGGTTAACAAAAGGTTAACGCGGCCTTAACATTCCCTGCAACGGCACGAGCTTTTTCGCGGGCGGGATTGTACCAACTCATTGGAATTACAGCGCGACTAGAAGATGCTCGACATAGTTAACCGGACGGCCTTCATCGTGAGCCGCAAATTCAACCATCGCTTGGGTAACGATCAGCCTTGCGCCTTTCGTTGGGCGTCGGAAATGGCGCGTGCGGCCTCTTCCGAGGAGTTGGCGAGCGTTCGCATCTCGGCGGCAAGCACCGCAAAGCCCGATCCGGCGGTCCCGGCGCGCGCGGCCTCGATGCCAGCATTGACGGCGAGCAGCTTGAGATAGCGCAGCGACTGCAGGATCTCGTTGGTTTTCGAGGCGGTGACGCGCATGTCGGCGGTCTGTTCGTCGATTCGCTGATAGAGCGATTCGATATTGATGATGCTGCCCTCGAGATAGAGAAGTTCACCCTTCTCGTCCCAGATTCCGCCACCGGTCTCGGTCACCCAAATAAGATGGCCCTTGGCGTGGCGGATGCGGTATTCCATCGTCCAGTCCGTCCGCTGCTCGAGCGCCCGCCCGACTACCTCGTCCATCAAAGGCACGTCTTCCTCGTACATGATCGAGGTGAAAGTCCGTGTCCTGTTGCCGATGATTTCGTCGACGGGGTAACCGAAAATGCGCTCGATGCCGTTGGTCATCTCAAGCATCGTGTAGCTTTCGTCGGCGCGGCAGCGGTAAAGAAAACCGCTCATGCGCCCGAGAATGCTTGTTTGGAAATCCATGAAGGCCTCGCTCGAAAGGAGGAGTTGCGAATTGGATTACTCACTTCACTTTAAACGTTGGAGGAGCCGCGACGAACGGCTCTCTTCCTGCCATGCGGGGCCGTAGCACTTTGAATTTGCCGAATGATTTTATCCGAAAATCGATTCGGACCTAATAAATATGCGGCATCCCCGCCATCAGTTGCGCAGATATTCCTCCATGGAATCGTCGAGCGCCTCGACCCACGGCGTATGATGCTTCGGCGACATGTTGCCGGTCATCAGCGACCGATAGGCATGATCGCGGAAGCCCATGATGTTGTGTGCCTTGTGATGTTCCCATTCCATGAAGGTCCGGTTGGTGCCTTCGATGTCGAAGGAGGGATAATCGGTCTCGGCGAGCAGTTCCTTCACGTAATCGCCCTGATACCAGATCATCTGCTCGGCATCCTCGAGCGTCTCCTCGCGCGCCCTCCACATGTCGAAGTTCGCCTTCAATTCCTCTTCCGGGGGCAGGGTGATGCGGCCCATCATCACGTCGCGCGCCCACCAGGCCTGCACGTCGAACATGTTGAAAGTGTAGAACTGGTCCTGCATGCCGATATAGAAGAGCTGCGGGTTCTTATCGAAGATCACGCCCTTGTAGAGGCTGTCGGCCCACAGGCGGTTGGCGGTCTTCAGGCGGAGATCGTCGGGCAGGAAGGGGAAATGGTGCTGGTATCCGGTGCAGAGGATCAGGGCGTCGACCTCCTTACTCGAGCCGTCGAGGAAATGCGCCGTGCGGTTTTCGAGCCTGGTCAGCAGCGGCCGTTCTTCGAAATTCTCCGGCCACTTAAAGCCCATCGGCTTTGAACGGTAGCTCGTCGTCACCGATTTCGCGCCGTATTTCCAGCACTGAGAACCGATATCTTCGGCCGAATAACTGCGGCCGACGATCAGGATGTCCTTGCCCTTGAACTCGAGCGCGTCGCGGAAATCATGGGCGTGCAGGACGCGTCCGTTGAAGGTCTTTACGCCCTCGAAATAGGGCACGTTCGGTGTCGAGAAGTGACCTGATGCAACGACGACATAGTCGAATTCCTCGTCATACATCCGGTCTTCGACACGGTTATGCGCCGTCACCGTGAATTTCTTCGTGGCCTCATCGAAGCGGACCATGCGCACCGGCGTGCTGAAGCGCACCCAATGGCGGACATTCGCCTTCTCGACGCGGCCCTTGATATAGTCCCAGAGCACGGCGCGCGGCGGATAGGAGGCGATCGGTTTGCCGAAATGCTCCTCGAAGGAATAGTCGGCGAATTCGAGGCATTCCTTCGGGCCGTTCGACCAGAGATAGCGATACATGCTGCCATGGACCGGTTCGCCATATTCGTCGAGGCCGGTGCGCCAGGTATAGTTCCAGAGTCCGCCCCAGTCCGACTGCTTTTCGAAGCAGACAATCTGCGGGATTTCGGCGCCCTTCTGGGCAGCCGATTGAAAGGCGCGCAGCTGCGCAAGCCCGGAAGGACCGGCACCGATCACGGCTACTCTTGTCATGAAGCATTCCCCTCTTGATTATAGGCATCGTCTCCTGGATAACTCCTCGAATTGAAATCGAAGGAAGATGTAATTATCCAGAAATTCAAAATGTTACGGCATTTCTCTCAATCCGGATAAATACCGGGGCTGGTCGGAGCCCCGTCGTCATATTTGGAAAGCCAGTCGATCGTGGTCTCGCGGTAGCGGGTGAGGCCCTTATAGTCGATGAGTTCCGGCGGCAGCGTCTTCAGCACCCGCGGGAAGCGCCGCGCCCATTTCGGCACGGTGACGAGTTCTTCCATGTTCATCAGATAGCAGCGGATGACAAAAAGGATGGCGTTGGAGCGCGGCAGGCGCCAGAGGCTTTGCAGCTCGACCCGCAGATGCACCTTCTCGCCGACATTGTCAGGCGTCACCGTCGTGCGGTCGGGACCCCATTTGTGATAATTCTCCGGGCTGGTGTCGAGCCGCGGATTAATTGTCATCGTCCAGTTGAAACGCCGCGTTGGCTTGCCCTGCTGAAGGTTCAGAAGGAATTTCAGCGCCCGGTCGAAGACGCCGATCTGATGGGCGAGCGGCACCGGCCCGTGCCACTCCATGAAATTCATGCCGATATCGAAATCGAGCGACCAGTCGGCCTGCGTCGTCACCATGCCGGCATCCATCCACAGATTGCCGTCGCGCTGATCGACGATGCAGAAATCGCCCTGGGCCTGGCGGGTGATATATTCGAAGGGCTCATAGGGCAGCGTCGAAGCATCGCCGAAGGTGAAGCGGTCGTCTATGCCGAGCGGCCGGTTGATCCAGCGCCACTGGTCGCCGTTGCGGATCAATGTGAAATGGTCGGGGTAACCCGCCGCCTGCTCTTCCATCAAAAGTTCGAGCGTGTCCCATTGCGCGCTCATCATGTGCGGCAGCGCCTGATAGCGCAGCGGATCTTCCTTCAGCACCAGCGCCCGATCGTGCATCTCGGCGACGTAATGCTCGTCAACATCGATCAGGTTTTCGTAGACGGTGCCCGCCCGGCCGCGCACATGCGGCTCCATGTTGACCGAATACATGTATTCGTCGCGGTCGAACGGAAACGGGAAACGGCGGATGTTTCCGGGGCTGTTCCGATAACTGAAATCGTCCCGGAATGTTTCTTGCTTGAAGGCGATTGCCATGTCCGGTCTCCTTTTTCAATGCCGTCAGAGATCAAGATGCAGCGTGTTTCCCTCGAAGCGGGAAACACAGATCATCACCTTGCTGCCGGATGCCTTTTCTTCGCTTGTCAGATAGACGTCGTTGTGCAGCAGTTTGCCCTCACAGACGGCGACCGCCGTTTCGCATTGACCGCAGGCGCCGCCGCGACAGAGGAAGGGGGCGTCGACGCCGGCCGCCTCGATCGCCTCCAGCATGCTTTCGTGATGGCCGACCCTCACAGTCTTGCCGGAGCGTAGAAGCTCGATCGTGAAGGGCTTCCCGGGCAGAGAGGAAAGAAACCGTTCCGAATGCAGGTTCTGCTCCGGCCAGCCGGCATCGAGCCCTGCTTTCATCACGCCGTCGATCATGCCGGAGGGGCCGCAGACATAGAGATGTGTGCCGAGCGGCTGGCACTCGAGCAGACGCGTCAGCGGGATGGCGCCGCCTTCCGCGTCGCAATAGATCTTGATGCGATGCGGACCGTAGCGCTCCAGGAGTTCCCGCCAGTAGGCGCCGCGGTCGCGTGTTCGGATGGCGTAATGGAGCTCGAAGGCGGCGCCTTCGCGGGAAAATTGCTCCATCATCGCGATGAAGGGAGTAATGCCGATGCCGCCGGCGACCAGAAGATGCTTGCGCCCGCGCCAATCCGGCTGGAACAGGTTGACGGGATAGCTGACCTTCAGCTCGTCGCCTTCGTTGACCTTCTCATGCATGAAGGTCGAGCCGCCGCGTGAATCCTCGACATGCAGCACGCTGATCTCATAGGCCGCGCAATCATGCGGCGGCGACATCAGCGAATAGGCATTGCGGCGCATATGGCCGCCATCGTTCATCGAGACGATAATATGGGCGCCGCCGGAAAAATAGGGCATCGGCTTGCCATCCAGTCGCTCGAAGCGGAAACGCTTGACACGCTCGGCGATCGGAGTGATCCGCGCTACGCGCACGGGAATTTCAGTGCCGCCGCTCAAAGGAACAACTCCTCTGGCTGAGGCGCGCTGCCTGGCTCTTCCGCGTCGATGTTGACGCCCTGGAATGCGGCGAGCCGCCGCGAATAGTGATCGCGGACGAGAAGCGTCAGCCCGCAATGGCTGCAGGCGAAGGGGCTGGTGGTGACGTCGTCCGTGATGCCCTTGCAATGGACGCATTGCACCCGCCTGGCCAGCGAGCCGCGATGCTCGGTGACGATGGAGGCGTGGTCCATGCCGTAATCAAGCGCCACGAGCATCGCCTGGCCGATGAAGCCTTCCGTGCCGGAGATATAAAGCCGAGTGCCCATATGGGCCGTCCCGAGCGAGCCCTTCAGCCGGAAGAGCAGCGTTGCTATCGTCGGCGCCGTGAAGAACATGTCGGCGCCGAGCCGGCGTAGCGTCTCGTCGAGGCCGGACCCCCGAGAACCGCGGGCGACGTAGAGAATCTCGCTGCGGGAAAGAGCCGTTTCGTCAAGCGCCGGCTGCTGATCGAGGAGAGCCTTGGCGCCCTCCCCTTCGAGTGCGAAAATGTGCCGCCGGGCGCGCGGCTGGATGGTCAGGCCCCTATAGACTGGTCGGCTCTTGATGCCTGCAACGAGCATTGGCGTGCTCCCTAACCTACGGCAATCCTCTTCTTCTTCTCCGGATCGTCGAAGGGAAGCGTATGGGCGGTGGCGCCTGCCTTGACGGTCTTGCCGCGGACTTCGAGTTTCGTCCCGTGCACCGCCTTGTCAACGTCGAGGCGAGCGATCGCCATGGATTTCTTGGTCAGTGAGGAATAGCTCGGGCAGGTGATGACGCCGACCTTCTTGCCGTCGGCAAAGACCTCGTCGCCGAGATCGGCCGGTCCGTCGGCGTCAATCAGCATGCCGAAGATCTTGAAGCGTTCCTTGCCCTTGAGGCGCGCATGTTCCTCGGCGCCGCGGAAGCCCGTCTTGCCGGGGCTGACGGTAAAATCGAGGCCGAGTTCCCAGAGACTGTCGCCGGGCGGCTGGTCGGCGAAGGGATACATTTGCGAATTGTCGTAAGGGTAGAACAGCAGGTAGCTTTCGACGCGCAGCATGTCGAGGACCGAGAAGCAGCAGGGGATGATGCCCATCTCCTTGCCTTCCCAGACGATCCTGTCCCAGACCATCACGGTGTCCTGGCCGCGCACGAAGATCTCGTAGCCGCGCTCGCCGGTATAGCCGGTGCGCGAGATCATCACGGGCGCGCCGAACAGCGTCGTCTGCATGTGGTGGAAATATTTGAGGTCGCGGATGCCGGGCACATATTTGGCGAGGTAGTCGACCGCAAGCGGACCCTGAAGCGACAGGTCATGCAGGTCGTCGTCGAAGAGTACCGCGCAATTGCGGCCCGCCGCCTGCTTGACGACTTCCTCGTGACCGGAGCCGGATCCATGCACGAGCATCCAGGAATTCGGGCCGGTGCGATAGACGATGCAATCGTCGGTAAAGTGGCCGCGGTCGTTCAGCATGGTCGCGTAAACCGAGCGGCCGGGATAGATCTTCGTCAGGTCGCGGGTCGTGATGTAGTCGAGGACGGCGATGGCGTGCGGGCCGACCAGATGCACCTTCTTCAGCCCCGAGACATCCATGATGCCGGCCTTGGTGCGGACCGCGACATGCTCTTCCGACATGTCCTTCTCGTAGGTCCAGGCGGTTCCCATACCGCTCCAGTCTTCGAGCTTCGATCCTAGAGCGCGATGCCGATCCGCCAAGGCGGAGAAACGCCATGATAGAGCCATTTCCGTTCCCTCTTATTTCCTCTACGGAATATTTATTTCCTGACTATATAAATCTTTCGCGTCATGGCAAGCCCGCCAGACGGCATTCCACTCAAAACTTTGGCGGCGTCTGCCCTGCGGCCCGGTGGGCGGCGATGACGGTGTTGGCCATCAGCATGGCGATGGTCATCGGACCGACACCGCCTGGAACCGGCGTGATGGTGCTGGCGATCTCGGAGACTTCGCGGAAGGCGACGTCGCCGACGAGCCGGGTCTTGCCCTCGCCTCTTTCGGGGGCCGGGACGCGATTGATGCCGACGTCGATAACGGTTGCGCCGGGCTTGACCCAATCGGCATTGACCATCTCCGGCCGGCCGACGGCGGCGACCAGAATATCGGCATTGCGGCAGACCTCGGCGAGGTTCCTGGTTCTGGAGTGAGCGATCGTCACCGTCGCATTGGCGTTGAGCAGCAATTGCGCCATCGGCTTGCCGAACAGGTTGGAACGGCCAATGACGACGGCATTGAGCCCGGAGAGATCCTCGCCATGGGTGCGGCGGACGAAGACCATGGCGCCGGCCGGCGTGCAGGAGACCAGCCCGGTCTTCAGGTCGCCGGTGGCGAGCTTGCCGGCATTGACGACGCTGAGGCCATCGACATCCTTTTCCGGCAGGATCGACTGGATGATCGGCTCACTGTCGAGCGGCTTCGGCAAGGGCAATTGAACCAGGATGCCGTGGATCGATGGATCGGCATTGAGGGCGGCGACGAGGCCTGCCAGCTCCTCCTGTGTCGTCTCGGCCGGCAGCGTGTGCTGGACGGACTTGAAACCACATTCCTTGGCCATGCGGCTCTTGGAGCCGACATAGGCGTGGCTTGCCGGATCGTCGCCGACGATGATGACCGCAAGGCCTGTCGTGACGCCGCTCATCTTTTCCAGCGCTGCCGTCGCACTCTTGACCGTCTCGATTACGGATGCAGCAACAAGTTTGCCGTCGATGACCTCGCCCATCTCTCAGCCCATGCGTTCTGAGGCGTAGCTTCCGGGGCTCGCCGGGAAGACGACGGTGCGATTGCCGTTGATGAAGGTGCGGTGATGGATATGGGCGTGAATGGCGCGCGCCAGCACCTGGCTTTCGACGTCGCGGCCGATCGAGACATAGTCGTCGGGCGACTGCGCATGGGTGATGCGGGCGGTGTCCTGCTCGATGATCGGGCCTTCGTCGAGGTCGGCGGTGACGTAATGGGCGGTTGCGCCGATCAGCTTGACGCCGCGCTGGTAGGCCTGCTTGTAGGGGTTGGCGCCCTTGAAGCTCGGCAGGAAGGAGTGGTGGATGTTGATGATCTTGCCTGACATCTGCTTGCAGAGCTGATCGGAGAGAACCTGCATGTAGCGGGCAAGCACGATCAGTTCGGTGCCGGTCTGCTCGACGAGATCGACGAGCTGGGCTTCGGCCTGCGGCTTGTTCTCCTTGGTCACCTTGATGTGGTGGAAGGGGATGTCATGATTGACCACGACCTTCTGGTAGTCGAAATGGTTGGAGACGACGCCGACGATGTCGATCGGCAGGGCGCCGATCTTCCAGCGGTAGAGCAGGTCGTTGAGGCAATGGCCGAAGCGCGACACCATCAACAGCACCTTCATGCGGCTCTCGCTGTCGTGGAATTCGTATTCCATGGCGAAGGGCGCGGCGACGGCGGCAAAATCGGCGCTGATTGCGGAACCGGAAAGTCCTTCCTCCGAAATGAAGCTGACGCGCATGAAGAACTTGCCGGTATCGAGATCGTCGAACTGGCTGGAGTCGACGATGTTGCAGCCCTTCTCGGCCAGATAGCTCGAAATCGCTGCGACGATGCCGCGCGTCGACTTGCAGGATACGGTAAGTATGAAGCTCTTCATGCTGTCTCTTCCTTCGCCCTTTCAGGTACAGAGAGTCCGGTCATGCCGAGCTGTTCAACCCGGCATGGCGAAGACGTCGGTCCGGCTGCTCAGATGTCGAGCGTGCTGTCGCGTTCCCACTGGGTGAAATGCGAGCAGTAGGCATTCCATTCCAGGTGCTTGAGCTTGAGATAGGCGGAGGAAAACTCAGCCCCGATTGCCGCCTTCAAGCCCTCGTCGGCATCAAAGGCGCGCAGCGCATCGAGCAGGTTGAGCGGCAGGCGCGGCGCATCCTTCACCAGGTGGCCCTCGGCGTACATATCGATATCATAATGCTGGCCTGGGTCCGCCTGGCTGCGGATGCCGTCGAGGCCGGCCGCAATGATGATCGCCTGTAGGAGGTATGGATTGACCGCGCCGTCCGGCAGGCGCAGCTCGAAGCGCCCCGGTCCCGGCACGCGCACCATGTGAGTGCGGTTGTTGCCCGTCCACGTCACGGTGTTCGGCGACCATGTCGCGCCCGAGGTGGTGCGCGGCGCGTTGATGCGCTTGTAGGAATTGACCGTCGGATTGGTGATCGCGGCCAGCGCCGAGGCATGCTTCATGATGCCGCCAAGGAAGGTTTTACCCTGAGCCGACAGCCCAAAGGCCATTTCCTTGTCCGCGAAGGCGTTTACCCTGCCATCGACGTCCCAGACCGAGATGTGCGCATGGCATCCGTTTCCGGTCAGGCCCTTGAAGGGCTTCGGCATGAAGGTGGCGCGAAGGCCGTGCTTTTCGGCGACCGATTTGACCATGAACTTGAAGAAAGAGTGCTTGTCAGCGGTCTTCAGGACATCGTCATATTCCCAGTTCATCTCGAACTGGCCGTTCGCATCCTCGTGGTCGTTCTGATAGGGCTTCCAGCCGAGTTCCAGCATATAGTCGCAGATCTCGGCGATGACATCGTATCGACGCATCACGGCCTGCTGGTCGTAGCAAGGCTTCTCGGCGGTATCGAACTGGTCTGAAATCACCGAACCGTCAGCAGAGATGAGAAAGAATTCGGGCTCCACGCCGGTCTTTACCCGAAGTCCTTCCTTCGCAGCTTCAGCCACCAGTCTTTTCAGCACGACACGCGGTGCCTGTTCGACAGGCCGTTCGTCCATGACGCAGTCGGCGGCGACCCATGCGACGTCCTTCTTCCAGGGCAATTGGATGACGGAGGAAGGATCGGGAACAGCAAACAGGTCCGGATGGGCCGGCGTCAGATCGAGCCAGGTTGCAAAGCCTGCAAAACCGGCGCCATCCTTCTGCATGTCGGCGATGGCTTCCGCGGGGACCAGCTTGGCGCGTTGACCGCCGAACAGGTCGGTATAGCTGATCATGAAATATTTGATGCCTTTGTCTCTCGCAAAAGCAGCAAGGTCCAGTGTCATTCTCGTTCCCCTTTGGATTTCTTCGAGACACTTTGGTTATGGATATGAGACGGCCGGGATATTGCCCGGCCGGTAGAAATCAGAAGCCTCCCTTGCCAGGGATCCAGTTGGTACCGGCGAGCGGCACCTGCGCCATGGCCGATGCCTCGAGCGTCAATGCAACGAGGTCTTCCGGTTCGAGATTGTGCAGGTGGTTCTTACCACAGGCGCGTGCGATCGTCTGAGCTTCGAGCGTCATGACTTTGAGGTAGTTGGCGAGGCGGCGGCCGGCCGCAACCGGGTCGAGGCGTTTTGCCAGCTCCGGGTCCTGGGTGGTGATGCCCGCCGGATCCTTGCCTTCATGCCAATCGTCATAGGCGCCGGCCGTGGTGCCGAGCTTCTGATATTCCTCTTCCCAGCGTGGATCGTTGTCGCCGATGGCGACAAGCGCCGCCGTGCCGATCGCGACCGCGTCGGCGCCTAGCGCCAGCGCCTTCGCCACGTCGGCGCCCGAGCGGATGCCACCCGAAATGATCAGCTGCACCTTTCGATGCATGCCGAGATCCTGCAGCGCCTGGACGGCCGGACGTATGCAGGCGAGCGTCGGCATGCCGACATTTTCGATGAAGACATCCTGGGTCGCCGCAGTGCCGCCCTGCATACCATCGAGCACCACGACGTCGGCGCCGGCCTTCACGGCAAGAGCGGTGTCGTAGTAGGGACGTGCGCCGCCGACCTTGACGTAGATCGGCTTTTCCCAGTCGGTGATCTCGCGCAACTCCATGATCTTGATTTCAAGATCGTCGGGTCCGGTCCAGTCCGGATGGCGGCAGGCCGAGCGCTGGTCGATGCCCTTCGGCAGGTTGCGCATATTGGCGACGCGGTCGGAGATCTTCTGGCCGAGCAGCATGCCGCCGCCGCCGGGCTTGGCGCCCTGGCCGACGACGACTTCGATTGCGTCGGCGCGGCGCAGGTCCTTCGGGTTCATGCCATAGCGCGACGGCAGATATTGGTAGACCAGCGTCTGCGAATGACCGCGTTCCTCATCCGTCATGCCGCCGTCGCCTGTTGTGGTCGACGTGCCTGCGATCGTCGCACCCCGGCCGAGCGCTTCCTTGGCGTTGCCGGAAAGCGCGCCGAAACTCATGCCGGCGATGGTGATCGGCGTCTTGAGCGTGATCGGCTTCTTGGCGAAGCGCGAGCCGAGCACCACTGTCGTATCGCACTTCTCGCGGTAGCCTTCGAGCGGATAGCGCGAGATGGAGGCGCCGAGAAACAGCAGATCGTCGAAATGCGGAACCTTGCGTTTGGTGCCGGCGCCGCGGATGTCATAGATGCCGGTGGCGGCCGCGCGGCGGATTTCGGCGAGCGTATAGTCGTCGAAAGTCGCGGACTTGCGTGGCGGGGTATAGGGGTTGTGATAGCTCATGAGTGTCCCTCGCCTCAGTACGCGTCTGCGTTGTCGATGTTGAAATTGTAGAGCTTGCGGGCGGAGCCGTAGCGTTTGAACTCTTCAGGTCTGACGTCCGTCACGCCTGCCTTGTCGAGCAGTTCGGCAAGCTTTTCCAGATGCTCCGGCCGCATCTCTTTCTCGATACAGTCGGAGCCGAGGCTCTTGACCTCACCGCGGACGAACAGCTTGGCTTCGTAGAGCGAATCCCCGAGCGCATCGCCAGCGTCGCCAAGGACGACGAGATGGCCGGACTGACCCATGAAGGCCGACATGTGGCCGATGCTGCCGTGTACAACGATGTCGATGCCCTTCATCGAAATGCCGCAGCGCGAGGCGGCATTGCCCTTGATGACGAGCAGGCCACCCCGGCCGGTCGCGCCGGCATACTGGCTGGCGTCGCCCTCGATGACGACGGTGCCGGACATCATGTTTTCGGCAACACCCGGTCCAGCCGAGCCATGAACCGTAATCTTGCCGCCGTCATTCATGCCGGCGCAGTAATAGCCGACAGATCCCCTGACAGCGACCGTCACCGGGCTGTCGATCCCGACGGCGACGGCATGGCTGCCGCGCGGGTTGATGACCTCGAATTCAGTGTCGTTGGCACCTTTGGAGAGAGCGTGTAGCGCGCTGTTCAATTCGCGAAGAGGCGTGTTGGAAAGATCGAATGTCGGCATTGAATCCTCATTGGTCCGGGAGACGGTTCGCGCCGCCTCTTGGCTTTCAGCGCGCCTCAGGCCGCCTTGTCGTGATCCCAGAAGTAGACAGTTGCTGGCTCCGGCTCCCAGACGCGGGCATTCTCGATCCCGGGAAGATTGACCAGCGCGCGGTATTCCGAACCGAAGGCGACATACTGGTCGGTCTCGGCCATGACGGCGGGCTTGCAGGCGATCGGGTCGCGCACCACGCCGAAGCCGGACTTGGTGCCGACGACGAAGGTGAAGAAACCGTCGAGATCGTCGAGCGCACCGGTCAGCGCCTGGCCGAGATCCTTGCCCTTGGCCATTTCGGCCGTCAGATAGGCGGCGGCGACTTCGGAATCATTCTGCGTCTCGAAGGTCATGCCTTCGCGCGCCAGTTCGCGGCGCAGGTTGTTGTGGTTGGACAGCGAGCCATTGTGCACGAGGCACTGGTCGGCGCCGGTCGAGAACGGATGGGCGCCGAGTGTGGTGACTGCGGATTCCGTCGCCATGCGGGTATGGCCGATGCCGTGGGTTCCGCTCATCGCGCGGACGCCGAACCGCGCCACGACGTCCTTTGGGAGACCGATTTCCTTGTAGATCTCGACGCTCTCACCCGAGCCCATAAGACGGACTGCCGGGCGAATCCGTTCGAGCGCCTCGCGCACTGCTCCAAGCTTGCAGGCATCAAGCTCAATGACCGCGTGCGTGCTCTTGATCCACACATGGGCCTTGATGCCGGCTGCCTCGAGGTCAGTGGCGAGGCCCTCGAAGTCTGCGCCTGGATTGCTGGACTGGATAGTGATTTTCGCCTTGCCCTCTGCGGAGCCGCCATAGATCGCGATACCGGCCGAGTCCGGCCCGCGATCCGTCATGGTGATCAGCATATCCGAAAGCAGGTTTCCGAGCTGAGGCTCAAGGCTTTTGTCCTTGAGGAACAATCCAACAATGCCGCACATCGCCTGTGCCTCCTTTCATGTTGAGAAAGGACTAGCAGGTCTATGTATGGACTTCAACTGGTAGGAATAAACTTTTCTTCTAAGGCAAGTCAGCTTCGCGAGTTCTGCTGGGGATAGCTGATAATCGAGAGGTACCTGCTCGGCAGTTTTACCAGTTGCTCCGGCCCATGCGGCGCATCGGCGTCGAAGAACAGGCTGTCGCCCGGCTGCATCTGGAAAAGCTGGTCGCCGTGGCGGTAGATGACCTCGCCTTCGAGCATGTAGAGAAACTCCATGCCCTCATGCTGGAAGGTCGGGAAAACATCGGAATCGGCCGTCAGCGTGATGAGATAAGGCTCGACGATGACGCCGCTGGTGTTGTTGTCGATATGGCCGAGCAGATTATATTGATGGCCGGCGCGGGTGCCGCGCCGTTCCAGCTCGACACCCTGACCCGCCTTGACGAAGACGGCATTGCGCGGCTCCTCGTAGCGGCGAAAAAAGGCCGTCAGCGGCACGCCGAGCGCCCTCGACAATGACTGCAGCGTCGTCAGCGACGGCGAGATGTTGCCGTTCTCGATCTTCGACAGCATTCCGAGTGAAATGCCGGTCGCAGCCGCGAGATCGGTGACGGTGATGCCGAGTTTCTTGCGGTAGGCCCGCACCTCATGGCCGATCGCCATTTCGAGGTTGTTTTCCTTCGGTTCGCGAACGGCGTGCGGGTCCTGGGAAAAGGGGGTGCGTCCGCCCTGCGCCTGTTCCGGTTGGTCTGCCGCTTCACCTTTGGCTTTCATCGGATTTACTGCTGCCTTCTCTTTTTGGTCAAGGCAACGCTATCGCCATAGTGAAAATTTCTCAACCGTGAAGAAAACTTATTCCCGCCGCGCCTTTCGCGGGGCGATGCCGTAGACGACACGGAACATCCGGGAAAAATGGCTGAGGCTGGAAAAACCGGTGGCAACAGCGATCTCCGAGACGGAAAGCGGGCTCTGCTTCAGCAGGCGATGGGCATGCTGAAGCCTGATCCTGCGGTATTGATCGAGGAAGCTGGTGCCGAGATGGGCCGCAAAGAGCCGGTCGAGATGGCGGGTGGTGACACCGGCGATCCGCGCCATTGCGGCGCGCTCGAGCGGCATCTCGATCGTCTCCTCCATCCGTTCGAGAACGCTGAGCAGGCCAGGGTGGTGGACACCGTATCGCTCGGCGAGAGACGCACGCTGCGGAGCGGCGGGTTCGTTGACCTCGGTGTGAAGATACCAGTCGCTGACCCGGCGGGCAAAATCCGGCCCCATCCGCTCGGCGATCAGCACATGCATCATGTCAAGTGGAGCGATACCGCCGCCGCAGGTGATCCTGTTGCCGTCGATCACGAAGCGCGCCTGGCGCGGCGTGAGATCCGGGAAGGCTTCGAGAAGGGCGGCCGCATGCTCCCAATGGATAGTGAAGTCGCGGCCCCCAAGCAGTCCGGCCGCGGCCATCAGATAGGGGCCGCCGGAAATGCCGCCGATCCGCATGCCTTCGCGCGACAACTGCCTCAGGCAGGCAAGCACGCCAGGATATCGCCAATCCCGAGGCAAGCCGCCGGCGCAGACGAAGGCGGTACTAAGGCCCGATCCCCTCATGGGAAGGGGATCGGCGGGCACGCTGACGCCGGAGGAGGAAAGGGCCGGCGCGCCATCCGGCGAATAGGTGGAGACACGATAGATCTCGCGGCCAGCCAGCAGATTTGCCGCCCGCAGCGGCTCCGTCGCCGAGGCATAGGACATCAGCGCAAATCCCGGAATCAGGATGAAGCCGATCGTCTGAACATTTCTGCCATCAAGTGAGGACATGTCCCTTTCTTAGCGACATATGTCCGTTTTGTGCAAGTCTCGCCGATTCTTTCTGGCATCATGCAGCTGTTCTTTCCGGGTGACCCATGCGCTATTCCGCTCTTTCGATTTTTCTGAACGGCCTTCGCGGCAACAAGGGCTGGGCGCCCGCCTGGCGCGATCCGGCGCCGAAGCCGCACTACGACGTCGTCATCGTTGGTGGCGGCGGTCATGGTCTGGCCACTGCCTATTATCTTGCCAAGGAGTTCGGCATCACCAATGTCGCCGTCCTGGAAAAGGGCTATCTCGGCTCCGGTAATATCGGCAGGAACACCACGATCATCCGTTCCAACTACCTGCTGCCTGGCAACAATCCCTTCTACGAACTGTCGATGAAGCTTTGGGAAGGGCTGGAGCAGGACTTCAACTTCAACGCCATGGTCTCGCAGCGCGGCGTGTTGAACCTCTTCCATTCCGACGCGCAGCGTGACGCCTATACGCGTCGCGGCAACGCCATGCGGCTGCACGGCGTCGATGCCGAGCTGCTCGACCGGCAGGCCGTGCGCAGGAAATTGCCCTTTCTCGATTTCGACAATGCCCGTTTCCCGGTCATGGGTGGTTTATACCAGCCGCGCGGTGGCACGGTGCGCCATGACGCGGTCGCCTGGGGTTATGCCCGCGGCGCCGACAGCCGCGGCGTCGATATCATCACCCAATGCGAAGTCACCGGCATTCGCACGGAAAATGGTGAAGTCACAGGCGTCGAGACTAGCAGAGGCTTCATCGGCTGCGGCAAGCTGGCGCTGGCGGCGGCCGGCAATTCCACCGTGGTCGCCGATATGGCCGGCCTTCGCCTGCCGATCGAGAGCCATGTGCTGCAGGCCTTCGTCTCCGAAGGGCTGAAACCCTTCATCGACAATGTCGTCACTTTCGGCGCCGGTCATTTCTACGTCTCCCAGTCCGACAAGGGCGGCCTCGTCTTCGGCGGCGACATCGACGGCTATAATTCCTATGCGCAGCGCGGCAATCTCGCTTCGGTCGAGCATGTCGCCGAAGCCGGGGTCGCGATGATCCCGTCGCTGTCGCGCGTGCGTTATCTCCGCTCCTGGGGCGGGGTGATGGATATGAGCATGGACGGCTCGCCGATCATCGACCGCACCCATATCGACAATCTCTACCTCAATAGCGGCTGGTGTTACGGCGGCTTCAAGGCCACGCCCGCCTCCGGCTTCTGCTGCGCCCATCTGATCGCCCGCAACACGCCGCATCAGACGGCACGTGCCTTCCGGCTCGATCGTTTCGCGCGCGGCTATCCGATCGACGAAAAGGGCGTTGGCGCCCAGCCCAATCTGCACTGAGGACATTTAAACGATGGCGAGCCTGATTTCATGTCCCCATTGCGGCGTCCGGCCCAAGGAGGAATTCTCGATCCGCGGCGATGCGAACCTTGTCCGGCCGGCGCCGGATGCCGGGGCGGATGCCTGGTACGACTATGTCTACCTGCGCGACAATCCGAAGGGCCGCCACAGCGAATATTGGCACCATTCCTCCGGATGCCGCCGCTGGCTGATCGTCGAGCGTGACACCGTCACCCATGCGGTCCACGGCGTCAGGGATGCCGCCCTTGCCAAGCTCGGCGGAGAACCGGTATGACGAGCTTCCGTCTTTCCTCCGGCGGTCGCATCGACCGCGACAAGACACTCGGCTTCACCTTTGACGGCAAGGCGCTGCAAGGCCATCCGGGCGACACGCTCGCCTCGGCGCTGCTTGCCAACGGTATCCAGCTCGTCGGACGCAGCTTCAAATATCACCGCCCGCGCGGCGTTCTGACGGCGGGGGCCGCCGAACCGAACGCGCTGGTGACGACAGGCAGCGGTGGGCGCACCGAACCGAATACGCGCGCGACGATGATCGAACTCTATCAGGGGCTGACGGCCATGAGCCAGAACCGCTGGCCGTCGCTCGGCTTCGATGTCGGCGCGGTCAACGGCCTGCTCTCACCTTTCCTCAGCGCCGGCTTCTACTACAAAACCTTCATGTGGCCGGCAGCGCTCTGGGAAAAGCTCTACGAGCCGGTGATCCGCAAGGCTGCGGGCCTCGGCAGAGCCTCTTACGAGGCTGATCCCGATTCCTATGAGAAATGCTGGGCGCATTGCGATCTACTGGTGATCGGCGCCGGCCCTGCCGGCCTTGCTGCAGCGCTGACCGCCGGCCGCGCCGGCGCACGTGTCATTCTTGCAGACGAGGGATCCGAACTTGGCGGCAGCCTGCTTTGCGAAAGCGGCGCAGTTGACGGCAAGCCGGAGGGGAGCCTTCTCGGCGAGCTGCTTGCCGAGCTGGAGGGCCTGGAAAATGTGCGCCGACTGCCACGCACGACTGTTTTCGGCTGGTACGACGACAATGTTTTCGGAGCCGTCGAGCGCGTCCAAAAGCATTTAGCGCTGCCCGACCCGGATCGTCCGGTGGAACGGCTGTGGCGCATCATTGCCCGGCAGGCGATTCTTGCGACGGGGGCCGAGGAACGGCCGCTGGTCTTCGGCGGCAACGATATTCCCGGCGTGATGATGGCAGGCGCCATGCGCAGCTACCTCAACCGGCAAGCGGTCGCGCCAGGCCAGAGCACGGTGATCTTCACCACCAACGATACCGGATATCACACCGCCGGCGACCTTGAAGCCGCCGGCCTTCGAGTTGCGGCGATCGTCGACAGCCGAGCCGATGGCGGCGAGAGCTGGCCGGGCCGCGCCGAGGTGCTGAGGGGCGCGCGGATCATCGATGCCCATGGCGGCAGGCGTCTGCGCGGCGTCAGCGTCAAAACCGAAGAGGGTGTTCGCCGGATCGAAGCCGATGCGCTTGCCGTGTCGGGCGGCTGGAGCCCGATCATCCATCTTGCCTGCCATCGCGGCGGCAAACCGCAATGGTCGCGGGAGGCCGCGGCATTCCTGGCGCCGGCTGCGCAGGATGGTCTGGCCGTTGCCGGCTCGGCTGCCGGCCTTGCGCAGATTGCCGCCTGCCTCGGCGATGGAGCGGGAAAGGCTGCCGCCGCATTGAAGGCAATCGGCTTTGCAGCGGAACCGGCCTTTGCCTCAGCCACCGAGACGGCACAGCGCACGAAGCCGCTCTGGTCGGTCAAAGGCTCGAAGGGCAAGGCTTTCGTCGATTACCAAAACGACGTGCATCTCAAGGACCTCGGCCTCGCCGTCCGCGAAGGTTACGGCCATGTCGAACTTGCCAAGCGTTACACCACATCAGGCATGGCGACCGATCAGGGCAAGCTTTCCAACGTCAACGCCATCGGCATTCTTGCCGAGGCGCGCGGCGTGTCGCCCGCCGAGGTGGGAACGACGACCTTCCGGCCCTTTTATACGCCGATCTCCTTCGGCGCTTTGACCGGGGCGTCCCGCGGCAAACATTTCCAGCCGGCGCGCAAATCGCCGCTGCACGGCTGGGCGAAAAAGAACGGCGCGGTCTTCGTCGAAACCGGCCTCTGGTACCGCTCCTCCTGGTTCCCGCGCGCCGGCGAAACGACCTGGCGCCAAAGCGTCGATCGCGAGGTGCTGAACATCCGGAAGAATGCTGGCCTCTGCGACGTCTCGACCCTTGGCAAGATCGAGATCTTCGGCCGCGATGCCGCAGCCTTCCTCGACCGCATCTATTGCAACGGCTTTGCCAAGCTGGCCGTCGGCAAGGCCCGTTACGGCATCATGCTGCGCGAGGACGGTTTCATCTATGACGACGGCACCACCAGCCGCTTCAGCGACGATCATTTCTTCATGACGACGACGACGGCGCTTGCCGCCGGCGTGCTCACCCATCTCGAATTCTGCGCGCAGACGCTCTGGCCGGAACTCGACGTCTGCTTCGCGTCCTCGACCGATCAATGGGCGCAGATGGCGGTTGCCGGGCCGAAGTCGCGCGCGATCCTCTCGGAAATAGTCGACGAGGATCTTTCCGATGCGGCCTTCCCCTTCATGAGTGCCCGCAAAGTGTCGCTATTCGCAGGCGGCCTTGAAGGCCGGCTCTTCCGGATTTCCTTCTCCGGTGAACTTGCCTACGAACTCGCCGTCCCGGCCGGCCACGGCGAAAGTGTTGCCGACGCCATCATGGCATCAGGCGAAAAACACAGCATCTGCGCCTACGGCGCGGAAGCGCTCGGCGTCATGCGCATCGAGAAGGGCCACGTCACCCATGCCGAGATCAATGGCACGGTCACACCAGGCGATCTCGGCTTCGGCCGCATGGTTTCATCGACCAAGCCGGATTTCATCGGCAAGGCGATGCTCGCCCGCGACGGCCTGCAGGATCCCGAGCGCCCGCGCCTCGTCGGCGTCAAGCCGCTCAATCCGGCGAGCAGCTTCCGCACCGGCTCTCATATCCTAGCCGAGGGCGTTGCGGCGACGCTCGAAAACGATCAGGGCTACGTCACATCGAGCGCCTTTTCACCGACGCTCGGGCATACGATCGGCCTGGCGCTGGTCAAACGCGGGCCGGAGCGCATCGGCGAAAAGGTGACGGTCTGGAACGGCCTGCGCAACGAATTCACCGATGCGGTGCTCTGCCATCCCGTCTTCATCGATCCCGAAAACGAGAAGCTCCATGCCTGATCTTCCGCAACACAGACCGGTTCTTGCCGGCAGGGCATATCGCAGCATAACCGGGGCCGGCATTCGGCTGGAAGCCTTACCGGAAGGCCATCTGCTGCACGTGCTCGGCGGAATTGAGCCGGCGGCGCTTGCCGCTGAACTGACGAAGGCGGGCTTTGCGGAAAGTTCGATCCGTCAGGCCGGTTTCCGCCAATGGTTCGTCGCCGGCGATGAGCCGCTTCCGCCCGCAAATCTGGATGCTCTTAAGGCAGCACTCGCCGGAAAAGCCTTCGTCACCGACCAGAGCCACGGGCGTGTCCGCATTGGCGTGTCCGGCCCCTCCTCCCGGCTGCTTCTTTCCAGAGGCACGGCGGTCGATCTCGATCCCGGCGTCTTTGCGGAAGGCAGTTCTGTGATGACGATGGTCGGTCATATCTCCGTGCAGGTCGCCCGCACCGGCGACGACAGCTTCGAACTCACGGTCCTGCGCAGCTTCGCCGAGAGCCTCTGGGAGGATCTTAGGCATATGGCGGCGAGCGCCGTGAAGGACGGGGCATGAGCTACAGCGCTGCATGCCTTGTTCAGGCGGATGCTGCAGCGCTTCCAACCCGCGTCGGCCGATTCGCTCAGTGCGTCGCATCGAATTCGAATCATACCCTTCCGGGCGACATGCCTTAGCCTCGAAAAGTATAGTCGCGGATCGAAGCCGGCTTCATCTCGATGGAAAATCCCGGCAGGCTGGGCGGCATGTAAGCGGCGTTCTCGATCCGGCAGGGATCGAGGAAATGTTCGTGCAGGTGATCGACATATTCGATGACGCGCCCTTGCTTGGTGCCCGATACGGCGACGTAGTCGATCATCGACAGATGCTGCACATATTCGCAAAGGCCGACGCCGCCGGCATGCGGCCAGACCGGCAGGCCGAATTTGGCGGCGACCAGCAGGACGGAAAGGACTTCGTTCAGCCCGCCCATGCGGCAGGAATCGATCTGGACGATGTCGATCGCGCCTTCGGCAATGAACTGTTTGAACATGATGCGGTTCTGGCACATCTCGCCGGTTGCGACCTTCACCGGGCCGATTGCCTGGCGGATCTTGCGGTGGCCGGCGACATCGTCGGGGCTTGTGGGCTCCTCGATGAAGAAGGGCTTGGCGAAGGCAAGCGCCTTGACCCAGTCGATCGCCTGACCAACGTCCCAGACCTGATTGGCGTCGATCATCAGGTAGCGATCGGGACCGATCACCTCGCGGGCGATCCGCAGACGCCGGATATCGTCTTGCAGGTCGCGGCCGACCTTCATCTTGATATGGTTGAAGCCGGCATCGATCGCCTCCTGGCAGAGGCGGCGCAGTTTCTCGTCTTCGTAACCCAGCCAGCCGGCCGAGGTCGTGTAGCAGGCATAGCCTTCCTTTTCGAGAGTGGCGATGCGCTCGGTCTTGCGGACTTCGGCGCGCTTGAGGATCTCGACCGCCTCGGCGCGCGTCAGCACGTCGGTGAGATAACGGTAGTCGACGATATCGGCGATTTCTTCCGGCGACATCTCGGCGACAAGCCGCCAGACCGGCTTGCCGGCCTGTTTGGCGAGCAGATCCCAGACGGCGTTGACGACGGCGCCGGTCGCCAGGTGAATGGCGCCTTTTTCAGGGCCGATCCAGCGCAGCTGGCTGTCGCTCGTCAGATGCCGCCAGAATTTGCCGGGATGGGCAAGAACCTCGGCCAGATCGGTACCGACGACGAGATGGCGCATCGCCTCGATCGCCATGCAGCAAATGTCGTTGCCACGGCCGATGGTGAAGGTCAGGCCATGGCCGGCAAGGCCCGGGACATCCGTGTCGAGAATGACATAGGCGGCCGAATAGTCGGGATCGGGGTTCATTGCATCGGATCCGTCAAGGCTTTGCGAGGTGGGAAAGCGGAGATCGAAGACGCGAAGGTCGGTGATGCGGGTCATGTTGTTCCTCCCGATTTAAGGGGCCAATTGCGATAGCCGGGGTCGGCCGGCACACTGCCGGCCGCCTCACGAAGCCGACGTCAGATCGTCCAACCGCCGTCGATGGCGATCGCCTGGCCCGATGTGTAGGTGGCGCCGGCGAGATAGACGGCGAGATCGGCGATCTCTTCCGGCGAACCGAGCCGGCCCATCGGCTGGCGGGCGATGAAGGCGGCGCGGGCCGCATCGTAATCGCCCTGTGCGCGCATGCGGTCCTGCAAGGACGGACTTTCCACCGTGCCGGGGCAGATGGCATTGCAGCGGATGCCTTGAGCAACATAATCGGCGGCGACCGATTTGGTAAGGCCGATGACCGCCGCCTTGGTGACGCCATAGGCGAAGCGATTCGGCACGCCCTTGATGCTGGAAGCGACGGAGGCCATGTTGATGATCGACCCGTCCTTGCGTTCGAGCATGCCGGGCAGCACCGCCCGGATGGTGCGGATCATCGCCTTGACGTTGAGGTCGAAAGCGAATTCGAGATCGGAATCCGGCATTTCCAGGATCGAGCCGGCATGGACGAAGCCGGCGCAGTTGAACAGAACGTCCACAGTGCCGATTTCGGCGACGAGCGCCGTGACCGCATCCCCGTCGAGCACGTTGAGCTTATGGGTGAAGACGCCGGTTTCCGCGGCAAGGGTTGCCAGCGCATCGGTGTTGATGTCGGTTGCATGGACCTTGGCGCCGGCCGCGGCAAAGGCTGCCGCCGTCGCCCGGCCGATGCCCTGGCCGGCGGCGGTAATGAGAACGGTCTTGCCGGAAAGTCTGTTTGTCATGTCACGGGCCTCTTCTGGATTGTCTACATGAGACGATGCATGCGGTTATCTTGCCGAAGGCCGCGCGGTGATGGAATAGGACGTCCATCAGGGCCTGCCATTTTCTCTCTTTGCGCCTTTCGGCCGGCGTAGGGCAAGGCGCGAAGCCCCGCCTCTCGTCGTTTCTGCTGATTGGCTGTCTTCAATTATGATTTGTCTGTTTATAGACAAACAGACGATTGGCCAAGGGTCAAGCGCGAAGTTTTCCTTTTCCGGCCATGGTTCTGCGTATATGCAGAATAATATTCACAGGAGGAAGGAATGGAGACCGACGAGTCAGACCGCTATCGCGCTCCTGCTTTAGATAAGGGCCTCGATATCCTGGAGCTGCTCGCCGGCGTCGACAGCGGCCTCACCCAGGCGGAGATTGCCAAGCGGCTCGACCGCAGTCCCAATGAATTCTATCGTATGCTCGACCGGCTGGTGCGTCGCGGTTACGTCACCCGGCTGGATGGCGATCGCTACTCGCTGACGCTGAAGCTCTTTGGCCTTGCGCAATTGCATGCGCCTGTGCGCCGGCTTGCCTCCTATGCCACGCCGCTGATGCGCGACCTCGCCCAGCGCACCCGTCAGGCCAATCATCTCGCCGTCTTTGACCGTGGCGCCGCCGTTGTCATCGCCCAACAGGAAGCGCCGGACTATTGGGGCTTTTCGATCCGCGTCGGCGCCCATATCAGCCTGTTCGACACCGGCTCGGGGCATGTGCTGCTCGCCTTCCGCAGCGACGAGGAGCGGGAGATGATGATATCGGAACATGCGCGCAACCGCGCCGAGATCGACCTTGGCGCCGAATTTTACGATCGCCTCGACCAGATCCGCGAGCGCGGCTACGAGATGATGGCGAGCGCCCAGACATCAGGCGTCTACAATCTGTCGGCGCCCGTTCTTGGGCCGGACCGGCGTTGTATCGCCGCCCTGACCTGCCCCTTTATCGCCCTTGTCAATGCGCCGTCCGCCCCCGACATCACCCAAACGATCACGCTGGTGCAGAAGACCGCCGCTCAGCTTTCGCTGCTGGCCGGGGCGGATGTCAGCCCGATCTGACCATCGCGCCGCTGCCCCTTATCCGGCTGCGCCACCGACCGGGGTCGAGCCACGGGTCCCGACCCGTCCTTCGGACCCCCGCAGGCGGGCGAAGAGGATATGCCGCGGCCTCTCCGTCCCTCTCTCCCCTGGCCCCGTTTTACGGGGAAGGTTAGGATGAAGGGCAGGCTTTACGGCATGCCAGGGTGAGGCAGCCATGCCCGGGCAGCAGAAATTTCTATTTGAATAATCCATTCACGAGAAATAGGTTGCGGCAAAGACCATTCCTGGAGGAGGAAAACGTGCTCATCGACACCCATTTGCATATCATCGACCGGTCGGCGCTTTCCTATCCCTGGCTCTCCGGCGTGCCGGCTCTCGACCATGACTTTCTCTATGAGACCTATGCGGCCGAGGCGCGGCGCTGCGGCATTATGACGGCGCTGCATATGGAGGTCGATGTCGATCCGGCCGTCATGCAGGCCGAGACCGACCACATTGCCTCGATCGCCAAAAGGCAAGGCAGCCTGATTGCCGGGGCGATTGTCTCCTGCCGTCCCGAGGAGGAAGGCTTTGCCGCCTATCTCGAGCTGCAAAAAGCCGATCCCTTCGTCAAGGGCTTCCGCCGCGTGCTGCATGTCGTGCCCGACACCGTCTCGGAAGGCGTCCTGTTTCGAGACAACATCCGGCGCATCGGTGGCAGCGGCCTGACCTTCGACCTCTGCACATTGCCGCATCAGGCCGGTCGCGTCACCGCTCTCGTGGATCTCGCGCCCGACGTGCAGTTCGTCCTCGATCATTGCGGCGTGCCGGATATCCGCTCCGATGCCTTCGAGCCATGGAAGGCCGGCATATCGGAAATCGCCCGCCGGCCGAACGTGATCTGCAAGATATCAGGCGTCGTCGCCTATGCGGATGCGCAGACATGGACGGCACAGACGCTGACGCCCTATATCGAACATGTGATCGCAAGTTTCGGCTGGGATCGTGTCGTCTGGGGCAGCGACTGGCCGGTCTGCACGCTCGGCGGCGGCCTTTCCACCTGGGTTGCAGCGACCCATGCCGTGCTCGCCGGCAGCAGCGAGGCAGAGCGTTCCAAGCTGCTCTTCGCCAATGCCCAGCGTCTCTGGTCATTGTAACTTTATTTACGCCGTGCCGATCCTTCGGCTGAAAGGTCCGCAGCAACTACCATGCTCGGCACCCTGAAATCGGATGATGTAACCCCCCAAAAGTGCTACTTTGGCATGTTTTTTGCTGCTGCTAATATGAAGCGATGCGATGTTTCGGTTTGGGACGACTTTCAGCCAGACAATTGCTAGCTTTGTGTGTCTCAGTTAAAAGTGTCAGACACGGATATGGCGAATAACCTCATGTCCGTGTCCTCAGGAGGGAAACAAATGAAAGAAGAACCGCACGCAGTGGATGTTCATGTCGGAAAGACGATCCGCATACAGCGTCTGCTGCGCAAAGTTTCGCAGACGGAATTGGGCGATCGTGTCGGCGTAACATTTCAGCAGATCCAGAAATACGAAAAAGGCTCCAACCGCGTTTCCGCCAGCATGCTGGTTGAAATCGCCGGCGCGCTGAACGTCGACGTCAGGACGTTCTTCGACGACCTCTCAACGCCCGAGACGGCTAACGACAACCCCGCTCCCAGCGAGGAATTCGTCATTTCGCGCGAGGGTGTGCTTCTGAATGCGGCGTTCTTCTCGATCAAAAACGAAGCTCTTCGCAAGAAGATCCTGAAGCTTGTTCAGGCAATCGCCCACACCGAACAGGTCGAGGGTGAAGCGGCCGAATAGGCCGGATCTCCTTCACGCGATTCTAACGGACGGCATGAAGGTCAATGGCGATCGATCAGGATTAGATTCTCGCTAGCGTCCTTCATTGCGATCTTGGCCTTGCTGCCGAGCAGTTTCTCGAGGTTGACGTCAAGTTCCCTGTCCGGATCTATGCCGTCCCAATCGATTACGACCTGCAGCAGTGCCATGTTCGTCAGGTGCATCAGATTACGCAGCTGAAGCTTTTCAGCCTCCTCCTTGGCTGCCGACAGCAGCCGGAAGATCCTTGCGTATTCGCTGCCTGTACCTTCGTTACGTTGTTCAAACATTGTTCCCGCCCCTTTGGCCGTGAAGCCTCAGATTCCATCACCCCTGCATCATCTAGCCGAGACCGTTATTCAAGCGTTACAGGAGTCACGTTGCGGGTGACTTCGGCGTGCAAAAGCTCCCAATGCGAGGTTGCGGCAAAGCGCCAGTCACGGTTGACAGGTGTGAATTGCTCGCGGTGCAGCCACTCCAGCACTAGCCGCGCGTCGTCATGTTTGCGTTCGACCCTATTCTTGCGGAGAGCGGCGAGGAGGAGGTCACGACGCGGCTTGCGGAAATGGCACTCGTCGACCACGCGCGCATAGGTGCGCTCGGAGAAATGCAGGAAGCGGCCGGCGAGCAGTAGTTTCTTGCGCTCGGCCGTGGAGATCTCGCCGCGGGCATGAAGCGCATCAACCGTGGGCTCGAAATCGACCCAGGGTACGGAAAGCGGCAGCCAGCCAAGCGCCTGCGGCGCATGCACGAGTGCGACGGCCTCATCGTCGAGCAGCCGCCCGGACTCGTAATCCTCGAAGATCGAGCCGAGCCCGACCATGCCGAACGGAGCGCATTCTGCAGCCCGCAATGCGCCCATGCTGGCGCCGCCGGCTACGGCGACATCATGTTCGAGCGCGTAGAGAATTTCCTTGTGCCAGACCGATGGCAGCTCGCCGAAATAGCCGTCGACAAGGCCGATCGCGGTGGCGCCGTCTTCTACTGCCTTCAGGATGTCGCCGCGGGCGGCAGGCGGGCGGAAATCAATGCAGGGAGACATGTTTCTCGCTGCGGCAAGACCGCCACCAAGGCTCGGACCGACGAACAGAACCTTCATGATTGGGCTCCTCTCATGGTGTTGACGGCGCGCAGGCCGAGCTGGACGTACTGGCCTGATATATCGACCTCCAGGCCCGGCACGATCACCCTGACGACCGAGACCGGCAAAGTCGGATGGGCAAAGGGCACGGCGACGATCTGTTCGATCCCGCTCGCCACCAGCCGGTCGGCTATGTGGCGGATGGTCTCCTGGATCGTCGCCGCACGGCGATGGCGGTTCTGAAAGGCGCGCATCCGGCCGTCGCTCTCGCAGAGTTCGATCAGCTGCTGCATAGCCGCACTCCGATCGAGCCGCTGGTAGATGCGCGGCGAGAAATCGTCGCGGCTGCCGGCGATCGCCGTCAGCCGGCTCTGGGCCGCTTCGGTGATGGCGCGCAGTGCGGCGCGCACAGGATCGGGATGGCAGCCGCAGCCCCCGCAGACATGTGACCAGCGCGCATCGGCGCGGTCGGAAAGATTGCCAGGCATGATGACGGCCAGAAAAGCCGGAACGCCGATATCTGTGGTCATGTCGAGCAGCAGCAGCCGCATGCCGGCGCGTGTGATCCGGTCGGTCATGACGTCGATGACCGCATCGCCGAAGGAGGCGGGGTCGATGCGGCTCTCCTTCAGGCGCTGTGGTGATTTCAACTGGGTCAGAGCCCAGGCATCGCGCTCGACCAGCTCGCAAAGTCCGTGCAGGACCGCTTCGGACGGCGCATTGCCGGACGCAAGCCCATCGCTCGATTGCTCGAAGCCCGGCGGCCGCTCGCCGCGATGGTCGAGGCCGACAAGCCACCAGGGGACGAAGACGCTGCTGCCGGACAGAATGTCGAGGCCGGAGCACCAGGGGATGGGGTCACCGCCGATTTCATCGGGCGCGCATCGTGCGACATTGTCGAGATCGATCATGGCGGCGCCTTCCGCCCGCATGCTCTCCACCGTCGCCTGCGTCAGGTCGGCGGGCGGAATTTCCGCGATCCGCGTCTCGATCGCCTCCATGGCGGCCGAGGCCATGGCGGCATCATTGTCGATGCCTTTGCCCTGGAAGACCGAAAGCGTGTGGCTGTTCGGCCTCGTCGCGAAGGCGACGGGGATATTCAGCACGTCGAGAGCGGTCAGCAGGCCGACGCGCGTGATGCCGAATTCGCGCAGATGCGGCCTAATGGCCGCGAGTGTCTGCGCCGGCGTGATTGCACGGTCGTGATAGTCGCTGACGCCAGCCGATGATCGTCTGAGATCATCGGCTAGCGTTTCAAGATCGGCGAAGGCGGACATACCGATCTCGCCCCTTTAGCGGAACTTCAGCGCATGGGTCAGATTTTCGAGAGCATTTGCCGTGACGTTGAGTTCGTCCTGCTTCATCGCAGCCTTGGCTGCGGCCGAGAAGCGCGGCTGGGAAGGCATTGCTGCATGGGTTTCAACAGTGGTTTTCATTGTCCATCTCCAATGGGATAGGCAGCCGGCTGCCGTTAACCATTGCAGAGGAACACTGTCTGCGTCATTTAACCGTTACAGGCTTCGTTAAAAGGCCATGCAATCAGGGAAGTCCGGCCAGTTGGAGGCCATGAATCAGCGTTTCCGTATAGCGGGGATCGCGGTCGGGAACGAAATGGCGGATGTCCTCGCTGCGGAAATCCGGGAAATTTTCCAGGACGACGTTAGCGTATTTGCCGGCCTTTTTCATATCGCCCGCCATGGCGTGGGCGGCTGCCAGCAGTCGCGCGGTCGCCTGTTTCGACTGCACCGGCTCAAGCGCCTCGATCGCCTGATTATATTCGCCTCGGTCGAAGTGGATGCCGCCACGATTCCAGTAGTAATAATCCGGCGGCAGCGGATTGAGCTTGAATGCCGCATTGTTCAGATCCAGTGCCTTGTCAAAGTCGCCGTAGTGGCAGAGCGCGTCGGCGTAATCGGCGAGGATGTCGGCGTCGTTGGGATTGAGATCCTGGGCCTGCTGGAAATAGTCCAGGCTTTCGTCGAAACGGCGGCGGTACAGCGCCACGAAGCCGAGCTCGCGATAGGCCCGGCCGCTGTTCGGGTCGGACTGTTGCGCCAGCCGGGCGGCGCCATTCGCCTCGTCGAGCAGTTCGGTGTCCTGCATGCCGCGGATCAGCCATTCCATGCCGAGCGCACGCGACACGCCGGCATGGGCAGCCGAGAAATTCTCATAACGATTGAGCGAGGATCTGAACCATTTGCGCGCCTGGCGCAGATGCTGCAGATCGGTCTGGGCGATCAGCCGCTTGCCTTCGAGATAGAGACGGTAAGCGGATGGCGGCGCCTCGCCGATCGGCATTGCCAACTCGTGGCGTTCGACGGTGTCGGCGAGCGAGGAGACGATGCGCCGTGTCAGATGCGCGAAGGATTCACTGATCTTCTGCATGACCAGCGGCAGTTCCAGAGCCCAGATCACCTCCGATGTCGTCGTCCGCGTCAGACGGCAGGTCGCATAGACATCCTCCTCGCGGCCCTGGATGGTGACGTAAACCGCGTAATCGAAGCTGAGGTCGAGCGCACGGGGCACAGCGCGGGCCGGATCGACCGAACGGCTGAGGATTTCGAGGCTCGTATGGGCTGCGATCACCTTGAAGCCGCGCTGCTGGCTGAGGCCGATGGTTACGTCCTCAAGAAGGGCTCTGCCGACGCGCTCCATCAGCGGATCGGTGAAAATGCTTTCCGGCGGCAGGATGATGATCCGCGGCTGGCCGAGCAGATCGGCGAAGGCGCCGGGCGCTGGCGATGGACGTTCGGCGGCCGCGGGCTGAGCTGCCGGGATCAGGCCGAGTTCGCGGGCAAGCGCGGTGGTGCTTTCCTCCGGTTCGGTTTCGAACTCGTCCTTCAGCTGGCTCTTGCACTTCAGATAGGACTGCCGGGCCGCGGCCGGGTCGTTCATCCTGACATAAATGCGCATCAGGGCCCGATAGGCCGTCTCGCTGGCGGGGTCGAGCTCCAGCAGGCGACGGGCAAAGGCCACCTGCTCTTCGTCCGATCTGTCGTCAGCAGTTTCGACCAGCCGCGTCAGATGGGCGGCGCGCAGTTCATCGATACGCTGGCGTTCGAAGGTCAGCCAGTCCTCGGCGCCCTGCGTCGGCGACTTGGCGCCTTCTAGCAATTCGCCATTTAGAATGTCGCCGTCTTCGGCTGCGAGCGGCGCTTTCTGTTTGAGTATATGGATATCGACTTCCCAGCCCTCGGCAAGGCCGATATGGGTTCGGGTCGCTTTCAGCAGCGGCGGAAGGCCGGCGGGAATGCTTTGCTCGATGCGCGCCAGCAACTGGCGCAAACTGCCTGCGCGTTTTTCCGGCGCTTCCGATTGCCAGAGCTGCCGCCTGACGGTTTCCCGGTCGAGTTCGAGATCGGCTTCGGCGGCGAGCATGGCGAAAAGAAAATAAGACTTCTCCGGCAAAGGGAGTTCCCTCCCCGCTGCCAGCAATCGCGGTCTCCCGAGCAGGCAGAGCCTGTTCGTCGACATCTGTCCGGATGTCCGTTGCATCCCGCTTCTCACCCCTGAAGACCAGGCGCGCATGCACACCGGCCGCGCAGGAACATGTTAGAGCGTTAATTGGCCCGCGCATAGCGCAAAAAGAGGTTTTTACACCGAATATTTGCATTTTCTCACATTAGCCGGCCGGGAATGCTTGCCAACACTTTGCCCCCGGACCTGATTTGGCGCAGTTATTTCCGCTGCGGCCTCCATAGCCGCAACCAATAGCAAGCGAGCCTGAGCGATCACAGTGTTCGGCGCGATCTATTTGGTGCTGGTTTACGCCGCGCTGGCGGCCTCGACGAAATCGAGGCCGATATCCAGCACGGGCGCGCTGTGCGTTAGCCAACCGACCGAAATGAGGTCGACTCCGGAAGCGGCGATTGCCGCGGCCGTTGCCGGCGTCACCCGGCCCGAAGCCTCGGTGATCGCCCGCCCGGCGACGATGGCGACGGCCTCGCGCAGCTGATCCGGCGTCATATTGTCGAGCAGAACGGCATCGACACCGACCGCCATCGCTTCCTGCAGCTGATCGAGCCTGTCCACCTCGACCTCGATCTTTACCAGATGGCCGATGCCGGCCCGCGCCCGGCGGATCGCCTCGGCCACGCCGCCTGATATGGCCACGTGATTATCCTTGATCAGCACCGCGTCATAAAGCGCGAAACGGTGGTTCATGCCGCCGCCGGCCCGCACTGCATATTTCTCCAGCGCCCGCAGCCCGGGCGTCGTCTTGCGCGTGCAGGCGACTGAGGCCCTGGTGCCGCTGATAGCGGCGGCAATCCCGGCCGTGACGGTGGCGATGCCCGAGAGATGGCTGAGGAAATTCAGCGCGGTGCGCTCACCGGTCAAGAGTCCGCGCGAAGGGCCCTCGATGGTGGCGATGACGTCACCTGATTTGACCGCATCGCCGTCCTCGATGTGGCGGCGCATGACAATTTCGGGATCGACGAGCGTGAAGGCGAGGCCGGCCGCATCAAGGCCGGCGATCACGCCGGGCTGGCGGGCGGCCATCACCACCTTGGAGCGGTGATCCGAGGGAACGACCGACGCCGAGGTGATGTCGCCGGCAAGGCCGAGATCTTCGAGCAGGGCTGCCCGCACCAAGGGTTCAATAATCAGGCGCGGAAGGGGGGCTAGGCTCATGTCAGGCGCTCCTGGCAAGCGAATAGGGTGGTGTGGCGCGGGCAATCTCCAGCGCTTGGGAAAGGCGCATCCGGCGGCGCTGCGCATCGGCGAGCTTCAGGGGAAAATCGGTGCGGGCGTGGGCGCCGCGCGATTCCATCCGCAGGCTGGCAAAGACGGCGACCAGCAATGCGACGATGGCCGGATCGGAGGCAGGACCGTCGGCCTCGACAAGTGGCAGTAATGCGGCGATTGCACCGTGAAGGGCATCGGCATTGCGCAGCACGCCGAGATGACGCGAGACAGTCATGCGGATGGAGGATGCGTCGGCCGGCGCCGGTAGCTGTTCTGCGAGGATGGCGCCGGTGCGGTCTGCTGGCATGGCCGATATGTCGCGCGCCGCCCGCATGCCCATGACAGCTGCCTCGAGCAGCGAATTGCTGGCAAGTCGGTTCGCGCCGTGCAGACCGGTCGACGCGGCCTCGCCGGCGACCCAGAGGCCGGGAACCGAGCTGCGGCCATTGTCATCCGTCGCGACGCCGCCCATGTGGTAGTGAACGGCTGGGCGCACCGGCACGAGGTCTTTGGCCGGATCAATGCCGGCCTCGCCGCAAAGGGCTGATATGACGGGGAAGCGTGCGGCAAAGCGGCTGCCGAGCGCCTTGCGGGCATCGAGGAAGACGCGGCCGCCGCGGGCGATCTCGGCACTGATGGCACGCGCCACCACGTCGCGAGGCGCAAGTTCGGCGCCCGATATGCGGGCCATGAACCGTTCGCCGCGTTCGTTGACGAGCAAGGCCCCCTCGCCGCGCACCGCCTCGCTGACAAGCGCCAGGGGCCTGCGGCGTGAATCGAGCGCCGTCGGATGGAACTGCACGAATTCCATATCCGCAAGCTCGGCACCCGCCCTTGCCGCGAGCGCAATCCCCTGACCGACATTGCCCATCGGATTGGTGGTCGCATCATAAAGCCCGCCGATCCCGCCGGTGGCGAGCACGAGCCTCGCAGTCGGAAGGACGGCGGCCCCGCCGCTTGCGGTCGCGCAAAGCAGGCCGGCGACGCGCTCGCCGTCCATCAGAATACGCCGCGCCTCAAAGCCTTCGAGCACGGTGATGGCGGGCGTCCGCGCCACCGCCCGCACCAATGCTGCGATGATCGCCGCACCCGAGCCGTCGCCTTCGGCATGGACGATGCGGCGGCGGCTATGGGCGGCCTCCAACCCGAGCGAAAGTTGTCCGGCGTCATTGCGGTCGAAGGGAACGCCGGCGCGCTCCAGTACGGCAATGGCTGCCGCCGCCTCGGCGGTGATGCCCGCGGCAATGCTCCGGTCGCAGAGCCCGTCGCCGGCCGCAAGCGTATCGGCCAGATGCAGCGCGGCGCTGTCGTCGGCGCCGATGCTGGCGGCAATGCCGCCCTGTGCCCAGGCGCTCGAGGTCTCGGCACCGAGCGCGGCGCGTGTGACGATGACGGAAGGTTCCGGCGCCAGCGTCAGCGCCGTCGTCAGCCCGGCGAGGCCGCTGCCGACGATGACGGTGCGGCCGCTCAACTGTTCGAGGATCTCGGTCATATCGCCAGCATCCTCTCGACGGCGCGGCGGGCGGCCATGGCGATGGCCGGATCGACCGTCACTTCATGGCGATTTTCCTCAAGTGCGGCGCGGATATTGGCAAGCGTGATCCGCTTCATGTGGGGGCAGAGATTGCAGGGGCGGATGAACTCGACGTCAGGATGGTGCACGGCGACGTTGTCGCTCATCGAGCATTCCGTCAGCAGTACCACTCGTGCCGGCTTCTGCCTGCCGACATAATCGGACATGACAGCGGTGGAGCCGGCGAAATCGGCCTCTGCCACCACGTCGGGCGGGCATTCCGGGTGGGCGAGCACCGTCACGCCGGGATGGTTTTCACGCAGCTGGCGGACATCGTCAGCGGTAAAGAGTTCGTGCACTTCGCAGTGTCCATGCCAGGCGACGATCTCGACATCGGTCTCGCGGGCGACGTTGCGGGCGAGATATTCGTCGGGGATCATCAGCACCTTCGGCACGCCGAGCGACTCCACTACCTGTTTGGCATTGCCCGAGGTGCAGCAGATGTCGGAGGCTGCCTTCACCGCGGCCGAGGTATTGACATAGGTGATGACGGGGACGCCGGGGTGCGCTTGGCGCAGCAGCGCGATATCCTCAGGCGTGATCGAATCAGCCAGTGAACAGCCGGCGCCGAGATCGGGGATCAGCACCGTTTTTTCAGGATTGAGAAGCTTGGCGGTCTCGGCCATGAAATGTACGCCGGCCAGCACGATGACATCGGCATCGACCTCGATCGCCTTGCGGGCGAGCGCCAGGCTGTCGCCGACGATATCGGCCACGCCGTGAAAAATCTCGGGCGTCTGATAATTGTGGGCGAGAATGACGGCGTTGCGGCGGCGCTTGAGCTCGAGAATGGCGTTGATGTCATCCTCGAACGACATCCATTCGGCTTTGGGAATGACGCGGCTGACGCGGTTGTAGAGCGAGGATGCGGAAACTGGGTGATTCATGACCGGCTCCTAATTATGCTCGATTTGAGCATATCATGGACAAAGACATATTCTCGCTGTGAGCATATGTCAATTGCGGGAGAGCGGTAATTTCGTTCCTGCGAGCGCCCGTTCTTCGAGCACGGTGTGGCGGAAGCGGAAGAGCTTGGCCGGCCGGCCGCCGGTTTCGCTTTCCGTTCCACCGGTTTCCTCGACCAGTTCCTGCTGTTCGATCAGGCGGCGGAAATTCTGCTTGTGCAGCGTCAGTCCGGCCAGCGCCTCGATTGTGCGCTGCAGCCGCAGAAGCGTAAAACTCTCCGGCATCAGTTCGAAGACGACAGGGCGGTATTTGATTTTGGCGCGCAGCCGGGCGATCCCGGTCGCGAGAATGCGGCGGTGATCGGCAAACATCGCTCGCCCAAGATTGGCTTCCACCCCGCATCCGGCTTCGGCCACAAGGCCGGCTTCATACAGCAGTTCGTAGCGCTGCAAGGCCAGATCCTCGTTCCAGCCGCCGCCGTCGAGCCCGAAGGTGAAGTCGGCGCGGCGATGGCGGTGATCGCGGCGGGCCGGATCGGCATCCGCCCAGGTTTTGAGGCGTGCCATGATCTCGTCCAGCACGGCCGGCCGGCCCTGCCGATGGTCTTCCCAGGGAAAATAGTCGTACCAGCCGTGCCACCCCGGCCGGCCCGCGCCCGCCTGCTCGTTGACGAGGCCGAGATAGCTGATCGAGATCGTCCGCCCGCCAAGAATCTCGTTGTTCCGGTCGCGGTCAGCGAAGGTATAGAGTTGTTCGAGATAACCGACCGGGTGTTCGGTCTGCTCTTGCACCCATTCGCGCAGGCCCGATTGCAGGGTTCGATGGCCCATTTCGAACGGACCTGACGGCAGCGCATTGCCGGAGCGGATGGTCATGACGCGCGGCTCATCCCCCGTCACCGCGACGAGCACTGCAATCAGTTCCGCATGCGCAAAGCCGATCGTCACAGGGGGCCGAATACTCCGTTCCGAATGAATCGAACGGATCATTCCTGCCACAGGCGGCGACGGAAGCCAATGGAACTTTCCCCCTCTCCTCACTGGGAAGAAGGGAGTCGCCGGTAAGCGTCAGCGCTTTCCTGTCTCGTTGGTCAACCGGTCGAGGAAAATCTTCAGTTCGGCTTCGTCGATACCGACGCAATGACGCTTTTCCGGATAGGCGCCGGTCCTGACATCCTCGGCGAATTCGGTGAAGGCGGCGATGCGTTCGCGCTGTAGCCTGTCATATTCAGCGGCGAAGTTGCGGTAGACCTTGGCATGGCGCGGATAATGGTCGCGATTGGCGCCGAGCACATCGTCGGCGAAGAGATATTGGGCGTCGCAGCCGCTGCCTGCCCCCATGGAGATCATCAGCATCGAGGTGTTGCTGCTGATGGCGGCGGCGACATCCCCCGGCACGACTTCGATTTCGGCGGCGAAGGCGCCGGCCTCTTCCAGCGCCTTGGTCTGCCGCCAGATCTCGGCCGCACTTGCCGCCGTCTTGCCGACGGCGCGAAAGCCGCCCGTCCAGGTCGCTTTCGAGGGGATCAGCCCGAGATGGCCGCAGACGGGAATGCCCTCGTCGCGCAGGCGCCGGATCGTCTGCAGGCTGGCGGCGCAATAGACGGCATCGCCGCCGGCCTTCAGCGCTGCGAATGCGGCGCGCAGATAATCTTCCGCCGAGACATGATCGCCATATTCGAGACCCGGAATGGCAAAGGGCGTGGGGGCGATCTCGCGGAAGACCGGACCGAGCAGCGACGGCGGCACCGAGACAATGTCGATCCCGGCCTTTTCGGCGGCTTCGGCCTCCTCGAGCGAGGTGACGCGCAGCATGGTCAGCTGGCGCTTGCCCTTTTCCGCAAGCAGATCGGCAACGGTTGCACGCTTATGTCTTTTCATCATCAATTCCTTTAAAAATATCGGGAGGCTCAGGCGGCCAGAAGGGATTTTAGCTTGATGTTGCTTGCTGCCAGCGCAGCAGGGTCTGGATGGGCGCCAGCCGCGATCAACATTTCCGCAAGCCTGATGTCGCGCGCCACGGCATTGCCCGGTCCGATGCCGCTGGCGGCGATCAACCGGCGATCGGCGTCGAGGTGGAAGAGAATGAAGGCGTCCGGGCCGAGGTCGCGGCGCAGATGCAGAGCCGCCCCTTCGGCGAGGCCCGCTATCTGCAGCGTCATGTCATATTGATCCGACCAGAACCACGGCACGGATGAAACGGGTTCGCCGAGGCCGAGCATGTTGGCTGCGGCCAGTGTGCCCTGCTCCTGGGCATTGCGCCAGGATTCGAGCCTTACCCGCCGGCCCCCATAGACCGGCAGCGGAAAGGAGCAGCAGTCGCCGGCGGCAAAAACATCAGGCGCGGAGGTCCGTAGATAGGTGTCGACGGCAATGCCGTTTTCGATTGCAAGCCCCGCCCTTTCGGCAATATCGACATTCGGCCGTGCGCCGATGCCGACGAGGGCGAGATCGGCCTCTACCACCTCGCCGGTCGATAGTTTGACGACGGCTTTCCCGCCTTCCTCGGTCAATGTCTCGATCGAGACGCCGCAGCGGATATCGACACCTTCGGCGCGGTGGCGTTCGGTGAGCAGATGGGCGATCTCTTCCGGCACACCGCGTTTCAGCACCCGCTCCAGCCCCTCGATAACGGTGACGTCGGCGCCAAGCAAGCGCGCCGTCGCGGCAAGTTCCAGCCCGATGAAGCCGCCGCCGATAATGGCGATATGCCGCCCCGGCTTCATGGCTTCGCGCAGGGCGGCCGCATCATCGTGGGTGCGAAGCGAACGAATATGCGGGCCTTCCGGGGCGCCGGGAAAGGATCGGGCGGCCGCGCCCGTCGTCAGCAGAAGCTTATCGTAGGAGAGCGTGGTGCCATCCGCAAGCATGACCGTCCGGGAGGCAGGATCGAAATCCCTGGCCTCAATGCCGGTCAGTAGCCGGATTGCGCTTTCGGCGTATTTTTCCGCAGCGGCGATGAATTTCGGATCGCCGGCATCGGCAGCAGACGCCTTGGAAAGCGGCGGCCGCTCATAGGGGTGAAGGGGTTCGGCGCCAACGAGCGTTATCTCGCCGGCAAAACCTTTTTCCCGCAGAGCGAAGGCGGCGCGGGCACCGCATTCGCCCGCACCGAGGATGACGAAATGAGCCACATCAGCCTCCCTCAGACCGAAATGAAGACGGAGCCGCCTTCGACCTTTACGGGATAGGTCCTGAGATTGACGCAGACCGGCGCACCCTTGGCCTCGCCCGTCTTGTAATTGAAGCGGCCGTTATGTTTCGGGCATTCGATGATTTCATCCATGACAAGCCCGTCGGCGAGATGGATATGTTCGTGTGTGCAGAGCCCGTCGGTGGCGAAGAATTCGTCGTCGGGGCTGCGGTAGACCGCGAAGGTGCGCCCGCCATGATCGAAGCGGATGACATCCTCTTCGTCGATCTCGCCCTTGCCGCAGACTTCGATCCAGTTTCCGCTCATCTTTAATTTTCCTCGATTGTGATTATTGCGCCGCTGGGGCGAGTTCGTTGTGGAATTCCTCGCGGTAGGGCCGCGCGGTGGCCGGCAGTTCCCGCTTCAAGAAATAATCCTCGTTGCGCAACTGGCGCAGGAAAGCCGGGATCATCTCGCGGTAGCCCGACCAGATCGATCGGTTCGGCGCCGGCAGATCGTGCTTGATCATTGCGTGCAGCCGGGGCAGCGCGTGATAGGGCACCATCGGGAACATGTGATGTTCGACGTGATAGTTCATGTTCCAATAAATGAAACGGCTGATGGGGTTCATGTAGACCGTGCGGCTGTTCAGCCGGTGATCGATGACGTTGTCAGCTAGGCCGCCATGCTGCAGGAGCCCGGTCAGCACGTGGTGCCAAGCGCCGTAGAGGCGCGGCAGGCCGATCAGCATCAGCGGCAGGATCGAGCCGGTGGCGACCGCGACGGCGATCGCCACCAGATAGATCGCCAGCCAGATACGGGCGAAGCGGATCGCCTTCGGCCGCTCCATCTCCGGAATGAAGGTCTTTTCCGCCGCGCTGATGACGCCGAAGGCGTTGCGCAGCATATCGACCATCGCATGCCAGACATCGAGGATGCCGAAGAAATTGAGGATCAGCCGGAAAAGGTCCGGCGGCCGCATGACGGCGATTTCTGGATCGCGGCCGACGATGACCGTATCGGTGTGGTGGCGCGTATGGCTCCAGCGCCAGGTCACCGGATTGCGCATGATCATGAAGCAGGCGATCTGGTAGACGGCATCGTTCATCCAGCGTGTTTTAAAGGCGGTGCCATGGCCGCATTCGTGCCAGCGGCTGTCGGAGGCTGAGCCATAGAGCACGCCATAGGCGAGAAAGAAGGGCAGCGCGATCCAGGAACCCCAAAAATAGATGCCGAGACCGGCAAGGACGACCATGCTGCCGAGCCAGATGGCGGTGTCACGGATCGCCGGCGCATCGGAGCGCTGCATCAGCGCCTTCATCTCCTTGCGCGGAATCTCCGTGTGATACCATTCGGCAGCCGCCAGTCCCGTCTCCACCGCGGTGCGACCGCTTTCCCCGAGCAAGTCGTAGTCACGTTTCTTTGTCTGGGTCGCCATTATCGCCTCCCGCTATGCTGTTGCCGAGAGAATAGGTTGACTTTGGGCGACGCTCAATGCAGGCTTGATGTAATCTATCAAAAGCCATCATGCATGGCTCGCATCCATGAGCGAATACATCAGGGATACCATGCGCCGCCCCACCATCTCCGATCTCGCCCGCGCCTCCGGCGTCAGCGTCGCCACCGTCGACCGCGTTCTCAACGCCCGTCATCGTGTGCGGGAGGAAACGGCGCGGCGGGTCTATGATGCGGCGCAGGAGATCGGCTATCACGCCGTCGGCCTCATCCGGCAGCGCGTCTTCGAAGATCTGCCGCAATACAAGCTCGCCTTCCTGTTGCAGAAGCCGACGCAGGCCTTCTATCAGACCTTCGCCCGCGAAATCGAAACAGCGGCGCGCGCCGTCACCACCGCCCGTCTCCAAATCCAGATTGAATACCCGTCTGCGACGACCCCTGCCGCCATCAATGAGAAGATCAAATCGCTCGGCGCCCGCAATCAGGCCGTAGCGGTCGTCGGCCCGGACTATCCCGCGGTGACCACCGCGGTGGAGGAATTGAAGGAGCGCGGCATTCCCGTCTTCTCGCTGCTCTCCGATCTCGCCACCGGCGTGCGCGACGCCTATGTCGGCGTCAACAACCGCAAGGTGGGACGCACCGCCGCGTGGATGATTGCGCGCACCGCGCACAAGCCAGGCAAGGTCGCCTGTTTTGTCGGCAGTCACCGCTTCCACGGCCATGAACTGCGGGAGATCGGCTTCCGCTCCTATTTCCGGGAGAACGCGCCGGAATTCGATGTCGTCGAAACATTGATCAACCTGGAGACCGCCGAAATCACCCATGAGGCAACGCTGACGCTGCTGCAGAAACATCCCGACCTCGTCGGCCTTTATGTCTGCGGCGGCGGCATGGAGGGGGCAATTTCGGCGTTCCGTGAAGAAGGTGTCGGCGGCCGGATCGTGCTTGTCGTCAATGAGTTGACGCCGGAGAGCAAGGCCGGTCTCGCCGACGACATCGTCACCATGGTGGTCGCCACTCCCCTGCCCGCGCTCTGCAAGGAGCTTTTATCGCTGATGCTCGGCGCGATAGAGCATGGTGAGGCCGCCGTTCCCGGCCAATCCTTCCTGCCTTTCGACATCTACATTTCCGAGAATATCTAAGGAATGATGGAATTCTCTCATCTCGGCTGAAATTCTTTCAGCAATGAGGGCGAGCGCCGGCGATGACGGATGGTTTGCTCGGCAAATTCGGATAGAGATTCGCTCGCCCATTCACGAATACCGCTCCGCTTATGTCGCGGAGATGAGGAGGAGATATCCGTCATGACTTCGATCCGTTTTGCGCTGAACCATATGGCTGCGCCGTCCCTCGCAATCGATGATTTCTTCGCGCTGGCAAAGTCGCTCGGCATCGACTCGGTCGAGATCCGCAACGACCTTTCCGGCAATGCCATTCTCGACGGCACCAAGCCCGAAGCGATCAGAGAAGCCGCCGCCCGCCACGGCCTGACGATCATTTCGATCAACGCCCTGCAGCGCTTCAACGAATGGAATGAAACGCGCGCCAGGGAAGCGCAGGAATTGATCGACTATGCCAGCGCATCGGGCGCCAAGGCGCTCGTCCTCGTTCCGAAGAACGACGGCACAGGCTGCGCCGACGGCGAACGCCAGGCGAATCTGCGTGAGGCTTTGTCCGCACTGAAGCCGATGCTGGATAAGGCCGGCATTATCGGCCTCGTCGAGCCGCTTGGTTTCGAGATCTGCTCGCTGCGCTCAAAAACCGAGGCGGCCGAGGCGATCAAGGAACTCGGCGCGCGATCGACCTTCAAGCTCGTTCACGACACCTTCCACCATCACCTTGCCGGCGAAGCCGCAACCTTCCCCGAACTGGCCGGCCTCGTGCATATTTCCGGCGTCAGCGATCCCTCGGTTTCCGTTGCCGATATGCGTGACTCCCATCGCGTGCTCGTGGACGGCGACGACCGACTCGACAATGCCGGGCAGATCAAGGCGCTGCTGCAGGCGGGCTATAAGGGTCCGTTCTCCTTCGAGCCCTTTGCTGCGGAAGTTCATGCGGTCAAGGACCCGGCCGCTGCGCTGCGCGCCAGCATGGATTATCTGACCACGCGGGTCTGAGGCCCGATGCACGCTTCTCTTCACGATCGGCCGCCGGCGAGCGGTCGATCGTAAGCCACTATTCCCGGCTTCTGAATCGGCGCTGATAGGCCGGATCATAGAGCGAGCTCTCGCGAAAATCTTCCGCCTCGAGCGACGGTCCGACGAAGATGATCGCCGTGCGTTCGATCGGTTCGGCCGCAACCTTTGCTTCGATATCGAACAGCGTACCGCGCAGGATGCGCTCGTCCGCCCAGGAGGCCTTGACGACGATGACGACCGGGCAGTCTGCACCGTAGAGCGGCGTCAGTTCCTCCACGACCTGCTTCAGCGCATGGATTGCCAGATGGATCGCGAGTGTGGCGCCCGTCGCGCCGAATTTCGCCAGCGTCTCGTCGTTCGGCATCGGCGAGGCGCGGCCGGAAACGCGGGTGAGCACCAGGCTTTGGGCGACGGCCGGGATCGTCAGTTCTCGTCCGAGTGCCGCGGCCGCGGCCGCAAAGGCTGGAACGCCCGGGGTCATCGTATAGGCGATTCCGTGCTTCTGCAGTCGGCGCACCTGTTCGGCGACCGCGCTCCAGACGGAGAGGTCGCCGGAGTGCAGCCGGGCGACATCCTGGCCCGCGGCGGCAGCGCGCAGATATTCCGCCTCGATCTCATCGAGCGACATCGGGGCAGTATCGATAATGCGCGCCCCAGGCGGGCAATATTGCAGCAGTTCCGGCGAGACGATCGAGCCGGCATAGAGGCAGACCGGGCAGCGGGCGACGAGATCGCGGCCACGCACTGTGATCAGATCCGCGGCGCCCGGCCCCGCTCCAATGAAATGCACCGTCATCCCGCTATCCTTTCGTCCAGCGCCATTGCGTCACCGGCATCGCCGGCCGCCAGCCGCTCATGCTGCCGAGCGGCGCAGCGCGCGATATTTCGATCCGCGTGAGGGAGCCGCCGCGTTTGCCATGTTCGCAGATCAATGCCGCCTCCATGTCAAGCGTCACGCCATTGGCGACGAGCCGCCCTCCCCGCTTCAGCGCAGTGATGGCAGTGTCGATGACATCAGGTACGCTGCCGCCGCCGCCCAGGAAGATCGCATCCGGTTCCGGCAGGCCTCTCAGCGCATCTGGCGCTGAACCCTCGACAACGGCCAGATGCGGCACGCCGAAGGCAGTTGCGTTGCGGGCAATCCGCGCCGCCCGCTCCGACGATTGCTCGACGGCGATCGTCTTCAGCGATGGATCGGCCAGCATCCATTCGATGCCGATCGATCCCGAGCCGGCGCCGATATCCCAGAGCAGTTCGCCGTGACGTGGCGCAAGCGCCGAAAGCGTCATCGCCCGGATTTCCCGTTTGGTGATCTGACCGTCATGCTCGAACAAATCGTCCTCGAGACCTGCGGCAAAAGACAGGATGCGAGCCCCCTCCCCTGCCGTAACCTCGAGCGCGCAGACGTTCAGGGGATCGATGTCAGTGAGATCGAAATCCGACGCCACGGCGTGTCTCTGTCGTTCCCGTGCACCGCCCAACGCTTCGAGTACGGTAAGTCTCGACTGACCGAAGCCGCTGGCGACAAGCAAGGCAGCAATCTCGCCGGGTCCATTTTCATCAGAGGTCAGAGCAATGATGCGCCGCCCGGGGTGCAGATGCGGTCGGGCAAGGTCGAGCGGGCGTCCATGCAGCGAGATCGTCGTCACGTCCTGCTGCGGCCAGCCGAGCCGGGAGGCGGCAAGGCTGAAGGCCGAAGGCGCGGGAATGACGCGCATCTCTTCCGCCACGACACGGCGGCAGAGGGTTGCGCCGACTCCATAGAGAAACGGATCGCCGGAGGCGAGCACGACGACAGGCGTGCCGCGCCGTTCAAGGACGGCATCGACCGAGCGCTCGAACGGGCTCTGCCAGGCAAGTTTTTCGCCCGATATCAGCGATGCGGCAAGCGCGTGGTGCCGCGCTCCGCCGAACACCGCCGGTGCGGTGGCGATCAGCCTCTTCGCCTCCTCGCCCAGCCCTGCTGGACCATCTTCGCCGATGCCGATAATAGTCAGCCAGCGCTTGCTGCAAGTGGGAAAGACATCAGACATGGGAAGACTTCGCATCCTGATTCTCGGCGGCACGAGCGAAGCGCGCCTGCTCGCCGAAGCGCTCGCGGCGCGTGATGATTGCGATATTCTGCTGTCGCTGGCAGGACGTACCGAGAAACCGGCCGAGCAGCCTGTTCCGGTCCGTATTGGTGGTTTCGGCGGTGCCATGGCGCTGGCCGACTTTTTGAAAGCCGGCGGCTACGGGCTGCTTATCGACGCCACGCACCCTTTCGCCGAACGAATTTCCGAAAATGCCGCCATCGCGGCCGCGGCCGCCCCTCTCGCTGCGATCGCTCTGCGTCGTCCCGAATGGCAACGCTTGCCGGGCGATCGCTGGCGGGAAGTGCAGAGTATCCCGGCGGCCATCGAGGCGCTCGGCCAATCTCCCCGCCATGTCTTCCTGGCGACGGGCCGGCAGGGCGCTCACCACGCAGAAGTGGCGCCGCAACATCAATATCTCATCCGCAGCGTCGACCCCGTCGAACGGCCGCTTAGGCTTGCGAATGCCAAATACATCCTCGATCGCGGCCCCTTCACGCTGGAAAGCGAATGCACTTTGCTGAGGCAGCATCATATCGATGTCGTCATTGCCAAGAACAGCGGCGGCACCGCCACCTATGCGAAGATCGAGGCGGCGCGCCTGCTCGGCATCGAGGTGATGATGGTGGCGCGCGCGCCGTCGCCGATCATCACATCGGTCGAAACCGTCGAGGCGGCGCTTGCGGCGGTCGATCACCTCTTTCCTCCCGCCATGAAACGCGGCGTGTAGACCAGGTCGGGCTTGCCGGAACGCGCGACGACCCGCGTTTCGGCGGAGCCGATGATGATGCAGGTCGCCATATCGGCGATCGATGCATCCGCTTCCGATAGCGGCTGCACCGCGATGTGCTCGTTTGCCCGCCCGGCCGCGCGCCCGAAAATCACCGGGGTTGTTGCCGGCAGATGGTCGCGCAGCAGCTTGAAAGCCTCGCCGAGTTGCCACGGCCGCGCCCGGCTGATCGGATTATAGAGCGCGATGACGAAGCCCGCCTTTGCCGCCAGTTCAAGCCGAGTTTCGATGATATTCCAAGGCTTTAGGTTATCTGATAGCGATATTGCGCAGAAATCGTGCCCAAGCGGCGCCCCGGCTCTTGCTGCCACCGCCAGCATCGCCGTGACGCCGGGAAGCACGGTAAGATCGACGGCGCGCCACGCCGCCGGCCCGTTCTCGATCGCCTCGCAGACGGCAGCGGCCATGGCGAAGACACCGGGATCGCCGCCGGAGACGATGCAGACGTTGGCGCCATCCGCTGCCATGGAAAGCGCCGCCCCTGCCCTGTCGAGCTCCTCGCGATTGTCCGACGCATGCCGCAGCTGATCGGAGCGGAGCTGCAGCCGTTCGAGATAAGGTCCGTAGCCGAAGAAATCCGTCGCCGCATCGACGGCGGCCAGCGCTTCCGGCGTCATCTGCTCGGGATGGCCGGGACCGGTGCCGATGACGAAAAGCCTGCCACTCATCGGCTGCCCTCCCAGCCCGGCACCAGCACGAGCGAGAAATAGGGCGCATCGCCGTCGCTCCTGTCGGCAAGCTTTTCCATCGCCGCGTTCGCCATGGTGCCGCGCTCGACATAGAGGGCGTCCGCAAGCCGGCCGGCTGCTGAAAGCGCCCGGCGGATTTTCGGCAGATTGCGGCCGACCTTCATGATGACGGCAGCTTGGGTATCGACAAGGCGCCGCGTCAGTTCGCCCTCGGTCATCGTACCGGGCAGTACGGAAAGCACGTCGTCGCCCTGGACGATCGGCATGCCGGCCAGCGACCAGCAGCCCGACATGGCGCTGATGCCGGGGATCACTTCAGTGGGGTAGTGCGTGGAAAGCCTGACGTGCAGGTGCATATAGGAGCCGTAGAAGAGCGGGTCGCCTTCGCTGAGAACGGCGACGGTCCGCCCGGCGTCGAGATGCCCGGCGATGTCTCTTGCAGATCGGTCGTAGAACTCGGTGATCAGGCTCTGATAGCGTTCGTCATTCCTGTCGATCTCGGTGGTGACGGGATAGTAGAGCGGCAACAGAGTGACCCAAGGTTTCAGCAGCGGCTCGACGATCGCCTTGCCGTTACCGCCCCTGCCCTGCTTGGCAAAGTAAGCGATGACATCCGCGCGTTCGATGGCGCGCACGGCCTTGAGGGTCAGAAGCTCGGGATCGCCGGGACCCGTGCCGACGCCGATGAGACGGCCTGATGTCGTCATAGGCCCGGCCTTGCCAGCGCATTGATGGCGGCAGCCGTCATCGCGCTGCCGCCGAGCCGGCCTCGCACGATGGCGAAGGGAACGCCATAGGAATTTTCTGCCAGTGCATCCTTCGATTCGGCTGCGCCGACGAACCCGACGGGCATGCCGAGGATCGCCGCGGGTTTAGGCGCGCCGTCGCGCAGGAGTTCGAGCAGATGGAAGAGCGCGGTCGGCGCGTTACCGATCGCGACGATGCTCCCGCCGAGCCGATCGAGCCAGAGATGCATGGCGGCGGCCGAGCGTGTATTGCCGATCTCGCGTGCGAGCTCCGGCGTTGCGGGATCGCGCAACGTGCAGATCACCTCGTTCAGCGCCGGCAGCCGCGCCCGCGTGACGCCATGCGACACCATTTCCGCATCGCAGAAGATCGGCGCGCCGGCCTTCAGCGCATCGCGTGCGGTGCTGACGAAATCGGTGGAAAAGAGGAAATTCTTCGCCGCTTCCACGAGCCCGCAAGCATGAATCATGCGAACGGCAATTTCAGCCTCGTCTTCGGTGAAAAGCGAAAGATCGGCCTCGGCGCGGATGATCGCAAAGGAACGCTCGTAGATCGCGTCGCCGCTGCGGATGTAATCGTAGTCTGGCATTCTTATTCCTGTCGCGGCGCCTTCGAAACGCCGGTTGCGCCAAGCCGTGTAAGGCAGGCGGCGGCCGATTCGCCAGCGTTCCTGTTGTCTTCGATGGACCGGGCGAGCCTCTCTATAGCGAAATCGATCCGACTGCCAGCGATCCGTTCATCCGGCAGATCTGAAGCGAGCCCGTTGAGGATGAGGCCGAAACCATCCGCCGATCCGGTCAGGGTCAGCGCCGGCCCGGCATGGGCGCAACCTTTCGAACAGCCGGAGAGATGGAACGTCAGAGATCCGTCGAAGAGAACGGGTGCTGCGGTAATGAGGCGGTGCGCCAGGGCTCTCGTCTCGTAGAAAGCGGAGCCGCAGGCGCCGGCGCCGGCGCAGGCAGCGACATATTCGCTTTTCTCGCCCGGTTGCACGGTGAAGCCATGTTTGCTCGAAGTTATCTGCAGAGCCGGCGCGGCCCCTGCCGGAAAGCCGGTGAAGAAGAAGCCGCGGCCGGGCGCAAGTCGGATAGCTGTTGCGCCGTGAGCTGTTGCGTCGTCGAGCAGGGCGATCAAATCGGGGGCCCGCATCTGGCCGAATTCCGGCCGCATACCAAGCACGTGTTTTCCGTCCTTCAGCCGGTGCAAGCCGGAAAGCGGCGTCTGTTTTTGATGTGACGGAAGAAATCGGATGATGTCCATCGCGGGAAAACGCGCCCGCAGTAGGGCCGGATCGATATCCCTCGCTCGCAGGCTCTGCCTGACCGCCAGCAGATCGAGAATTTCGCCAACGGCCGATATCGCCGCTTCTGCTGCACCCTTCGCCACAGGCGTTGCCGTCTCGTCATCGCCGTTGATCGCTACGAGCCATTGTGCGCCGGACTGTGCGACGATACGGATATCGGCCGAGAGCGCCGACAAACCGAACGCTCCGCCGCCGTCGATAATGAGGGAGAGTTTTGGCGCGAGCCGCGGCGAGGCGAGCAGCTGTGCGAGCTTGCTGCGCAAGGTCTTTTCCAGTGCTGCTGGATCGCCTGTCTCCTCAGGATCGATACCGTGCAGTGGCGATATTTCGATTGCCGGCCCGTCCGGCACGGCGATCCCGGCGGCATCGATATCGGCGGCGAACCGCTTGACGGTTTCAGCCCGCAGTCCGCGGATCTGCAGGTTGCCGCGGGCGGTGATTTCCAAGATGCTGTTTCCATGCTCTGCAGCCGAGCGGGCAAGCGCTGAGAATTGCGCTAGCGTCAAGGCGCCACCGGCCGGACGCAGCCTTACGAGCAAACCATCGCCGGTCGGCATCGGTGCGGCAAGGGCCGGGCAGGCGCCGCGCGGGCGTGGCTTCGCCGTGGGCCGATCATCGAGATCCGCCTCGCCTGTCCTGTCGATTGCCTTGGCGGCCTTCGTGCCCATTCTCAATCCTCTGATCATCTCTTACATGATCGCGGCCGGTGCGGCAAAACATGACGGCGACGGCTATTCCTCGAAGTCGCGTCCCTTACGTAGCAGATATATGTCCATGATCCAGCCGTGCCGCTGTCTCGCCTCGGTCCGGAGCGCTTGAATGTCGGACGCGATGTCTGCAAGCCGTCCCGACCGGATGATTTCGTCCGCGGTGCCGAGATAGGCGCCCCAGAAGATCTCGGCGTCGGCATCATCGATCTTCATAAAAGCCTGTTCGCCATCGAGCATGATGACTGCGCTGCCGCCTCGAAATCCATCCCGCGCCAGCCGCCGCCCGGTGGTGATCTCAACCGGCTTGCCGACGAGGTTGAGCGGGATTTTGTGGCTGGCGGCCAGAGCCTGGATACTGGTGATGCCTGGAACGACGCAGTAATCGAAATTAATGCTGTTTGCTTTCCGCACGCGCTCGATGATGCGGATCGTGCTGTCGTAAAGACTGGGATCACCCCAGACGAGAAAGGCGCCGGTGCCGCCGTCCGGGAGGCCCGAGATCAACTCTCTATAGATATTGGCGATCTCGCCGTGCCAGGAATCGACGCTTTGCGAGTAGCTTCTGTCTGCGGTCTGCCTTTGCGGCACCGCGAATTCCACGATTCGGACAGCTGGCCGAGTGAGGTAGCGCTCGCAGATCTCCCGCCTGATCTCGGCGAGCTCTTCTTTGCCGGCGCCCTTGAGCGGTAGGAAGATCACGTCGGCAGCGTTCATGGCGTTGATCGCCTGTATGGTGACGTGTTCCGGATTGCCCGTGCCGATTCCAATTATATTGATATGCTTCAAGCGGATCTTCCCCGTGAGTCCAAGCGGTCTTGCCCAAAAATCGGGCGGGCCGCAAGGGCGGGCAGGGAGTTGGCCGCGGCCAACTCGGCCCGCCACGACGGCTTGACCCCTATTGTTGCCGTAACTCCCGAATCGTGTCACTTTCGATACGCTTTTTGACGCTATGTTGACAGAAAAGCGCATCGAAAAGGATTGGGTGTTTTGGACAACATTAGCGTATCGACGACAGACGTGCGGATCGAGCGGCATGCGAACCAGCTTTCGCGGCAACTGAAGCTTCTCCGCGACAAGCTGTTTCCGCCGCTTGCGCAGAAGACGCTGCGCACATTCTCTTCCGGCGAAGCCGCCCAGATGATCGGCGTTTCCGATGGTTATCTTCGCCAGCTTTCGCTGGATGGCAAGGGGCCGCAGCCGGAGCTTTCCTCAAATGGTCGACGCTCCTATACGCTCGGGCAGATCAATGAATTGCGCCATTACATGGCGAACCTCAAGCCGAAGGATGCGCTGAGTTATCTCCCGTGGCGTCGCCCCGGCGAAAAGCTGCAGACGGTCGCCGTCACCAATTTCAAGGGTGGTTCGGCCAAGACCACGACGACGCTCTATCTGGCGCAATATCTGGCACTGGAGGGGTACCGGGTTCTGGCGATCGATCTCGATCCGCAGGCCTCGCTCTCCTCCATGCTGGGCGTGCAGCCGGAATTCGATCTTTCCGACGGCGATACGCTTTATGGGGCCATTCGCTACGATGCGGCTCGTAAGCCGCTGAAGGAGATCGTCCGCAAGACCTATTTCGACGGACTCGATCTGGTGCCCGGCAATCTCGAACTGATGGAGTTCGAGCATGAGACGCCGCGGGCGCTCAATGATCGCCAGAAGCCGGCCGAGCTGTTTTTCCGCCGCGTCGGCGTCGCGATTGCCGAGGTCGAGGCCAATTACGACGTGGTGGTGATCGACTGCCCGCCGCAGCTCGGCTACCTCACCCTCGGTGCCGTTTGCGCTGCCACGTCGCTGCTCATCACCATCCACCCGCAGATGGTCGATGTTGCCTCCATGTCGCAGTTCCTGTTGATGACGTCGGATCTTCTCTCTGTGGTTCGCCGGGCCGGCGGCGACCTGCAGCACGACTTCATCAAATATGTCGTCACCCGCCACGAACCCTTTGATGCGCCGCAGTCGCAGATCGTCGCGCTGCTGCGCAGCCTGTTCGGTGACGACGTGCTGACGGCAACCATCCTCAAATCGACAGCAATCGCAGATGCCGGGCTGACGAAGCAGACGCTTTACGAAATTGAGAAGGGGCAGGTGCGCCGCTCGACGTATGACCGGGCGCTGGAATCAGTCAACGCTGCCAATGGCGAGGTTCTTGCCGGCATTCACAAAGCCTGGGGCCGCACATGAGTAGACGCGATCGCCTAAAAGGTCTTTTCGACGATACGGCGCAGGAGTTGGCCGCGGCCAACTACGAGGAGCCGTCTTCGCGCGGATCGGCCGGGCCGGTGCGGACAATGGCGCTGACCCTCGGCCGCATGGAGGAAGAGAGCAGGGCGATGCAGGAGGCTCTGCTCTCCGGCGAGCGAATCGTCGAACTCGATCCCGATCTGATCGATTCTTCCTTCGTCCGCGACCGCCTTGCCGACCAGCCGCTCGATCTTGAGGACGAGCTGGTGCAGTCGATTGCCGACAATGGCCAGGAAGTGCCGATCCTTGTTCGGCGACATCCCGAAGTCGGCGAGCGTTACCAGATCGCCTACGGCCATCGCCGGCTGCAGGCCGTCAAGCTGCTCGGACGCAAGGTGCAGGCGATCGTCCGTCAGCTCGACGACACCGATGTCGTTATTGCGCAGGGCATCGAGAATTCTGCGCGCCGGAACCTTTCCTATATCGAACGCGCCGTCTTCGCTCTCAATCTCGAGCTCAAGGGTTTTGAGCGTCCTGTCATCATGAAGGCGCTGTCTACAGACAAGACGGAGCTATCGAAGCTGTTGTCGGTCGCCAAGGCCATTCCGGCCGAAATCATCAGGTCGGTGGGGGCCGCGCCCGGTATCGGACGACGCAAGTGGATGGCGCTTGCCCAAGACTGGAATGGGACGGCGGCGCCGCGGCTTGCGAAGCTTATCGCCTCGGATGGGTTCAGGGCGGAGGAGAGCGACCGCCGATTCGAGCTTCTGGTCGCCGAACTCGCCAGGAAAGAGGCGAAGCCGGAGCCCTCCGAATATGACTGGAAGCCGAAGAACGGCGGCAAGATTGCCGGCCGAATCAGACGCGCCGGCAATTCCTTCACGATCGCGTTGAAAACAGGCGATGCGCCGGATTTCGGCGCTTACATTTCACGCCGTCTCGATGAGCTTTACGAAGCCTATCAGGCCGGCAAGTTGCAAGCAGGAGAGTAGGCCGCAAAAGAAAAAAGCCTCCGAACGTTGCCGTCGCGGAAGCCTTTCTCATATCTGGACAATCTGAGAATCGCACTTCCTCGAATCAGTGTCAAGCATCTTCGGCATCCTTTTGGGTGGTAGATTTCTTTTGCCTTGAAAAAAGGTGAGGGACATGGAGCCTCAATATGTATCGACGCCCTTCGGGCGGCGATCGATGACGCTTGGCATGCTGGCAAGTCAGGAAAGCGCCAGCAGGATCGATGCGGACGCATCGGTCGACAAATGGAAGATCTTTCGCGCGCTCTGCGAAGCAAAGAGCATGATCGGCGTGTCCGACCGTGCGCTTGCCGTTCTCAACGCGCTGTTGACCTTCTATCCGAAGAACGAGATTGCCGAGGCCAACGGTTTCGTCGTCTTTCCGTCGAATGAGCAGTTGTCGCTGCGCACCCATGGCATGGCCGGAACGACGCTGCGGCGAAATCTGGCGATGCTGGTGGAGGCAGGCCTGATCATCCGGCGCGACAGTCCGAACGGAAAACGTTTTGCCCGCCGCAACGGCGAGGGCGGGCTTGGGGAAGCCTTCGGCTTCAGCCTGGCGCCACTCCTCGTGCGCGCTCGCGAGATCGAAGCCCAGGCGGCGCAGGTGCTTGCCGACAAGCTTGAATGGAAGCGTCTGAGGGAGCGGATGAGCCTTTGCCGGCGTGATATCGCCAAGCTCATCGAGATCGCGCTGGAAGAGGAAATTGCCGGCGAATGGATCGAGATGCAGCAGCATTTCAATCGCCTCTCGGCAAGCCTGCCCCGCCGCCCATCGACCGCGGAGATCCGGAGTCTGCTGACCGATCTCGAAGCTTTCCGCGAACTGATCGTCAAGACGCTGGAATCGAAGACAAAAGCAGAAAAAACAGACGCCAATGACAGCCAAAACGGTCGGCACATACATAATTCAAACCCACATCCCATATCTGAACTTGAACCAAGCTTCGAAACGAAGCAGGGCGCAAAGCCGGAGGAAGAACCGCGGCCGTGGCGGGAGCCACCGAAATCCTTCCCCCTTGCCATGGTGCTGCAGGCCTGCCCTGAGATTGTTGCCTACGGGCCGGGTGGCGGGATCGGCAGCTGGCGGGATTTGATGGTCGCCGCCGTCGTCGTCCGTTCCACCCTCGGCGTCAGTCCCAGCGCCTACCAGCAGGCCTGCGATGTCATGGGGCCGGAAAATGCTGCCACGGTAATCGCCTGCATTCTCGAACGCGGCGGCCATATCAATTCGGCGGGCGGCTATCTGCGCGATCTGACGCGACGGGCGGAGCGCGGTGAATTCTCGCTCGGTCCGATGCTGATGGCGTTGATGCGGGCCAATGGTCCGATGGCGAGAAAAACCGGATGAACGCCCCAAAAGCTTCGCGTCAGTTGCAGAGGTTAAAGGGATTGTGGATCGGCGAGCTTCTTCGCTTCCTTCCCCGCGCTTTTGTTGAAACAAACCGTTAACCATGTCATAGATGGCGGAAGGAAATGGCTATTTTGCTTCCATTTGTGAAAAACCATAAAGCTTAACAATGCGCTATGATATCGACGGTATAATGCTCCAAACCCTGCTTCCATTGCTTGCCGCGGCGGAGGATGCGGTGGCGCGACTGGACGAGCGAGTGTTGCGTTCGTCGGTTGGTGAGGGATTTGCTGAACGCAGTCACTTTTTCGATGCCGCAGGTGCGTTATGGGTCGCCGGCGAGCTCGTTCATGTCGAGGATCTCGTTCTGCACGACGCGCATATGGATAGCCGCGCTCCTAGCCACGAGCTGACGATCGCCCATTCGGTGCTGCGGACGCGTCGGCGCATATGGACCGGCGAACCGTCCTGGGCTCTCGGCGCCTCGGGGCTGGCAACGCTGACAGCGACCACAGCGGAAGGGGAGGGCCTCACTCAGGAAGCCAAGAGCCGGGCGGCTGCGGTCGAGGCCGACGATGAGGGCGAGAATGAAGACGCGCCGCTCGCCGCCGAAATGGCCGAGATCGATGCCATTCTTGCCCGCTCGCAGAAGCTCATCGACATCCATACGGGCAAAGCGCCGCCCGGCGAGGCGGCCACAGTATCACCGGCCAAGCGCAACGATGACCCTCTCGGCCTGCTTGGCGACGAGGAATGGGATGAGGAGCAGCGGCTTTCGGAGTGGCGGTGCGTGCTGCCCCTGGCCGACAACCTGCCGCCGGTTCTAGGGGCCGTGATCCTGTTCGAAGCCTGGGACAGGATCGAGCCGTTGCGGCGTCAGCATTGGCTCGGCGGGCTTCTGGTCGAAAGCTACCTGCGCGCCCGCGGCAAGGTCGCTTCGCATCTCTTTTCCTTTTACGGCGGGCTGAAATTGGTGCGCCACGAGCGGCGTCGGGCCCGTGACCGGGTGACGCGGCTGCAAGCTTTTCTCGAAGCGATGCAGCTGGCTGCGGCGGCCGGCCTCAAGGAAATCGACCGGTTATCGCTGGCCCGCACGCAAATGGAGCTGCGCTTTCGCGGCCGTCGCTCGAACAGCAGCCTGCCGGAGCTTGCCGATTTCATCCTGTCGCGGCCGATGGTGTCGGCAGCGATGATCGCCCGTCAGCTGCGCATCACGCCGCGCGGCGCGCTGAACCTCGTCAACGAGATCGGCATTCGTGAAATCACCGGCCGCGGCCGCTATCGCGCCTGGGGCATCATCTGAAATAAAAAACCGGCCGGGTGGACCTCCGGCCGTACCTTTGAGAGTGAGCGCCCGGTCTGCCATCCTGTCACAGATTGCAGACCGGACGCTCTTGCGCTTCCATTGCCCCCAGAAGCGCGGTCCTATTCCCGCTCGCCGGTGAAGTTGAGCAGAAGCTGGAAGATGTTGACGAAGTTCAGGTAGAGCGAGAGCGCACCGAAAACGGCAAGCTTCTGGTTCGATTCCTGATCGTAATTTTCTGAATATTGTTCCCTGATGTTCTGCGTGTCGTAGGCGGTCAGGCCGACGAAGACGACGATGCCGATCACCGAGATGGCAAACTGCAGCGCGCTAGAACCCAGGAAGATGTTGACGATGGCGGCGATGATGATGCCGAACAGACCCATCATCAGGAACGAGCCCATCTTCGAGAGGTCACGCTTGGTGGTGTAGCCGTAAAGGCTGGTGGAGCCGAACATGGCCGCGGTGACGAAGAAGGTCTGGGCGATGCTCGTCTTGGTGAAGACCAGGAAGACGGAGGCAAGCGACAGGCCCATCACGGCGCAGAAGGCCCAGAAGGTGATCTGAGCGGTGCTCGCCGACATGGTCTGGATGCGGAAGGAGAAGAAGAAGACGAAGGCGAGGGGCGCGAGCATCACGACCCACTTCAGCGGTGAGCCGAAGATCGGGACATAAAGCGCCGGCGTCGAGCCGACGATGAAGGCAACGATGCCGGTGATGACGAGGCCAAGGCCCATATAGTTGTAGACGCGCAGCATATGCTGACGCAGACCCTCGTCGAAAAGGGCCTGTGAGCCGGCGACGGCTCCATAGCGGGGATTGATCGGGTTCATGCTGATCTCCTCGGTTTGAACTAGTAGAGCGAGCGGGCGAGCCGTTCGGCCGCCTGATCGAGATTGAGGCCGCTATCGTCGGCGATCAGCGCATAGGCGACGTCGCCGATCTGCCAATAGGCGGCTTCTGCTTTTTCGAGTGCGAGATGGCTGACCTGCCGGACCTCGAAGGCTCCCGGCCGGACGGCGAAAAGCGACAGCCGTTTTCCATCGGCCACCGTGATCGCCATCTCGACGCTCGGTCCGAATTCGGACGGGAATATCTGCACGTCGGCGATCTTCCAGTCTTTCGGCAACTCAGGCATGACGATCGCGGTGGCGGCGCGGATGTCCTCGGCGCTATAGCTGGTCGGGGTCTGCGAAGGCATCGAGGCGCGAAGGGCCGCGGTCTGATAGGCGCGGACGGCATCCTCGACATAAGCAGGCGCCGGAACGGAAGCCGCCACCTCGGTCGCCGAAAAAGCGCCGAAGGAATTATGCGCCACCCAGCCGGCGGTGACCAGAATGCCGACGGCGGCGATGCGCTGCATGGAATGAAGGATACGGCCATAGGAAAGGCCGCGCTCCAGCCGCCGGGCGGCATCGCGGGTCTCAGGACGGCCGAGGGCATTTTCGCCGGCAAGCGCCAAGCGCAGCTCACCTTTCATGCTGAGATCGGCCATGACCTTGGCGGCAATCGCCGGATTCTCCGAGAGATAGGACTCGACCTGAATACGGCGCGCGACATCGAGCTCGCCATCGACATAGGCATCGAGATCGGCATCGATGATCGGATCAACTGCTTTCATTGCCGCTCCCTCCGATTAATTTGAGATGCGAAACGCGCGGCGTCTTCTCCTCGAATTCGCGCAGTTGCGCCCGGGCACGGGAGATGCGCGACATCAGGGTGCCGATCGGAATACCGAGCGCATTGGCGGCTTCCTGATAGGAAAGGTCTTCGATGGCAACGAGATGCAGCGCCTCGCGCTGTTCCTCCGGCAGGTCGAAGAAGGCGTCGCGCACCTGCTGCAGGCGCACCGCATGTTCCTGGCCGGCCGGCAGCGACTGCTCGCCTTCGACAGCCACTTCGTCGTGGCGACGCGTCAGCGACCGGTTCCGGCGAAGACGATCGATATGGGCATTGTGCAGGATGGAAAGCAGCCAGGTGCGCAGATTGCCACCGCTTCGGAAGCTTTTTCTCTTCTCTAAGGCGCGCACCAGAGCATCATGCACCAGATCCTCCGCCTCATCCGAGTTGCGCACCAGGGCGCGCGCATAGCGCCGCAGCGCTGCAAGCTGTCCGATGACATCGAAGGGGCGGTCTTTGCGTTCCATGCTTGAGTATACGCAACCGCTGCGGATTTTATTCCCGGCGGCACAAAAAAATGATGCGGGGAAATACCATCCGTCAGCGCATGCCCTTAAATCGGCGATTGTTTATGACAATTACATGACAGATCATCACGCCGCTGATTTGCGGGGACGATATAGGATGAAGGAAAAGAAGCGGGTCTACGAAGCTCTCGTGGACGGCGCCATGGAAGGGCTGACGGGTGAGGCACTCTATGATTTCGTCAAGGCGCGATGCCCGAAAGCCACCGGCAAGAAGATCGTCAGAGCTTCGCTTCTCGCTCTGACCGATCCTCATCTCAAAGACCGCAATATTCTCGACGTGATTTACGCGCTTGCGATCAAGCACCGCCTCGATGAGGGCGTGTTTGACGACGGCGACGATGAGCCCGCCGAACCGGCGCCGTTCCAGACGGTCAGCTAGAGCCTTCCGGCTTCCCCAGGATGGTCAGCGACCGTCCGAGAGCTCTTCGAGAATCGGGCAATCCGGTCGGTCGTTGCCATGGCAGGCATGCACGAGGTGCTCGAGGGTGCGGCGAAGTTCCGTCAGCTCGCGGATCTTGCGGTCGATTTCTCCGAGTTTCGTCTCGGCAATGTCCCTGACATCGGCGCTCGCCCGGGCTTTGTCCTCATAAAGCGCCAGCAACTGCCGGCATTCCTCGACGGAAAAGCCGAGGCCGCGCGAACGCTGCAGGAAGCGCAGCTTGTGAACATCGGCCACAGCATAGTCGCGATAGCCGTTTCCGCCCCTTTCGGGGCGGATCAGGCCGATATCCTCGTAGTAGCGGATGGTCTTCGAAGGCAGGCCGGACCGCTCAGATGCTTCGCCGATATTCATGGCCGTCTCCTATAATTTTGCAAAGCGCAGTCTCAGCGCATTAGCGATCACCGATACCGACGATAGGCTCATCGCCGCCGCCGCGATCATCGGCGAGAGCAGCAAGCCGAAAACGGGATAGAGGATCCCGGCAGCGACCGGAACGCCGAGCGCGTTATAGCCGAAGGCGAAGCCGAGATTCTGGCGGATATTGCGCATCGTCGCCTCCGCCAGCCGCCGCGCCCTGACGATCCCGTTGAGATCGCCTTTGACCAAGGTAATGCCCGCGCTTTCCATTGCAACATCGGCGCCGGTGCCCATGGCGATGCCGACATCGGCTGTCGCAAGAGCCGGGGCGTCGTTGACGCCGTCGCCTGCCATGGCGATCACCGCGCCCTTGGCGCGCAGTTCCTCGATCAGCGCCTTCTTGCCTTCCGGCAGCACGTCGGCGCGGACCTCGTCGATGCCGAGGCTGTTCGCGACCGCCCGCGCCGTGCGCTCGTTGTCGCCGGTCGCCATGATGATCTTCAGCCCGCTGTCGTGCAGCGCCTTGATGGCAGCTGATGTCGTCGGCTTGATCCGGTCGGCGACGGCGACGAGACCGGCGAGCTTGCCATCGAGGGTCACGAACATCACCGTCTTGCCATCGCCGCGCAGGGCTTCGGTCTTCTCCGACAGCGCCGATGGATCGACGCCGAGATCGGTGAGCAGCGCCGCATTGCCGAGTGCCACCTTCGTACCGTCGGCTATGCCCTGGACCCCCTTGCCGGTCTTCGCCTCGAAGCCGCTCACCTCCACGAAGGCGGCACCGCGTTCTTCGGCGCCGGCAACGATCGCTTCGGCCAGCGGATGCTCCGAGCCGCGCTCAAGGCTTGCGGCCAGCGACAGCAGCCGGTTCTCCTCGACGCCGCCTGCGGCGACGATGTCGGTGAGCACGGGCTTGCCTTCGGTCAGCGTGCCGGTCTTGTCGACAATCAGCGTGTCGACTTTGGAAAAGCGCTCCAGCGCTTCGGCGTCCTTGATCAGCACGCCTTCGCCAGCGCCGCGCCCGGTCGCGATCATGATCGACATCGGCGTCGCAAGGCCGAGCGCACAGGGGCAGGCGATGATCAGAACGGCGACGGCGGCAAGCAGCGCGTTTGCCAGGCTCGGCTCCGGCCCGATCGCTGCCCAGACGACGAAGGCAAGCATGGCGACGGCGACGACGGCGGGCACGAAGAAGGCCGACACCCGGTCGACCGCGCCCTGAATCGGTGCCCGCGAACGCTGCGCCTTTGCGACCATGTCGACGATACGAGACAGCACCGTGTCTGCGCCGACTTTCTCCGCCGACATGACGAGAGAGCCGTTCTTGTTGATCGTGCCGCCGGTCAGCCCGTCGCCCGTCGTCTTCTCGACGGGCAGGGGCTCGCCCGATATCATCGATTCGTCGACCGTCGACCGGCCCTCCAGGACGGAACCGTCCACCGGTACGCGCTCGCCCGGGCGCACGCGCAGCCGGTCGCCGGTCTGGATCTCCTCTACCGGCACGTCCCTCTCGTTGCCATCGGCATCAATGCGCCGCGCCGTCTTCGGCGCGAGGTCGAGCAGCGCGCGGATCGCCGAGCCGGTCCGCTCGCGTGCCTTCAATTCCAGCACCTGGCCGACGAAGACCAGGGCGACGATGACGGCGGCCGCCTCGAAATAGACAGGCACGGTGGCGCCATGGCCGCGAAAGCTCATCGGGAAAAGACCGGGCGCAAGCGTGGCGACCACGCTGTAGACATAGGCGGTGCCGACGCCGAGGCCGATCAGCGTCCACATGTTCGGGCTGCGGTTGACGAGAGAAACCCAGGCGCGGCGGAAAAAGGGCAGGGCGGCCCACAGCACGACCGGCGTTGCGAGGGCTAGCTCGATATAGGTTGCCCGTGGTTCGCCGATCGTTTCGCGAAGCGGCAGGCCGAGCATCGGCCCCATGCCGAGCGCCAGCAGCGGCAGGGCAAGGCCGGCGCTGACCCAAAGCCGCCTGATGAAGTCGACAAGCTCCGGATTCGGTCCTTCATCGGCCGGAGGAATGCCCATCGGCTCCAGCGCCATGCCGCATTTCGGGCAGTCGCCGGGCCGGTCGCTGACGACTTCCGGATGCATCGGGCAGGTATAGAGCGTACCCTTCGGCGCCGGCTTTGCCGCCGGACGGGCGCCGTCGCGATAGGCCGACGGGTCGGCCTCGAATTTGGTTTGGCAAGCGGCCGAGCAGAAGTAGAATTTCTCGCCCTCGAATTTGACGAAGTATTTTGCCGTCGAACGATCAACGGTCATGCCGCAGACGGGATCCTTCGCCGTCAGATAACCCTGCGGCTGAGCCGCAAACTTCGTCCGGCAACTCTCGGAGCAGAAATGATAGACACGACCCATGTGGTCGAACGAGGGTTTGCCGGCTTGCGGATCGACCGTCATGCCGCAGACGGGATCGCGGATGACCACTTCGGTCGCCTTCTCCTGATGATCATGGCCGCAATGGCAGTGACTGTCGCCGTGGCTGTGGTGATGGTGGTCGTGTTCGTGCTTGGTATCCATGACTATCTCCTATGCCCGAAGGGCAGTTGGAGAGGCTTATCCACCTTCCAGCAACTGGAAGGTCAAGCACTAAATTTAACGATGTCGATTTATCGAAAACTGCCGCTTCGCGTGTCGCTGTGGTGGCATGCCCGATTTCTCAGGTCCCGCCCGATCCTCAAATCGGGCTGATCAGACCGAGCGGCTGGCTCCCGAGCAGTGCGGCCACCGAAATGCTGCCTCCCGGCTCGATCGTTTTTCCGGTCACGAGATCTGCCTTCAACCCATGAAGAGGGGAGGGGACCGCGATCGCCGTATCTTCCCAGAACTCCGGGCCGGCAAAAAGCACGCCGGGATCGAGCCAGCCGAACATCAGCCGCGGGGCGACGGTGATCGCGAATTCGCTGTTGTGCACGCGGGCAAAGGCCAGCACATGATCACGGCGGCTGCCGGTCGTCTTCAACGGCAGATAGTCACCCCGGGCAAAGAGAACCGGGTGCCGCCGGCGCAGCTGCAGGCCGATTGCGATGATGCGCTGCTTCAAGGCCGCCGCCTGAAGCTTGGCGATCGGTCCGGCTTCACCAAGCCAGGCGGCCAGCTGTGCATGATCGACCGGCCGGCGATTATCGGGATCGACAAGACTGAAATCGAAGCCTTCCGCGCCTTGGTAAATGTCGGGAATTCCCGGCGCGGTCAGCTTGAGCAGCGTCTGCGAAAGGCTGTTCACGTACCCCGCCGCAATGAAGGGCTGCAGCACTCTTTCGAAATCTTCCAGAAAGGCGTCATTGTCCGGCGACACCAGCGCCGCCGCATAGGCGGTGATCGCCTCCTCGTAGGCGCCCTCCTGTTCGGTCCAGGCGCTGCGCAATTTCGCCTCGCGCACTGCCTTGACCGCGTAGTCGGTGAAGCGCGCGCGAAGGTCTTCCCTTTGTGCTCTGTCGAATTCCTCCGGCCAGACGCCGGCGAGCGCCTGATACAGCATCCATTCGGTGTTCGTCTCCGGCGCTGCACCATCCGGCAGATGCGTCAGCCACGGCCGGTTCATGTCGCGCCACCGCTCTACCGCCTGAGCAAAAACATCCGCACCCTCGCTCAAGACATAGAGCCGCGCGCGTGCATCCTCGCCGCGTTTGGTGTCGTGAGTGGAGCTTGCCGAAAGCCCGTGCGGCTGCAGCCGCGCCCGCTCGGCCATGCGACGATGGAATCCGTCCGGCCCCTCAGGTGCCTTTCCGGGTTCGCCGCCGACCTCGTTTGCGGCAAGCAGCCTGTTATAGCGGTAGAACAGCGTATCCTCTGTCGCCTTCGCCATGACAGGCCCGCTCAGCTGCTGGAAACGGATCCGGAATTCGTGGGCCACAGGACCTTCGATCTTGCCTTCCAGAAGCTTCAGCACGTGATCGAGCGCGCGCCGGTCGTCGAGAAGCGGCATGACCTGCGATGCGGTCGCGGCAAGGACGGACGAATCCTGCCAGCTCAGCGGACCGCCGTCGCCATAGGTGCGGTAGACGGGGAATGCGATCAGCAGCTCGCGCACGGCGGTGGCGATCTCTTCCCGGTTTACCTCGGGAAAGATGCCCGCTGCCATCGCGACCAGCCTGCCGGTCTCGCCGGCAAAATTGCGCTCGACCATCTGTCGTTTGGCAAGCCGCCGGCCCTCCTCGAGATCGCCCGCCTCGCCGGCGAGGCCGCGATAGGCATCATCCAATATCCGCAGGCCGCCGGCGTCGATGAAGAGCTCGCCGAGAGCGGCGATGAATTCATATCCGGTGGTGCCGGCAACCGGCCAGCTCTCCGGCAGGACCTCGCCCGCCCCGAGGATCTTTTCGACGACGATGTAGGTGTCGGCCCCGACAGCTGCCCTCAGCCTGTCGAGATAGGCCTTGGGTTCGGCAAGCCCGTCAACATGGTCGACGCGCAGGCCCTGCACCTTGCCATGGCGCACGAGTTCGAGCACCAGCCGATGCATGTCTTCGAACACCAAGGGATCCTCGACGCGGGTCCCGACCAGTCCGGTTACCTCGAAAAAGCGGCGGTAACTCAGATGCCGCGCCGCTTCCTTCCAATGCATCAGCCGCCAATGCTGCTCGTCGTGCAGGCTTCTCACGAAATCGCGATCGGACGAGACATCCCCGAGTTTCTCCCGAAGGACTGCCTGATCGCCGCCCTCGAAGAGGATGTCGCGCAGTGCGCGGGCGAAGTCCTCGCCTGACGTCACGGCCGCGGCCTCGGCCATTCGGGTTGCGACCGGATTGTCGAGCCGATTTGCGACCGCGCCGTAGCTGCCGGGTTTGACCGGCAATAGCGTCTGAAAATAGGCCAAGGCGAAGTTGCCGTGCATCTCGTCGAGCACGAGGCGCAGTTCGCCTGAAGCCAGCGCCTCTTCGAAATCCTGGCCGAGTTGCGGCAGGGTCAGCGGCTCGCTCCAGTCGATGTCGAAATGGCTGGCATAGGCGCTCTGCGGGCCGAAGGTCAGCACGTCCCGCCACCAGGCGTTGTCAGGCGAAGCGGCCATATGGTTCGGAACGATGTCGAGAACCAATCCCATGCCCGCCGAGGCGAGGCACTCCGTCAGCCGGTCGAACCCCGCGCGGCCGCCAAGCGCCGGATCGATCTCATTGGCGTCGATGACGTCATAGCCGTGAGTCGAGCCGCTGACGGCGGTGAAGATCGGTGAGGCATAGAGATGGCTGATGCCGAGCGTCTTGAGATAGGGAACGAGGTCGCAGGCACGATCGAAAGTCATGCCGTTGCGGAACTGTATCCGGTAGGTCGCTGTCGGAAGAGTCATGAGGCCGTCTGACGTTGGAGGGAGACCTTTTCCAACGGTTGTCGGACTAATTTGGTTCCTTCAGTCGATGAAAACGCCGACACTTGCGGCGCGTCCGGCTGAATCGATGACGGTCAGTTTCGAATAGCCGCCGCCGTCGGGCAGCCATTGCTGGGTGCGACGGCGCGAGAGATCGGGTAAGGGCTTGCCGTTGGCAAGCCACCGGAAGGGCGCACGGCCGCCCTGCAGCTTCAACAGCAGCGGCGACAGATCGCCCCCCTTGGCGCCGAGATCGATATGGGCTCCCTCGGGCGGATAGACGATCTGCGGCGCGGGCTCGCGGCCGGAAGCGACGAGCAGGCCGCTGGCATTCAGCGCAAAACGCCGCTGGCTGATCGGCAGCTCGGCCTGGGCGATGCGCACGGCGCCTGCCGGCGGGCGGGGCAGGGGCGTGGTGGCGATGCCGGATTTGGCGAAAGCCTCGAACAGGATCGGCGCGGCGGTGCCATAGCCGGTCAGACCGGGCACGGCGCTGTTATCAGGCCGTCCGACCCAGACGCCGAGCACATACCGGCCGTCATAGCCGACCGACCAGGCGTCGCGATAGCCGTAGCTCGTCCCGGTCTTATAGGCAATGCCGCGCTGCGGCGCGCCGGCGGGGGGAATGACGCCGGAGAGGATATCGGCGACGTTCCAGACCGCGACCGGTTCCAGCAGCGGTTCGCCGTCGATTTTGCCCGGTGTACCGGTGACGCCGTCGCCGAGCCGTGCCGGCTGGCCGCGATTGGCGAGCGCCGTATAAAGCTGCACCAGATCCTTGAGCGTGAGGCCAACGCCGCCGAGACCGATCGCCAGTCCGGGCGTCTCGTTCGGCGGCAGGACCGGGCGAACCTCGGCGCGACGGAAGCGCACCAGCAGCCGCGACGGCCCGACGGCGTCGAGCAGCTTGACGGCCGGCACGTTCAAGGAGAGCTGCAAGGCCTCGCGCACGGTGACATCGCCCTGATAGCTCATGTCGAAATTGCGCGGCCGGTAGCCGAAGAAATCGGCGGGCCGGTCTTCGATGATCGTCTCCTGGGAAACGAGGCCCTGCTCGAAGGCGAGCCCGTAGATGAAAGGCTTCAGCGTCGAGCCGGGCGAACGGTTGACGCGGGTCATGTCGATCCAGCCGGAGCGGCTGGCGTCGAAATAATCGGCCGAGCCGACTTCGCCGACGATCGCACCGGTCTGCGCATCCGCCATCACCATGGCGAGCGAAAGCTTCGGCCCGAGTTTCGTCGTCGCGGCGCGCGCGACGGATTCCAGCCCCTGCTGCACCTGCTTCTTCAGCGTGGTCCGATGCTTGAGGACCAGAGGCTCCTTGCGCAATGCGGCTTCGCCGACATGGGCGGCAAGGGCAGGCAGTTGCAGGCGCCGCGGTGGAATGGCGACAGCTTCGGCCCGTTCCGCCTCGCCGTCGCCGACGGCTTCGGCCACTGCGACGCGGTCGAGCACGCGCTTGCGCGCCTCCTGTGCCGCCTCGAGATTGCGGTCCGGCCGCCGCCGTTCCGGCAATTGCGGCAGGGCGACGAGCAGCGCCGCCTCGGCCACTGTCAGGCGTCGCGGCTCCTTGCCGAAATAGGCAAGGCTTGCGGCGCGCACGCCCTCGAGGTTGCCGCCATAGGGCGCATGCGTCAGATAGAGGTCGAGGATCTCTTCCTTCGACAGCCGCCGTTCGATCTGCACGGCGCGTGCGAGCTGCAGAAGTTTTGCTGAAAACGAGCGTTCGGCGCGCGGCTCGATCAGCCGGGCCACCTGCATCGAAAGCGTCGAGGCGCCGGAGACGATGTGGCCGTTGCGGACGAACTGCAGGCTGGCGCGCCCGAGCGCCCAGATATCGATGCCGCGGTGATCGTAGAAACGCTGATCCTCATAGGCAACAAGCATGCGCAGAAATTGCGGATCGACGTCGGCGACCACAGTCCTCAGCCGCCAACGGCCCTCCGGCGTCGCGAAAGCGCGCAACAGCTGCCCATTGGCATCCAGCACCTCGGGTGAAACCACAGCCGCCTTGTCGAGCGGCGGCGGAAAGGCCCGGTCGGCGGCTTCGAGCGCGAGGAGAGCCGCGCCGGCAAGAAGGATGCCGGCGGCGGAGCCGATCGCGATCTTGTGCCACAGCCTCATTTTTGCGCTGCTACGACCTCCATCTTGCCGGTCGCCGTGCGGGCCGAAAGCTCCGGCCGGTACATGTCCTCGACGCTTGCTGCCGGATGGTCGTAGGTGCCGGGGGTGACGGCGCGCACGACATAGGCGACGTTGAATTCACGCTCGTCGCCCGGCGCGCGGTTGAAGGCGGCGACAAAGCGGTCATAACGGAACTCGGTATGGGCGGCTGATATTTCGCCGATCCAGTCGAAATTCGTCATCTGGGCGCTGTCGACGAGATTCGGATTGTCGATCTCGAAGCCGGCCGGCAGAAGGTCGGTGATAACGATGCGCGATTGCCAGTCATTGGTCTCGCGCACGTGGATTACGACCACGTAGCGCTCGTTCTGCTTCGCCTCGCTGACATTGGCCCCCTCGCCGTCGAGCGTGTAATAGCTGCGCTCGATGAGGAAGCCGTCGCCGCCGGCCGGCAGCGGCACGGTGGGAGCGGCGACTGTGGTGACGACAGCGGAGACGGAGTCGTTCGTCTGGTTGGTCAGCGTCAGCGGATGATCGGCGAGCGCATCGCCGGTCATGCGTGCCATATAGGCGCCGCTGTGGGCGGCGCCATTGACATCGATCTTCAGACCGTCATCACCGCCCTGGAGGGCGCGCGCGGCAAGCAGCATCCAGGCCTCTTCCTGGGTGCTCTTATATTTGCTGCGGCCCCATTCCTTGGCAACGGCCTTGGCGAGATCCGGGATGACAGGCGGTACCGGCCGGCTTTCGGCGGCGAGCGCCAGGATCGCCGCACCGTCACGCAGGATCGTGCCGTAATCGGTGCGCGACAGGTTGACGCGCGACACCATCGATTGCTGCGACATCTGTAGCGCGTCGATGAAAATATTCTTCGAACGCTGGGCGTCGCCATAAAGCGCCAGTGCGGCGGCGATATGCGCCTTGGCAAGCGGCGTCGGGAAGTCGTTGATCATCGTGTCGGCATAATAACGCAGATCGCTGATCGCGGCCTTCTTGTTGCGGGCGAGAACATAGATGGCATAGGCGATCTGGTCGCCCTGGCCCTTGATGTCGGTGGTGTAGGAAAGCGTGTTCTGCAGGTTTTCGAGCGCCTGCACGAAGGCCTTTTCCGGGACGTCATATTTCATTTCGCGGGCGCGCGTCAGGAAATCGGTGACGTAGGAATCGAGCCAGACGTCGCCGGAATCCGGACCCCAGAGGCCGAAGCTGCCGGCCGAGGCCTGGTAGGAGAGCACCCGATAGATCGCGTCCTGCACTCTGCTGTGAACGTCGTCATCATTTTCGATGCCGGCCTGTTTCGCCACTTCGGCGAAGTAGAGCAGCGGCAGCGCCCGGCTGGTGGTCTGCTCGGCGCAGCCGAAGGGGTAGCGGTCGAGCGTCATCAGCAGCGCCGGAATGTCGAAGGCCGCCGAACGGGTGACGTTGACGCTGATCGAGGCGCCGGGCAGCACGCTGTCGGCCAACAGGTTCTTGTCCACCGTCAGCTTGGCGCCCGGCTTCAGCGCCAGCACCCTGCGTTGGGTGATCGGCAGGGATGAGGGGCGCACCGGCACGTCGATGACCTGGTCGAGTGAAAGGCCGGAGGCGTCCGAAAGGTTGATCGAGACGCTGCCGGCGCCCGGCTGATTGCCGATGAGCGAAAGCGTCAGTTCGGATTTCGCGCCTGCTTCGAGGCGGATCGTCTGCGCGGCGGATGCTGCTTCGATGCCGACTGCGTCGTTGCCGGTCAGCTGCAGCTTGTAGTCGCCGGCCGGCGCATCGGTATTGGCGATGTCGAGGCGCAGTTTGGCCTTGTCGCCGGGAGCGAGGAATTTCGGCAGGCTCGCCGTCACCACCACGGGATCGCGGATGATGACGTCCTTGACGCCGTGGCCGACGCCAGTCTTCGACCAGGCGACTGCCATGACGCGCGCCGTGCCGTTGAACTGCGGAATGTCGAAGGAGACCTTCGCCTTGCCCTCGGAGTCGAGCTTGACGGGGCCGGAGAAGAAGGCGACGAGCTTCTGCGTCGGCGGGCTTGCCTGCAGCGCAATGGCGCCACCGTCGCCGCCGCTCCTGAGCTTGCCGGTCGCGCCCAGCGAGCCGTCGATCAGCCTGCCATAGAGGTCGCGGATCTCGAGACCGAGCTGACGCTGGCCGAAGTACCAGTCTTCGGGGTTCGGCGGTTCATAACGCGTCAGGTTGAGAATGCCGACATCGACGGCGGCAACCGTCACGTAGGCATCCTCGTTGGCGCCGGCGCCGGTTACCTGCAGGCCGATATCAAGCGGCCCGCGCGGCAGCATCTTTTCCGGCGTATCGATCTTTACCGCAAGTGCACGCTGTTCGGGATCGACCTTCAGCCATTTTATGCCGATCGAGCGCATCGGCATGTGGCTGTCCTGCGCGTCGCCTGGGCGGAAGAGCGTCGCCGTGACATAGGCGCCGGCGCCCCAGTCTGCCGTGACTGGGATGTCGATCTCGCCGCCGGTCTCGCCGATCGTGGCGTTCTCTACGGCCACGAGCTTTTCGGTTCCGGCCGTCACCATCAGTTCGCCGCCATAGCGCGACGTGATTTTCAGCTTGGCTGTTTCGCCGATCTTGTAGCTGTCCTTGTCGAGGGCGATTTCCAGGCCATCCGGCGTTTCGGTCGAGGTCGAGGCGACGAACCAGCCGGCGTCGAATTCGACGCTGGACGTAGGGCCGTCGGCATCAGGGCTTTCCACTTCGAGGCGGTAGCGGCCCCAGGTTACCGGCACGGAAATCTTGCCGCCATCCATCGTCGCGTCGACGCTGCCGTTGGAAACCTGCTCGGCGGTATAGACCGGCTCGTATTTCCAGGCCGTCCCTTCGCGGTACCATTGGTATTCGCGGTTGAGGCTGTAGAACTTCCAGCGCAGGTCCTTCATCTCCTGCTTCTGTCCGTTAGCATCGACGCCAATCACCGTGAAATTGGCGATGGAATTCTCGGGCAACTCGTCGGAAAATTCCGGCTTGATACCGATCGAGGCGCGCTCGTTCTTAACCGGAAGGACAAGCGAGCGCTCGATGGCACGCCCGCCTGCTTCCTGCATGCGTATATAGACGGTGGCGTTGAGCAGCTGCGTCGTTGCCGGCAGGTCGCCGACGGTGAGGTCCGTCGAAGCTTCGCCGTTTTCGTCGAGTTCCGGCAGTCCTTCGATCGGTAGACGCGAATCCTCGTTCGTCTCCTCGTCGGCAAGCCCGAAGAGGTAGCCCTTATAGGCGGCGCTCTCACGCGTGGGCTTGACGACGACGTCGCCCTCGAGCGTCAGGCCGACGGCCGGCGCGCCATAGAGATACTTGCCTGAGATGGTGATGTTCGCCGGCGTATCCGGGCCGATCTCCTTGGCTTCGGTTTTGATCTCCATGTCGGTGCGATCGGGCACGAAGTCGTCGACGAGGAAACTTTTGCTGGCGATCGCGCTGCCCTTCGGATCGGTGTAGATGTTCATCGTCCAGGTGCCGCGCATGGCGTTTGCCTGGGTGGTGAAATCGACGGAATAACCGCCGAGATTGCTGGTCTGGCTGACGATCCGGCGGTCTTCGACGCCATCAGGGCGGCTGAAGATGAAAGTCAGCGGCAGATTCTCGATGGCGTTGCCGTCGGTGTCGCGGGCAAGCGCCTGAGCGTGGACCGTTTCGCCGGCGCGATAGATGCCGCGTTCGGTAAAGGTCAGCACGTCGATCGCGCCGGGTGAGGCGCGGCCGGTGACGCCGCGGTCGGAGAGATCGAAGCCGGCGCGCGTCATGTCGAGGAAGACGTAGTCCGAGGCGCCGTTTTTCGCGGTGATGACGGCGGGCGTCAGGGCCGCCGTGCCGCGGATGAGGCCGGCAGTGAAGGTGGCGCGGCCGTTTTCGTCGGTGGTGGCGGTGCCGAGCACTTCATTGTTCTTGGCAAGCAGCTGCAATTCGACGCCCGATATCGGCTTGGCCGAGGCGAGCGAACGGGTAAAGACATTGAGCCCGTCGGTGCCGGCATAGGTGGTGACGCCGATGTCGGAGACGAGGAACCATTGCGTCGCCTGCGAATCCCACTCCTGCGTCGGTCCATTCGGCGCCGTCGCCGTCATCACGTAGATGCCGGGCTTGCGCTCGGGCAGCGCCTCGTCGACGGGGAAGCTGGTGATGATGTCCTTGTTGAGCTCGTTGGCGATGTCGATCGAACCCTGCCAGACGAGTTCGCCGCTTTGATCCTCGATATTCTGGGCGCTGTAGCCGTCGAGCTGGCTCAGGAACTGCGAGTTGGTCAAGAGCGGCGCGATGGCGCGATCGCCGATACGGTAGAGCTTGAGATTGGCGGAAGTCAGGTTGACCGAAACGATCGGGATGCCGCGGCGCGCCGTCGAGGGCAGCACGAAGCTGTCGCCGGTGAAGCGCACCATCTGGGTGCGGTCCTTGATATAGACGTCGATGGTAACAGGTGCATCGAGCGTCTCGTCGACCGATGACGGCAGGCCGTTGCGGAAGGCGATCTTGTAGGTCTGGCCGTGCGTCAGGCCCTCGACGCAGATCTGCTTATCCTTGGTTTCGACCGCCTTTGGCGCCTCGCCGTTCAGCGTCACGAAGGGCGTGTAGTCGGTGGTCTTGATCAGCGCCTCCGAGAAGGTGACGCAGGCCCGCGGCGTGGCGCTGTCGGCGTCGACCGTGTGTTCGGTGATGCGGAAGCCCTGCGTCGATTTCAACTGCAGGTAAGCCGCCTGCACATCCTCGGAGGCAACCAGCGCCAGACTCGCCTTGTAGGCGTTGAGCGCCGCGCGGTAATTGGCGTTTCGATCCAGGGCGTCGGCGAGGACGGCGAGCGCCTCAGCGCGCTTGGGCTTGGTGCGCGTCAGCTCGTAGCCGTTCAGCGCGTCGAGCACGGCCTGGCCTGATGTGTTGGTCTCGGCGCTACCGAGCGAAGCGGCGGCGCGGGCGGTTTCCAGCCAGAGATCGGCGTCGTCAGGGGTGATCGACAGCGCGCCATGGAAGGACTTCAGCGCGTCGGCCAGATTGTTGCCGGTGAGATCGATGCGGGCATTGGCCGTCAGGCTGTCGACGCCCTGGCCCTGCTGGTCGTCGGCGAGCGCGAGATTGTCCTTGAAGTCGTGAGCCTGCTGAATGAGGTCGTTGCTCAGGAAGCTCAGACGCGGCGCGGCGCCGAGATCCGGCTCCTGCTTGGTTGATGTCTCGACGATCTTGCCGGCGACGGCGCCGGGGAAGGCGTTCATCGTCTTGAAATCGGACTTCAGGAAGCACCATTTCACCTTGGGATTGTAGGTGAAGGCCTTGCAGCTCTTGTCGCCGATGCAGGAGGTCTTGCATTGATCGAGCGAGACGTTCTGTTCGGTGCGAAGATCGAAGCCGAAGAAATCGGCATCCTTGATCGTCTGGATGTCACGCTTGGTCTCCGCAGCGGCGACCGGAAGACCGACGGCGATCGCGGAAAAAAATGCGATGGTGGCGAAAGCAAAGAACGAGCGCACGGACATAGGTTCCCCCCGGAATGCTGGCTCAGATCGGCGGCACTCTCCTCACTCCTCACGAGATTGTCAACTCAACTTGAGCGCTGTTTCGCCTTCAAGCACACGCTTTCATTTAGTTGTCACATCGGCGTGAGTGAACGTCTTGTGATTTGCCGCTTTTACAAGGATGAGCAAGGATTTGAGCGACCCTCAGGAGGTAGCGCGATGCCCATCTCTTCCAACCTTACCTCGCTCCTCGTCACTGTCGTCGTCTCGCTCGGTGCGGGCATGGCATGTGCCGCTGAGGAAGCGGTCGTCATTCCGCCGCCGACCATTGACGAAACCGCCGGGTCCGCTACTGAAACCGCCATTTTCGCCGGGGGATGTTTCTGGGGCGTCCAGGGCGTCTTTCAGCATGTGAAGGGCGTCGAGAGCGCCGTTTCAGGTTATGCCGGCGGCGAGGCTAAAACGGCACAGTACGAAACCGTCAGTACCGGTTCGACCGATCACGCAGAGGCCGTCGAGGTGAGGTTCGATCCGAAGAAGGTGAGCTACGGCAGGTTGCTGCAGATCTTCTTCTCGGTGGCCCACAACCCGACGCAGCTGAATTTCCAGGGACCGGATCGGGGCACCCAGTACCGCTCGGCGCTGTTCGTCACCGCTCCCGAGCAGCGAGAGGTGGCTGAGCGCTATATCGACCAGCTCGACAAGGCGCACGTCTTCCCGCAGCCGATCGTCACCAAGGTGTCCGAGGCCGCCGGCTTCTATCCCGCCGAAGCCTATCACCAGGATTTCCTGACGCGCAATCCGACCTATCCCTATATCGTCTACAACGACCTGCCGAAGATCGAGAATTTGAAGTCGCTGTTTCCCACCGACTACCGCAGCCAGCCGGTGCTCGTCGGGAAGACCAAGGGCTGATCTGAGCCTGCTCGGTTTCGGGGTCGATGCCGGTGAACCGGATCGCAGCCGCTTAAGGCATGATGTCGATGGGCGTATGATCGGGAACGCGAGCCCAAATATCGCGCATCTCCGCATCGGTCACCGCAATGCAGCCATCCGTCCAGTCCCACAGGCGATGGATCCCTCCGAGCAGGCCCCAGCCATTGGGCAGCCCGTGGATCATGATGCTGCCGCCGGGCGGATAGCCATTGACTTCAGCCTCATGCTGCTCATTCGGATTCGGATAGGAAATGTGCAGGCTGAGATGCGCCACGGATTTCGGATTGCGCCAGTCTATCTCGTAGCGCCCTTCCGGTGTTTTCTCGTCGCCTTCGCGTTGCTTGGGACCCGCATCGGCAGCACTTCCAAGGGAAATCTGATAGGCCGAGATTGCAGCGTCGCCTCTGAAAAGGACCATGCGGCGTTCGGACTTGTAAACGCGAATGAGGTCGGCGCGTTGCTCCGGAGGTGCATCCGCGGGCGGCAAGCCCGAGCCGATTCTGGCCATCACTTTGGTATAGGCGAACAGGCTGACGGCCACGATGAAAAGGACGATAAGTTTGGTTCGCAACGTGATCCTCAATCGCCCAAGCCGATGGAATAATCTGATCGTATCATTGCCCGCTCTCATCCAGAAGTAGGCAGGTGAAATTCAAATGATTAAGCGGCGGGTTTTGTTTTTGCGGCTTTTCCTGTTAAGAATTTATAAACGTTAACAACATCTTAAATGGCGAAAATCGCGTTCCACCGCGGAACATATCGCCAGGTTCCCCGTTACGACAATGAGTTTCGGCAGGGACAGACTGCCGAAGCGGCTCCTTCTTTCGAAGTATATGCGTAACAAGAGGACGGATCATGGCCACCAATGTCGTGCGGCGCTACCAACAAGATGATCTCATGAAGCAGAGAGTGTTGATCGTCGAAGATGAATTCCTGATCGCGCTCGATCTCGGCGCGACGGTGGAAGGCATTGGCATGCAGGTCGCCGGCCTTGCGAATGACCGCGAACAGGCGCTGCGGCTGGCGCCGTCCTCCGATATCGCCTTCGTCGACGTCAATCTCGCCGATGGCCCGACCGGGCCTGAGCTTGGCAGGCGGCTGGCGGAAGAGCATGGTATCGCCGTCGTCTTCATGACGGGCAATCCCGAGACCGTCGCCGACGGCGTCAAGGGAGCGGTCGGCGTCGTCCAGAAGCCGGTGATGCCTTCGCTTGTCGAACAGCTGTTGAAATATCTTGCGGCGCGCCGTGTCGGCATGTTTGCGGTCGTGCCGGCGCAGATGACGGTTTTTAGCTGATCACAGGGTGTGATCAGCCTGGTATGGCCGCGAGCTGCGGCTCTCCGCCGGCTTTTTCGGCTTTCGGCCTGCCATAGGCCTTCAGAAAGGTCCGCACCGCATTGCGTGCCGCCTTTTCCAGTTCTTCATTGCTGGGTGTGCCGCCGAACAGCGTCATCATCTGCAGGTCTGCATTGGCGAGCGCCACGAACTGCCGGGCGGCGACGTCGAAATCATCGATAGCCAGCGCCTGTTTGTGGGCAAGCCGCGCGAGAAGCGCGGAAAGCGCAGTGGTCAGTTTGCCCGGCCCATGCTGGCGCCAGCCTTCGAAGAGGTGCGGATATCGCTCGCCTTCCGTCTGCACCAGTTTGCGCAGGAATTTTCCGTCATGATTGCAGATGCAATTTTTGTTGAGGCGCACGGCAAACCCCGTCAGACCGTCCTCCAGATTGTCGGCGCTGTCAGGAAAGGTCGACAGCACGGAAAAGAGCGTGGCGTTGGCGCGGTTCATCACCTCCTCGACGACGGCGACGAACAGCGTCTCCTTTTCACGATAATGATTGTAGATCGTCTGGCGGGAGACACAGGCGACGGCGGCGATCTCGTCGATGCTGGCGGCTGCAAAACCCTGGCGGCAGAAGACATCGGCGGCGGCGTCGAGGATCGACATACGCTTGGCGCATTGTCCACGCTGCGTATGCCCCATCATCCGGACTGCCGGTGTCATGCTATCTTTCATCGAGCGAAGATAAGACGTCTTGACGATTTAGACAATGGCGTCTAGGTTTACAGGCGTGTCCAAATTTATTGACACTCTTGAGTTCGCTGCTGGAGATCTCCCAACTTCATCTTCGCGCGAACGATCTCATTGAACCCATCGCATCGGCGCGAAAATCGCACTGATTTTCGGAGAGCAGGATGCGTCGATTCCAAAGAGTGCGGAGCGACGATCCGGCGCCTCCGCTGCGCTTTTACGAAAGATCACCATTATGACGGCTTCCTTCTTTCGCATTGCCCTCATTCTTGGCCTGTTGTCGGCCATCGGTCCCTTTGCCATCGACATGTATCTGCCTGCGCTGCCCTCCATCGGCCAGGACCTGCATGCAGATAACAGCGTCACCCAGCTGACCCTGCTCGCTTTCTTCATCTCCTTTGCGCTTGCCCAGCTCGTCTACGGGCCGCTGTCGGACATGTGGGGCCGCAAGCTGCCGCTCTATCTCGGTATCGGTCTCTTCGCAGTCGCGTCGATCGGCTGCGCATTTGCGACCGATATCGAAACGCTGATCGCCTTCCGTTTCGTCCAGGGCATCGGCGGTGCCGCCGGCATGGTCATTCCGCGCGCCATCGTCCGCGACATGCACACCGGCGTCCAGGCCGCGCGGCTGATGTCGCTGCTGATGCTGGTCTTCTCGATCTCGCCGATCCTGGCGCCGCTGACCGGTAGCGCCGTCATCGAGCTCTCCGGCTGGCGCGGCGTATTCTGGGCCGTGACGGGTGCGGCGGTGATCGGCCTCCTCCTGCTTTCCACCCAGCTTGAGGAAACCCGCCCGGGCGAGGAGCGAAACGGCAGCGGCCTCGGCAGCGCCATGAAGGCCTATCGCCTGCTGCTCGCCGATCGCAATTTCCTGACGCTGACCTTCATCGGCGGCCTCGGCATTTCGAGCTTCCTCGTTTATCTCGCCAACTCGCCCTTCGTGCTGATCCAGCATTACGGGCTGACGCCGACCGAATACAGCTTCGCCTTCTCGATCAATGCCGTCTCCTTCTTCGCGGTATCGCAGGCAACGGGCTGGCTCGGGGAGCGTTTCGGCCTGGTGCGCGTCATGCGGATTGCCGTCAGCGCCTTTGCGCTGGCCATGATCGTCATGGCTGTGGTGATGGCTGTAGGCTTCAACCAGCTGCCTGTTATGGCGACCTTCCTGTTCATCGGCTACGGCTTCCTTGGCCTCGTCATTCCGACGAGCGCGGTGCTTGCGCTGGAGGAACACGGCGCGATCGCCGGCACCGCCTCGTCGGTGATGGGCACGCTGCATTTCGTCATCGCCGCTGTCGCCATGGTTATTTCGAGCCTGTTCTTCGACGGCACCGCCGTTCCGATGGCCGCCGGTATTGCGCTTTGCGCCTTCTCGGCCTTCGTGCTGACGCAGGCGACGATCGGCCGCCGCGCCGCCGTCGCCGCGGCCGAATAGCCGGAAAACAGGCCGCACACGGCAGCGGGTGCGGCCCCGCCACCTTCCGGGAAAGTACAACGAGCGATTGATTATCGGCGATCTGCACTATCTACTGACGATGCATTGTGATACCGGAGGATGAGGATGGTCGATGAGAAGCGGCTGATTTCGAAAATCACCTGGAAGCTGATGCCGTTTCTCGGCATCCTCTAACTGATCGCCTATATCGACCGGCAGAACGTCAGCTTCGCCAAGTTGCAGATGGTCGATGCGCTCGGGCTGAGCGAATATGCCTATGGCCTTGGCGCTTCGCTCTTCTTCATCGGCTATTTTCTCTTCGAGGTCCCGAGCAATCTCTTCCTCGACAGGCTCGGCGCGCGGGTCTGGTTCGCGCGCATCCTGGTCTCCTGGGGGCTTGTCACCGTGGCGCTCGCCTTCACGCAGAACGCGACGATGTTTTATATCCTGCGGTTCCTGCTCGGTGTCTGCGAAGCCTGTTTCTTCCCTGGCGTCCTCTACCTCCTGACGCTCTGGTTCCCTTCGGTCTATCGCGGCCGGATGGTCGGGCTGTTCATGATCTTCAGCGCCATCGCCAATGCCGTCGGCGCACCGCTCGGCGGCGTGCTGCTTGATCTCGACGGCCTCTATGGCTTTGCAGGCTGGGAGTGGGTCTTCCTGGCAACTGGCGTGCCGGCCGTCATTGCCGGCGTCGTCACCTTCTTCTATCTTCCCGGCCGGCCGGAGAGCGCAGGGTTTCTCAGCCGTGAGGAGAAGGAGTGGCTGCAACGCCGGCTCACTGCGGAAAATGCCGGCATGGGCAAAAATGCCGGAAACGGTTTCAAGGCGCTCGTCGATCCGCGCGTCCTGCTGATGGCGCTCTGCTATATCGCCTTTCCGCTGTCGGCCTATGGCCTTAGCTATTGGCTGCCGACCATCGTCCAGGTTTTCGGCGTCAGCAACACGGTCAACGGCTTCCTCAACATCATCCCCTGGCTGCTGGTCGCCGTCTCGCTCTATGCCATTCCCGCCATGGCCGACAAGGCGCAATCGAAGACGCCCTATATCGTCATCCCGGCCTTCATCGGCGCTGCCTGCCTGCTGCTGTCGGCGCTGATCCCGAACCATACGGTGCAGTTCGCCTTCCTCTGCGTCGCCGCCGCCGGGATTTTCGCGCCCCAGCCGGTGTTCTGGAGCCTGCCCTCGCGCTTCCTGAAAGGGGCGGGTGCGGCGGCCGGCCTTGCCGCCATTAACTCGGTCGGAAACCTCGGCGGCTTCGTCGCCCAGAACGTCGTGCCCTGGATCAAGGATGAGAGCGGCAGCACGATCGCGCCAATGTTCTTCCTGGCCGGCTGCCTTGCTGCCGGCGCCCTGCTGGTCTTCGTCGTCGCACATCAGCTGGCGAACCGGGAACAGTCGGCGCCGAGCCGGGCCTGAAATCGGCCTTGGTCTCAGCCCGCCAGCGTGAAAGCGTCGCTTTCGCCTGGAACAAGCTCCATCGGCCAGATCCTGTTGCGGGCTCCCTGCGGATAATGCTCGGCATAGGCCGGCATGGTGGCGAGCAGGGTTTCGCCGAGCTGGGCGCCGAGATCACGCAGCGACATGCGGAAGGAGGTCAGCGTCGGCTGCAGGAAATGGGTGCGCGGCTCTTCGCGGAAGCCGACGACAGCGAGGTCGCGACCCGGCACGATGCCGGCCTCGGCCAGCCGCCGGTACAGCCCGATCGCCATCAGTTCGTGGATCAGGATGATCGCGGTCGGCCGCTCTTCCAGCATCAGCAGTTCGTGGCCGGCCTGGTAGCCGCCTTGCTCGCTCGACTTTACACGGATGATGAGGGCGGGGTCGAAGGGAATGCCGTGGCGTTTCAACGCCTGACGGTAACTGTCGATGAAGATATAGCCGAGATTGATGTCGGAGGAGGGGGCAGCCACGGCAATCCGCCGGTGGCCCTTCGCAACGAGCCGGTCGACGCCGCGTGCCGCTACGCCCTCGAAATCCAGATCCATCCAGGTATAACTGCCGCCCGACGCGCTGCGGCCGAGCGCCACGAAGGGGATACGGGCCTTTTCCAGAAGCTCGATGCGCCGGTCGGTGCGCCGCGTCGCCGAAATGATCAGCGCGTCGACCAGCCGGCGCGCCACCATGCGCTTCAGATATTCGTGCGGATCCTCGTCGTCGGGGCAGGGCAGCATGACCAGATCGAGCTTGTGACGGGAAAAGACGCTCTGCAGCCCGTCGGTGACGCCGAGGAAGAAATCGTCGCTGTTTTCGACCGTCTCGCGGCTGACCTCGAGCATCAGCCCGATGACATTGGTCATGCCCTGGCGCAGGCTGCGGCCCGACTGGTTGGCGACATAACCGAGCTCTTCGGCGGCGGCGAGCACGCGCCGGCGCGTGTCTTCATTAACGTCCGGCTTGCCGTTCAGCGCCCGGGACACCGTCCCGATCGAAATGTCGAGATGCTCGGCGAGCTGGCGAATTCCTTTCATCTGCAGCGATCTTCCTCCCTGACAACGCCGCGCGATCGAAAACGCGCAAAGGACGTAACACCTCGATTGCCAAATCCTTCTTGCCACAGGACGGCGCCTGCGAAAAGCTAAGGCTTGAGGCTCTGTTGATGCTGGCTAAAGCGGTGCGGTTGGGGAGGGTGTGCGGCAGCCGGAAGACCGGGCTGATCTTCTGCCCGGATGTGGCCGATGTTGAGCAAAAAAATACCGAGGGTGCGGGACGCAACCTCGGCTGAAAGCAAACCGGCGGCGCTAACCGGCACCGTCGCAACAATTGGGGACTACTCGCAGACCCGTACGGTCTCGGCGTGATAGCCGCCGTCATAGCGGTTGCGCACGTCGCGGTCCTCATACCAGCACCTCGGTTCGACATAGCGGGGGCTCTCGACATAACGCGGCCCCTCATCGACGTAGCGCGGGCCGCCATTGGCGAGTGCACCGCCGATCAGGCCTCCAACGACACCTGCGGCGACGCCGCCGGCGATGATGCGGCCAGTGTTATCGTGATGGTGATGGTGATCGCGTGCGGCAGCAGGCTGAATAGCCGATCCAACAAGGGCCGTCGCGATCAACAAGCCGCTAATAATTCTCTTCATGACATTCTCCTCAGTGGCACTTGCCCCGGATAAGAGGGAAATGCGGCAGGAACGCGTTTGTTCGTTCAATCTTTACGACACGCGTTAACGCAAGTCATCCTCCGTCAGGTCGCCGATTCTTCAGCCGTCGTCTCTTCCAACACATCATCGGGAATATCGTCGAACGAGGCGTAGTTAAGGTTATAGAGTTTGGAATAGAGCTTGCCGTTCTTCATCAGCTGGCGGTGGTCGCCGCTTTCGATGATTTCTCCGTTCTGCAGCACGATGATGCGGTCGGCTTCGCGGATCGTCGCCAGGCGGTGGGCGATGACGAGCCCGGTGCGGTTTTCGAGCAGCTTCACCAGCGCCTTCTGGATCAGCATCTCGGTATAGCTGTCGATATTGGCCGTCGCCTCGTCGAGCACCAAGATCTTCGCATCCGCCACCAGGGCGCGGGCAAAGCTCAAAAGCTGGCGCTGGCCGAGGGAAAGATTGCCGCCGCGCTCGCCGAGAACGCTGTTGTAGCCATCGGCCAGACGCATGATGAAATCATGCGCGCCGACGGCCCTGGCCGCCTCGATCACCTGCTCGCGGGTCGCATCTACCTTGTGATAGCGGATGTTTTCAAAGACGGTGCCGGTAAAGAGGAAGGGCTCCTGCAGCACCATGGCGATCTGTGCCCCGAGCGAATCCTGCGTCAGGTCACGCACATCGTGGCCGCCGACCAGCACCTGGCCCTGCTGCACGTCGTAGAAGCGATGGATCAGCGACATGCAGCTCGATTTGCCCGATCCCGTCGGACCCACAAGCGCCACCGTCTCGCCGGGATTGACCTTGAAGCTCACATGTTTCAGCACCGGATGCTTCGGATTGTAGCCGAAGACGACATCCTTGAATTCCACCGATCCGTCCATGTCGCGCGACAATGCCTTGGCGTCGGGTGCGTCCTTGATGTCAACAGGCACGTCGAGCACTTCGGTCAGGCGCTGGCCCGAGGCCATGGCGCGCTGCATCACCGAATATTGCAACGTCAGCGAACGGATGGGGTCGAAGAAGCGCTGGATATAGAACAGAAAGGCGACGAGCACGCCGACATCGAGCGCCTGGTTGAGCACGCGGGCGCCGCCGACGACGATGACGAGTGCCATCGCCACGCCGGTCAGGCTGTCGACGATCGGCACCATGACCTGGGCATAGCGCGCCGCGGTCAGATGCGTCTTGAGATTGGCATGCGCCTTGTCGTCGTAGAGCATGAAGTTGACGCCCTGCCGGTCCATGCTCTGGACGGCGCGCACGCCGTGGATGGCTTCGGCGAGCGCGCCATTCGCAACCGAATTGGTCTCATGCGCGGCCATGAAGGACTTGCGGGCGAGCGGCAGCCAGAATAGCCGGACGATGAACAGCACCGGCAGCACGGAGAGGGTCAGCAGCCCCAGCTTGAAATCGAGATAGAGCATCACGAAGATGATACCGAAGAGCAGCACGATATCCCCGACGGAAAGTACTGAGGTTTCGAGGAATTCCTGCATCGAGTTGACGTCGCCCTGCAGGCGCGACATCAGCCGACCTACCTCGGTCTTGTCCATGAAGGAGAGCGAAACCCGCTGGAGATGCGAAAACATCGCCTTGCGGATGTCGAAGAGCACCTCTTCCGCGACATTGCCGACCAGCGTCTCCTGGGCGTAGCTTGCCGCATAGTTGATCAGGATGGCGATGGCAAAGGCGGCGATTGCCCACATCAGCGCCGCATGATTGCCGCCCGGCGACATGCCGTGGTCGATGGCGTAGCGGATGATCAGCGGAATCAGCAATTGCATCGTGGTGAAAGTCAACACCGCGACAACAGCCCAGAGGACCTGGGTACGGTAAGGGCGAACGAAAGCCCAGATCCGCTTGATGATATTGCCGTCGAAGGCCTTGCCGAACATTTCCTCCTCGACGCGATGCGAACCGACCACCGCCCGCGGCGGGCGGCGGCCATCCTCGCGAACGTCGGGACGCTCGGTTTCCAGTTCCTCGGCCATCACATTCCTCCTGCGGCCATGACGTCGGGTGGCCTGCATCCCATTGCTTGTCCCCCTTCTCCCCAGCGGGGGTCCGAAGGACGAGTCGACCCGCGGCTCGACCCCGGTCAGTGGCCCGAAGGGCGGATGAGGGGGCCGCACGGCACGCCCTATTTGCCCTTCGCTTCCGCTCAGGATCGCCCCCTGATCGGCCTCGCTTTGTTCGGCACTTCTCCCAGCTGGGGAGAAGCGGGTATGATTACGCGCTCAACACCTCGTCGCCCGGCCGCACTTGCAGGTCGTAGAGCGCCTTGTAGCGGCCGCCGAGCGAAAGCAGCGTCTGATGCGTGCCGCGCTCGACGATCCTTCCGTCTTCGACGAACAGGATCAGGTCGGCATGCATCAGCGAGCTCAGGCGATGAGCGACGATGATCGTCACGCGGTCGGCGGCATAGCGACGCATGGCGCTGCGGATGCGCTGCTCGGTGGCCGCGTCGATCGCCGCCGTCGAATCGTCGAACACCATGACAGCCGGCTTCAGCATCAGCGCGCGAGCGATCGACAGCCGCTGCCGCTGACCGCCGGAGAGCGACACGCCGCGCTCGCCGACGACGGTGCCGTAACCGGTGGGAAGGCCGAGCACGTAATTGTGCAGCTGAGCGCTTTCGCTGGCTCGTTCGATGCGGCTTTCCTTCGCCCAGGGATCGCCATAGGCGATGTTGTTCTCGATCGTCGTCGTGAACAGGAAGGAATCCTGCTGGACGACCGCAACGGAACGGCGCAGCGACTGAAGCGTCGCCTTGCGGATGTCCTGGCCGTCGATGGTGATCCTGCCGCGGCTGACATCGTAGAAGCGCGGAATAAGATGGGCGATGGTCGACTTGCCGCTGCCGGGAGGGCCGACGATGCCGATGGTCTGGCCGCGCCTGGCTTCAAAGGAGACGTCGTGAAGCACGGTGCGCTTTTCCGCGCCGGGATAGGCGAAGCTGACATTTTCGAAGCGCAGCACGCCGTCCGTCACCGCCAATTCTCTGGCATCCGGCGCGTCCTTGATCGCGATGTCAAGGTCGAGAAGGTTGAAGAGGCGCGACCCGCAGGTGGAGGCGCGGGCAAAGGCGTTGACCATCAGGCCGAGCTGGCGCACCGGCATCTGCAGGATGGTCATGAAGGTCAGAAACGAGGCGAGCGTGCCGACGGTGATCTCGCCCGACATCACCTTGCCCCCGCCGACCCAGAGGACAAGGCCCATGGCGGCGAAGAAGGAGAAGGTCATGGCGCTGGTATTGACGACACGGATGCCGACGCGTTGATGGGCGAGCGCCAGCGCGTTCTTCGAGGCCGCCTCGAATTTCGACAATTCGTGCTCCTGTGCGGCAAAGGCGCGCACGACGCGGATGCCGCCGAGATTCTCCTCCATGATGCGGGTCAGCACCGAAAGCCGCTCCTGCAGGTCGAGCCAGGTGGCGCGCAGCCTGAGCTGCGTCACCGAGGAGCGCCAGCCGACAAAAGGCACGAAGGACAGCGCCAGCAGGCCGAGCACGACGTCGGTCGACAGCAGCATATAGGCACCGATGCCGATGAGGATCGACAGCAGGATCATGCGGACCAGCGCCGTCGAAAAATACATGCGCACGCCTTCGAGATCGAGCAGGCCGACGGTGATCAGGTCGCCGGAATGGACCGTGTCATGGAAGCTGAAGGAGAGGCGCTGGATCTTTTCGTAGCAGGCCAGCCGCAGCTCGTAGCCCATGTGGTGGCCGACGGATTCGCTGAAATAGTTCTGCACCATGGTGAAGAGACCGCGCAGCACGCTGGCGCCGAGTAGCAGCAGCGCCGTGGTCAGAAGCGCGTCCTGCGCCGCCTGACCGGCCGCGCCGCCGCCCATCGCCGTCTGCGTGTGGTCGACGGCCTGGCCGAGAAGGCGGGGAATCATCAGCTGGAAGGTCGAGGCGATGAGGGTGGCGCCGATCGCAAAGCCGGCCTGCCAGGGATGGCGGAAGGCCATCACGGTGATGCGCACCAGCGTATAGAGGCCTCTGCCCCAGCCTGCCGCAGTTGCAAGCGCCATCGAAGCCGAAGGCTTCGTCGCGCGTGTTGACGCATCGCTGCTCACGGTATTTTTCCAATAGATGTGGTGCTCGGACGCTGGCCCGAAAAGACGGCAAATCCATGAAGGGATTGATAGCACCGTCATTTTTGCCGATTCCAACCGGGCGTTCAAGTAAAGAATTCACCAACTGGTTATTTTTACGTGAGGTTCCCCCCGCGTCCCCGCGGGAACAATCGGCGCTCGGATGGGTTGCAGCAGCAAACCCCTGTCAGGCAACCGTTACGGAGAGACCGATGCCGCTGAAAGCCCTTGCTCTCAACGCGACGCTGAAGGCCAGCGATGCCAAGGATCCGTCGTCGACCGAGCGGATGATCGCTCTCGTCGACAAGGCGATGGCTGAATACGGCGTTACGACCGAAGTGATGCGGCTTGCCGATTTCAACATTAAGCCGGGCGTCACCTCGGACGAAGGCGCTGACGACGACTGGCCCGATATTCGCGCCAAGGTCCTCGCCGCGGATATCCTGTTGATGGCGACGCCGATCTGGCTCGGCCAGCCATCCAGCGTCTGCAAGCGGGTGCTCGAGCGCATGGATGCCTTCCTCGACGAGACGGACGATCAGGGCCGCATGGTGTCCTACGGCAGGGTCGCGGCGGTTGCCGTCGTAGGCAACGAGGACGGTGCCCATCACGTGTCGGCCGAACTCTACCAGGCGCTGAACGACGTCGGCTTCACCATTCCGGCGAATGCCGTCGCCTATTGGGTCGGAGAGGCGATGGGCTCCACCAATTTCGTCGATCTCGACAAGGTGCCGAAGGTCGTGACGAAAGCCGTCGATATGCTGGCGCGCAACACGGCGCATCTGGCGGGCCTGCTGAAGGCGAAGCAATATCCGGGCGAGGGCGGCTGAGGGCTTCACACAAACTTACAATTACATCAATGACTTATGGTAAGAAATAATAAAGCCCTTGCCAGGGGTGCCGTTTAGCGCTTTCATACACGACCAGTTTAATAGACTATCGGCGAGGGGATCCCTCGTTTTCTTGGCGGGGTTCCCCGGTTGGACCCCGAGCTGCGGCGTCAATGGCCGCGTGACCCTCATCAACGCGTGATCCGCTGTTTACGCGTTGAAACCTCGATCGACCCCAGGCTGCGAATGAAGCGCAAAGGAGTTGCGATGACGGTTCAGGGACTTTTTTCCGGAAGAGCCAAGGCGGCAGCGCAGATCTCGGCCGTGCCGCGCATAGCGATCGTCGGGCGCGGCTTCTCCGGAATGATGACGGCCATTGCGCTGATGAAGACGGTGCGCGCACCCTTCCATCTGCAACTGTTCGATCCGAATTCGTCGGTCAGCGGCGGCCAGGCGCTGGCCTCGGCCCGCGCCTCGACGATCCTCAACACCCGCGTGCGTGATCTCTCTGTTTCGGTCGGCGACAGCGACGATTTCAACGACTGGCTCTGTAGCAACGCCGCTTTCCGCGCCGCCGTGCCGGCCGCCATTCCCGGTTTCCGGCAGATCTTCGTGCCGAAGGAGATCTTCAGCGATTATGTCTACCAGCGCTTTTCGGAAGCGCTCGCCGTGCGCCGCGACATCACCGTCCAGGTCTGCAACGATCCCGTGGTGGCGATCCGCCGCAGCCACGGCAACCGCTTCCTGCTCGAAAGCGCCAATCCGGCCAATCCGCTGTTCGATACGGTGATTCTCGCCACCGGCTACGGCCTGGGCGATCCGAATGCCGAGGAGCCGGGCGCGTCGCCGGTCAGGGCCCAGCGCCTCGTCGCGCGGCCGCATGCCGTGTTGCTCGGCAGCGGCATTCGCGTCGTCGATCAGTTGCTGCAGCTGCGCGATTCCGGTTATGCCGGCCAGGTGACGATCATTTCCCGGCGCGGCTTCCTGCCCCAGAGCCATACGCCGAATTCCGCCGATCCGGTGTTTCCGGCCGAAGCGCTGCCGGAGAGCCTGCCCGACATTGTGCGTTTCATCCGCCAGGCCTGTCGCGAGGCGGAAGAAGAGGGGCGAAGCTGGCAATCGGTGATGAACGGTCTCAGGAAACATGCCCGCTCTCTGTGGAGATCGCTGCCGGCCCGCGACAAACATCAGTTCAACCGTCATTTGCGGGCGATCTACGACAGCCACCGCAATCGCCTGCCGGAGGCCATGCACCTGCGCCTGAAACGCGAGCTTGCCGAAGGCCGCACGGTGCTGCGCCGCGGCCGGGCCGGCCGCCAGGGGCTGAGCGGCCTGTTCTTCACGCCGGCCGGCTCCTCTGTCGAAGAGGTCATCCATGCCGAGCGCATTATCGATTGCCGCTGCCGGGCGCCGGATCTTTCCGCGCCGCTGATGCAGAGCCTGTTTTCCGCCGGTCTCGCCATGCCGGACGAACTTTCGCTCGGGCTGGCGGTCAATGCGCGCGGCGAGCCCTTCCTGGCGGACGGTTCGACGGTTGCCGGGCTTTTTGCCGTCGGTCCGCTCGGCCTCGGCAGTCTTCCCGATATCGATCTCGTGCCGGAGATCGTCTCGCAGGCTTATGCTGCTGCCGAGCACATCGGTGAGCGGTTCCATCCGCAGGTCAGGGCCATGTGAAAAGTGTGACATTTTCGGAACCTTCTGCCCCCTGTAGCGTTAAGAGCGCTGGTAACCGAGAGGGGCAGATGGAAGTGCTGGATCGACATGATACGTCTTTCGACGAAGAGGGACGCTTTCGTCTTCTGGTCGATGCCATCACCGACTATGCGATCTACATGCTGAGCCCTGACGGTATCGTCACCAGCTGGAATGCCGGTGCTCAACGCTTCAAAGGTTACAAGCCGTCCGAAATTCTCGGCGAGCATTTTTCCCGTTTCTACGTGGATGAGGACCGCGCCGCAGGCGTCCCCGAGCGCGCCCTCGCCACGGCGGTGAAAGAGGGCCGGTATGAGGGGGAGGGCTGGCGCCAGCGCAAGGACGGCAGCCGCTTCTGGGCCCATGTCGTCATCGATCCGATCCGCCATCCCTCTGGCGAACTGGTCGGCTTTGCCAAGATCACCCGCGATCTGACCGAACGCAGGGCCGCCGAACAGGCGATCCGCCAGAGCGAGGAGCAATTTCGCCGCCTGGTCCAGGGCGTTTCGGACTATGCGATCTACATGCTCGATCCTGACGGCAATGTCAGCAGTTGGAATTTCGGTGCCGAGCGCATCAAGGGTTATCGGCCTGATGAAATCATCGGCCGGCATTTCTCGACCTTCTATACGCCAGAGGATCGCGCGGCCGGCCTGCCGGAGAAGGCGCTCCGGGTCGCGCGCTCCGAAGGACGGTTCGAAAGGGAGGGCTGGCGTGTCCGCAAGGATGGCAGCCGTTTCTGGGCGAGCGTCGTCGTCGACGCTATTCGCGACGAAGACGGCGAAGTACTGGGTTTCGCCAAGATCACCCGCGACATCACCGAAAAGATGGAAACGCAGCGGGCGTTGGAGCAGGCGCGCGAAGAGCTTTTCCAATCGCAGAAGATGGAGGCGATCGGCCAATTGACTGGCGGTATCGCCCATGATTTCAACAATCTGCTGATGGCCGTGCTCGGCAGTCTCGAACTCCTGAAGAAGCGCATGCCGCAGGACCGCTCGCTGACGTCGCTGGTCGACAATGCTATGCAGGGCGCCCAGCGGGGTGCCGCCTTGACGCAGCGCATGCTTGCCTTTTCCCGCCGGCAGGAGCTGCACATGGAACCGATCGACGTCTCGGGCCTGGTGCGCGGCATGATGGAAATTCTGAGCCGGTCGCTCGGCCCCCTCACCACGATCGAGACTTCCTTCCCGGTCAGGCTGCCGACAATCCTCACCGACCCCAACCAGCTGGAGATGGCGATCCTCAATCTCGTCGTCAACGCGCGAGACGCCATGCCTTCCGGCGGCCGCATCATGCTTCGCGCATCCGAGGAAACGATAACCGCAGGCAAGGGGCCGCTGTCGGCTGGCCGCTATATAAGAATCGCGGTGATCGATGAAGGCGAGGGCATGGATGCGAAGACGCTGGAGCAGGCGGTCACACCGTTCTTCACTACCAAGGGTGTCGGCAAGGGCACCGGCCTCGGCCTTTCCATGGTGCAAGGTCTCGCGAGCCAGTCCGGCGGCCGGCTCATCCTGAAGAGCACGCTGGGCGAAGGCACGACGGCCGAGCTATGGTTTCCTATCGTCATTGCCGAACAGACCGCCGAAGCATCGGCCGACATGCCGCAAAAGCCGGACAACGCACCACAGGGGCTGCGCATTGTCGCCGTCGATGACGACGGCCTGGTCCTGATGAATACGACGCTGATGCTGGAGGATCTCGGCCACACCGTTTTCGAGGCGATGGCCGGTCCGGAGGCGCTCGACATCCTGCGCAAGGAACCGGTCGATCTGGTCATCTGCGACCACGCCATGCCGCGGATGACGGGAGCGCAGCTCGCCGAGGCGATCCGCAGCGAGTGGCCTGAGATGCCGATCATTCTCGCCACCGGTTATGCCGATCTGCCCGACGGCGCCGGCGCCGCCAATCTGCCTCGCCTGGGCAAACCCTTCTCGCAGGCGCAGCTTGCCGAAGCGATCAGCCGGATCGCTTGTTAGCCGCTCTAGGCGCGAAGCTTCTCGTCGCCATTATCCTGAATGACAGTGCGGCCGGCTCCGAGTTCTGAGGTCGTCGGAATTTGCTGTTTATCCATCGTGGCCGCATTTGCGCCGTCCAGCAATCGCTTTTCGGTCTCTTGCAGGTCGAGGATCGCCTGTTCGATAGTGTCAGCCGGAGTTTCGCGCGAGGCTGCGCGCCGCCGATGATGCCGCCACCACGCGACGAACAGGCGTCGGCTCGGGACTTCTATCGTCTCGTGAATGAACCATGCTCCTGCCGCCGCAACGCCAAGCGCCACCAGGACGAGTACCGGTTCCGGAATCAGACCGTCGAAAGCCCGGCGTACAAGGAACGTGATGGGGACGTGGAAAAGATAGAGCGAAAAGCTGATCGCGCCCAAGAACCGCATGGGTGCCGCTGCCAGGACATGGGCTGCGATCGGAGGCTGTCGAGCGGCGAGCGCCACGATGACGGCTGCCGCGAGCGCACTTTGAAGCCCCCAGAATTCATGGGAGAAACCGGGCAAGACATGCCTGTACGTGAAGAACACCGCCAGAAGGAACAGCGTGAAAGCGCCGGTGGAGGCGGATGGCCTCCACCTGTCCCAGCAGGAATGCATCGCCCCGGCAAGCGCGCCGAACAGAAAATAGGGGAGCTTGGAAACAAGCAGTATACCTGGTCCCGGCAGCTCGAGCAGACCATCCACCACGACCAGCACCGCCAAACCTGCGATCACACCGCTATAGCGCTGCGGGCGGGTCAAGCAGAGCCAAAGGATCGGGAAGAACAGATAGAATTGAATTTCGGGTGGAATTGACCAGAAAACCCCGCTCGAGCCCATAAGAAAGACATGGCGGAGAAACTCCGTGCCGCCGATGATCGGCTGAACGAAGTTTAGACTTTGCATGCCGGACAGCGCCGCCACGAGCAGGACTGCAGCCAGATAGACCGGATAGATGCGGGCAAAGCGGCTGACAAGAAAATCCAGGACGGTTTCCTTGGTGACCGGTCGTGAGCCGTAGAGATGGGCCATCAGAAAGCCGCTGAGGGCGAAGAACAGGCCGACGGCTTCGCTGCCGATTGTGATGAAATGCAAACCTGTGTTTGGAAAGACAAGCCCGATATGCGCTTGCACGACCAGAAGCGCGGCGAGACCGCGCAGACCATCGAGACTGGGGATGTAATCCGGCCGGCTCATGTGCAGCTTTATATGTTCTGTTCAGGCAAGCAGTATCGGACATCGCTTTACAAGAGATTAATCCGAAGCGCGGAGACGACCGCTGTGCAACTGTTGCTTCCCGGAGCGCTTGCACCGCTGCAAAGCGGCAGCGACTTACGTCCGGCGGCCTCTTCCGATCTCAGCGCGAACAACAAACACCAGCAATACCAGCACCATCACCGCCAGCCCGTACCAGGTGATCGCATAGACGAGATGGTTGTTGGGGAAATGAATGATCGTCAGGCCGCCGACCGGCAGACCGCCGGGATTGGCAGCGGCGTCGGCATCGATGAAATAGGGCGCGACCGCGCCGAGGCCGCGCTTTTGGGCGATCGCAGCGACATCGCGCGAATACCACCGGTCGGCGGCGACGTCGTTTGATTGGAGCAGCGATCCCTTCGGCTCGGTCATCCGCAGCGGCCCGGTGATCTCGATGACATCAGACAGCTGACCCTCGCGGCGCGAGGCGGGGTCGCGCCTGTCCGTCGGCACGAAGCCGCGATTGACGAGGATGGCGGTGCCGTTGGCGAGCATCAGCGGCGTCATCACCCAATAACCCGGACCGAGAACGGTCGAAGCGTAGACCAGCGTTTCCTTGTCGTTTGCCAGCATTCCCTCGACGGTCACACGGCGATATTCGTCGCTGCCGGCATTGACCTTGTCCCAGTCGGCGCGCCCCGGAGCCTGCACGGCGGCTGCGTGCACGCGCTGCTCGACGCGGGCGATGAGGTCGCGCTTCCAGGCCAGGCGTTGAACCTGCCAAGTGCCGAGACCAAACAGGATGGCGGCGAGCAGTGCCAGGCAGACGGCGAAGAGCGCGCGTTTTGCCCGGAAATGCCGTCTTTCCGATTTTTGCGTGGAGGCTTCGCTCATTGGTCTCAGGGCGGCGCTGCCGCCGCCCTTCGTTTGCCGTTACGGCATGTTCTTCATCATCTCGGGGCTCATCGGCATCATATTGGAGTTGAGATGATGCATGACCCAGAGTGAACCGGAGAGCGCGATGGCGACGATGATGAGGGTAAAGATCAGCGCCATCATCGTCCAGCCGCCTTCGCTCCTGGGATTCATGTGCAGGAAGAAGACCATATGGACGACGATCTGGATGGCGCCGATACCCATCACCAGCACCGCCGTCAGCGCCGGGCTGGCGAACACGTCGGCCATAACAAGCCAGAAGGGGATGGCGGTCAGGACGACGGAGAGCGCAAAGCCCACCATATAGCTGCGGAACGTGCCATGGCCGGCCTGGTGACCGTGGCTGTGGCCGTGATGCGCCTCGTGGGCATCCTCATGGGTGGGTGCTTGCGAACTCATCCGAGAACTCCGAGCAGATAGACGAAGGAAAAGACGCCGATCCAGACGACGTCGAGGAAGTGCCAGAACATCGAAAGGCACATCAGGCGGCGGCGGTTGGCCTCGATCAGCCCGTGCATCGACACCTGGACCATCAGCGTGATCAGCCAGATGATGCCGAAGGTGACGTGCAGCCCGTGGGTGCCGACGAGCGTGAAGAAGGAGGAGAGGAAGGCGCTGCGGGTCGGCCCGGCGCCCTCGTGGATCAGGTGGATGAACTCGTAAAGTTCCAACCCGATAAAGGCCGCGCCGAACAGGCCGGTCACGGCGAGCCAGAACAGCGTTTCCGCCTTGGCGTTCCGCTCCATCTGCAGCATGGCGAAGCCGTAGGTAATCGAGGAGAAGAGCAGCATCGAGGTATTGAGGGCGACGATCGGCAGATCGAAGAGATCGGCCGGCGACGGGCCGGCGGCATAGTTGCGGCCGAGCACGCCGTGCGTCGCAAACAGCACCGCAAAGATCAGGCAGTCGCTCATCAGGTAGAGCCAGAAGCCGAGATTGGTGCTCCCCTCCGGATGATGGTCTTCCGTCAGGTAGAATTCAGGCTTTTCGGCCGTATCGATGGTTTGATCGCTCATGGTCATTACACCTGCTCGGCAAGCAGCGCCGTGCGCTTGCCCTCCGTTTCGGTCACCTTGCCGGCGGGAATGTAGAAGTCGCGTTTGTAGTTGAAGGTATGGCCGATCGCCACGGCAAGCAGCGCGATGGCGGAAACGATCACCAGCCACCACATGTACCAGATCAGGCCGAAGGCAAGCGCGACGCTGATTGCCGACAGGATGGCGCCGGTGCCGGTATTCTTCGGCATGTGGATCGGCTTGAAGCCGCCGAGCGGGCGCTCGTAGCCGCGCCTTTTCATGTCGTACCAGCTGTCATGGTCGTGGACGACGGGCGTGAAGGCGAAGTTGTAGTCCGGCGGCGGCGAGGAGGTCGACCATTCCAACGTACGGCCGTCCCAGGGATCGCCGCTGTCGTCACGCAGTTCCTCGCGTTTCATGAAGCTGACGACGATCTGGATCAGGAAAGCGGCGATGCCGAGCGCAATCAGTCCGACGCCGAAGGCGGCGATGATGAACCAGATCTGCAGTGACGGGTCCTCGAACTGGCTCATGCGGCGGGTGACGCCCATCAGGCCGAGCACGTAGAGCGGCATGAAGGCGAACCAGAAGCCGATCTGCCAGAACCAGAAGCTCATCTTGCCCCAGAAGGGATCGAGCTTGAAGCCGAAGGCCTTCGGAAACCAGTAGTTCACGCCGGCGAACATGCCGAACAGAACGCCGCCGATGATGACGTTGTGGAAATGGGCGATGAGGAACAGCGAATTGTGCAGCACGAAGTCCGCCGGCGGCACCGCCAGCATGACGCCGGTCATGCCGCCGATGACGAAGGTCACCATGAAGCCGACCGTCCACAGCATCGGCACCTCGTAGCGGATACGGCCGCGATACATGGTGAAGAGCCAGTTGAAGATCTTCGCTCCCGTGGGGATCGAGATGATCATCGTGGTGATGCCGAAGAAGGAGTTGACGCTGGCGCCCGAGCCCATCGTGAAGAAATGGTGCAGCCAGACGATGTAGGACAGGATCATGATCACGCAGGTGGCGTAGACCATCGAGGCATAGCCGAACAGGCGTTTGCCGGAGAAGGTGGCGACGACTTCCGAGAAGATGCCGAAGGCCGGCAGCACCAGGATGTAGACCTCGGGATGGCCCCAGATCCAGATGAGGTTGATGTACATCATCGGATTGCCGCCGAGGTCGTTGGTGAAGAAGTTCGTCCCGGCATAGCGGTCGAGCGACAGCAGCGCGAGCGTTGCCGTCAGGATCGGGAAGGAGGCGACGATCAGCACGTTGGTGCAGAGCGCTGTCCAGGTGAAGACCGGCATTTTCATGAAGGTCATGCCGGGCGCGCGCATCTTGACGATGGTGGCGATCAGGTTGATTCCCGACAGCGTCGTTCCGACACCCGCCACCTGCAGGCCCCAGATATAATAGTCGACGCCGACGCCCGGACTGTAGGCGGCGCCCGACAGCGGCGGATAGGCGAGCCAGCCGGTCTGGGCAAATTCGCCGATGAACAGCGACAGCATGATGATGATCGCGCCGGCGGTGGTCATCCAGAAGGAGAAGTTATTGAGGAAGGGGAAGGAGACGTCGCGCGCGCCGATCTGCAGCGGCACCACGAAGTTCATCAGACCGGTGACGAAGGGCATCGCCACGAAGAAGATCATGATGACGCCGTGGGCGGTGAAGATCTGGTCGTAGTGGTGCGGCGGCAGGTAGCCCTCCGAACCGTTGAAGGCGATCGCCTGCTGGACTCGCATCAGGATCGCGTCGGAAAAGCCCCGTAGCAGCATGATCACTGCGAGGATCACATACATGATGCCGATCTTCTTGTGATCGACGCTGCAGATCCAGTCATGCCAGAGCGGGCCCCAGAATTTGAAATAGGTGATGGCGCCGAGCACAGCGAGACCGCCGATGACGACGCCGATGAAGGTCACGACCAGAATCGGCTCGTGATAGGGGATGGCGTCGAGGGTCAACCGGCCGAAGATCAACTTCAGGAGGTCAGGATTGGAAAACATGGAACAACCCGTTCATTATGTCTTGCGACGCAAAGCGCCAGGTTAATTGTTGTTGTTGAGCTGCGTCGGCGCCGGGTCGGCGCCGTTGCCCGAGCCGGGCATGGAATGGCCGTCATGCTGCATATCCATCCCGGGCATGCCCTGCATGCCGGGCATGTTGTGCTGCGTGCTGCCTCCGGAATTGCGCGGCGGCTCTGCCTTTGCCGGGACGCCTGTTGCCGGCACGGTGGCCCCAAGCTCGACGACGCCTTCACCGGCATGGCGGTTGTCGTATTGCAGCTTCTCGCGGTTTTCAGCACTTTCCTTGCCGCCGCCACCCATCATATCGATGTGCATCATCTCGTTCATGCACATCTTACCTGGCGTGGCGCACATGTTGAGGATGGCGTCGTAGAGATCGGCGTCGGCGCCTGCATAGTAGCGCACCGGCTCCTTCTCGCTCGGCTTCTCAAGCGTCAGATAGGCGTCGCGGTTGAGCATCGTGCCCTGCTGCTTGACCTTGGCCATCCAGGCGTCGAAGCCTTCGCGGGTTAGGCCATGGAACTTGAAACGCATGTGCGAGAAGCCGGCGCCGCTGTAATTGGCGGAGAAGCCTTCATATTCGCCCTCCCGGTTGATGACGGCGTGCAGCTTCGTCTCCATGCCGGGCATGGCGTAGATCTGGCCGGCAAGAGCCGGGATGTAGAAGGAGTTCATCACCGAGGAGGCGGTGATCTTGAAATTGATCGGCGTGTCGACAGGGGCGGCCATCTCGTTGACTGTGGCGATGCCGAGTTCGGGATAGAAGAACAGCCATTTCCAGTCGAGCGCCACGACCTCGACGGTCAGCGGCTTGGTATCGGCCGGGATGGCGCGCTCGGCATCCAGGCGGTCGAGCGGTCGGTAGGGATCGAGCTTATGCGTCGAAATCCAGGTGACGGCCCCGAGCGCAATGATGATCGCCAGGGGGGCCGCCCAGATGACGATTTCGAGGCGGGTCGAATGATGCCATTCCGGCGCGTAAGCGGCGGCCGTGTTGGAGCGGCGGTAGCGCCAGGCGAAGAGCAGCGTCAGGAAGATCACCGGGACGATGATCAAAAGCATCAGCACCGTCGAGATGACGATGAGATCGCGCTGTTGCACGGCGATGTCGCCTGAGGGCGCCATGACCACCATGTTGCATCCTGCCAGGAAAAGCAGCGGCAAGACGGATAGAAGGCGGGAAAACTTCACGAGTTTTTGCACGTCTCTAAGCTCTTGTTGTTTCGTTTTGACCGCGACTAAAGCACTGAACCCGATAGCGACATGAGGCGGAAAGTCGCAGTGCAGCAAAGATGCCGCAGTGCGGCAGAAATCATGTTGCGCTACTGCTTTGAAATCCTGATGAAATCGAGAAGGATTTTTTACGCGCGCATGTCCCCTCAATATATCCGCAAGAGCCGGCCAGGCCAGCTTTTGCACCGGAAAAATAGCGGCTGGGGCCACGCAATTTTTCCTGACACGGCTCGATTTGCGCCGCGATGATGAACTATTTCCATATTGCGGACTTGATAAGCCTGCGGGTTTGATCAAGATCAGCCTGGGGCGCCTTGCCGGAAGCGCCTTAACGAGGAGGCGTTTTTCATGGCTACAACATCGCATTACGGACCGTCGTCGTCGTCGCTCGAACGCGACGCGCGGCGCATTCACGACGACAAGCCGGTTTCGCCGGGCAGTATCGCCATCGGCGTGGTGATCGGCCGCATGTCGGAATTCTTTGATTTCTTCGTCTATGGCCTCGCCTCGGTCCTCGTTTTTCCGCAGCTCGTCTTTCCCTTCGCACCGGACAGGCTGACGGCGACGCTCTATTCCTTCGCCATCTTCTCGCTCGCCTTCCTCGCCCGCCCCGTCGGGTCCGTCGTCTTCATGACCATCGACCGGATGTACGGGCGCGGCACGAAGCTCACGATTGCACTCTTCCTGCTCGGCGGTTCCACGGCCTCGATCGCTTTCCTGCCCGGATATGCTGAGATCGGCGTCTGGTCGATCGCCCTGCTGGCGCTCTTCCGTCTCGGCCAGGGCTTCGCGCTCGGCGGCGCCTGGGACGGTCTGGCATCGCTGCTCGCGCTCAACGCGCCGCCCAATCACCGCGGCTGGTACGCGATGATCCCGCAGCTCGGCGCGCCGATCGGCTTTGCGCTGGCAAGCACGCTCTTCGGTTATTTCGTCGCCAACCTGTCCAGCGAGGATTTCCTCTCCTGGGGCTGGCGTTATCCCTTCTTCGTCGCCTTCGCGATCAACGTCGTGGCGCTGTTTGCGCGTCTGCGCCTGGTCATGACCAAGGAATTCGGAACGCTTTTGGAGCAGCATGAGCTGGAGGCCGCACCGATCCTCCAGGTGCTGCGCGTTCACGGCCGCGACATCCTGATCGGCGCCTTCGTGCCGCTCGCCAGTTTCGCCATGTTCCACCTGGTCACCATCTTCCCTCTCGGCTGGATGAGCCTTTACGGCAACCAGCCGATCGGCACTTTCATGGTGGTGCAGGTGATCGGCGCCATGGTCGGCGTCATCGCCATCATCGCCTCGGGCCTGATCGCCGACCGCATCGGGCGCCGCGCCCAGCTTGCCATCTGCGCCGTCATCATCGCCGTCTTCAGCTTTATCGGGCCGATCCTGATCGCTTCCGGCAATAATGGCCACGACGCTTTCGTCATCATCGGCTTCGGCGTGCTCGGCCTGTCGTTCGGCCAGGCGACAGGCTCGATCTCGTCGCGCTTCGGCCGCGGCTATCGCTATACCGGTGCAGCCTTCACCTCGGATCTCGCCTGGCTGGTCGGCGCAGGCTTTGCGCCGCTGGTGGCGCTCAGCCTCTCCAGCCGTTTCGGCCTGACCTTCGTCGGTTACTACCTTCTCTCCGGCGCCATCTGCACGCTGGCCGCGCTGGCCTTCAGCAAGGCGCTGGAACAGCGGGAATAGGATCGAGACAGTCCGCCGGGAAACCGGCGGCTGCCTTAGCATCTATCGCAGAGAAGAGCGGCATCGTCGAAATGCAACATTTGGTCGTTGGCGATATCCACGGCTTTCCCGAAACCTTTGTCGAGCTGCTGGATGCTGGCAGCTTTCAGCGCCATGGTTTGCAACTGGCCGACCTGAGTGGGCGTCCTGATCTACGTGGGGACGCGCTTCACGACCATCTCTTCAACCAGGACGGCATGCGGCATGCGATCCGGGCACTTCGTGAGATCGACGGACGCGGGTGCTTGGGGATCGGTTTTAGCGCCGGTGGGACGGCTCTGTGGAATGCGGTCAGAGAGGGTCTTGAACTCCAGGCGCTGATCTGCGTGTCATCAACCAGGTTGCGCTTCGAAACGTCTCCCCTCGATATACCCACCATGGTCTTCTGGGGAGAGCTCGATCCATACCGGCCAACTGAAAGCTGGAACAACGCTGTTCCCCAGTGCTGGAAAATCTATGCCGGCAAGCAGCATGATTTTTATCGGCTCGATGCGCTTACAGCGCGATCTGCGTTGAGGTCGGATATTGCCGCCTTTGTCGAAGGCCGAGGCCCGTTTGAATAGGGCGTATTCTGTGTCGCTTGGCCGCTTCGGCCTGAATTTCGTCGATTACTACTGTCCGGCGCCATCTGCGCGCGGCAGCACTCGCCTTGCAGCAGGGCGCTGGAGCAGCGTCAATAGGCGGATTTGGACACGGGCTCGCGCCTCGGACACCAGCCCCTCATCCGCCTGCCAGCACCTTCTCCCCGCCTGCGGGGCGAAGGGGGCAAGCCGCGAGCCCAGTGTTCCCCGCCAGCCTCTCGCTGGGCACGTCCCCTCGCCCCGTTTACGGGGAGAGGGTTAGGGTGAGGGGCAGCCACGCGGCACAAAGGCTGCAGCAGCGGTGGCCTGCCGCCTGCATCTGCTGGACATTGCAAATACAACACGTCAGGACATCAAACAGGTCGAAATGCTGCGCCTCGTCCGTGGCGCGCAGAAATGGCCGCCGAAATCTTGATTTGATCTTACTGCGCCATCTGCGGCTGCTTTGCCGCTCGCGCTGCGGTCAATTCCGCCGTCGTGTGATTCAGGCGGTCGGCAAGCACGCGCATGATTTCCACGGCCATTTCGGGAAAGTCGCTGAGCAGCTTTAAAAAGTGCTCTTTGCTGATGCGTAATACTTCGAGGGGCGAGGTGGCCCGCACTGTCGCCGTGCGTGAGACATCGCAGAGAATGGCAATTTCGCCGACGATGGAATTGAGCTCGACGTCGGCGACCTTGATCTCGCCTGCCGGCGAGGAGACGATGATATCGGCGCTGCCGGAGAGGATGACATAGGCGGCATCGCCGACATCGCCCTGGTGGAAGAGATCCTGACCGGCTTTGTAGGTCATGCGGTCGGAGGTGAAGGCCAAAAGCTTGAGTTTCGCTGGTGCAATCCTGGAAAAGATCGGCACCCGGCGCAGCATTTCGACTTCGTCTCTCAACAGCATGAGCGTTTCAATCCCCTGACGCAGGGTTCTTGGAACCAGGCGTCTCAATTCCGGGCGTTCCCCCGGGAACGCCTACCATCGCCGCCCCCATAGAATATTACGATAACAGTTCCTTGAACATACCGTTTTTCTCGGAAAGTTCCGGATAGTTTCCCGCTTCCGCCAGCCCGCCGCGGTCGAAGAGCAGGATCCGGTCGAACATTTCGGCAAGCCGCGCATTCGAAAGCACCCAGATGATCGCCGGGCGCTCACCTTCCTTATGCAGGTCTTCGATGATGTTGCGGGTGATCTGATCCTGAACGCGCTGGTCGAGTGCCGACAGCGGCCGGTTGAAGACGAAATAGTCCGAGCGCTTCAGAAGCGCGCGGGCCAGGTTCAGCTTCTGGCGCTGCACCATGGTCAGCCGCTTGCCGCCGGAGCCGACGTCGAATTCGAGGCCGATCGACAGAACATCGTCATAAAGGTCGAGTGCGTCGAAGAGCTCGCCCATGATGGCGCGGATGCGGTCGGAGGCGTCGGCCTGCTGATAGGCGATACGGCCGAAGAGCACATTGTCCATCAGGCTTGCCGACGGGGTGAAACGCTCGGCGTCGTAGCGCTCGATCAGCTCGGCTAGATCGGCCGGAATATGCGCATGGAACTGCTTGCGGGCGCTGACGATCTTGTCCATCAGCTCGTTGGTCAAAAGGCCGAAGCGATGGCGCGGCTCAATATAGGCGAAGCTCAGCCGGATAATGGCGGAGCGCTCCTCAGGTGTCGCATCCTCGAAGCGGCGGCTTTGCAGCTTCTGCAGCAGCGCCTGATAGGTCGGAATGTCGTCCGCCGTCATGAAGGTCAGCTGCTGAAAGAAAGGATGATCCGGCGGCAGGTCGTGGAAGAGTTCGACGGCGTTTTCGGCGATCTCGAGGCCCATGGCGTAGAGATCGGTGCTGAGGCCCGTCTCGCGGAACAGCTGCTGGAAATAGGGATGGGCGGCAAGCCGGCGATTGGTCATCAGCGGCCGCTTCATCGTGCCGAAGAGCAGGTTTTCACCGACCGTCGCCTGGGCGTTGTAGGCGTCAAAATCGAAAGGCACGACGATGCCATCAAGACCTTCGTCGCGCAGCCGCTCGCGCAGCGACGCGCGCAGCGCCACGACATGGTCGCTGACCGCCACATGCACCTCGGTATTGACGTTCGAGCGCAGCGCCAGATCGAGGATGTCCTGCGAAATCTGCACGGCGTCGAGCACCGGCCGGATCGCTTTCAGGAGATCTTCCGGTCCATTGGCGCCGGCCGCCTGGTAATCCACCCAATCGCTGTTGAGGTCGAGCGTCGGGTTGCCGGCCTTCACCGCCTCGATAGAATGCCATTTATACTCCTGCGCTTCCTTCTCGTCGTAGACGGCGTCGATCATCGGCGCGTGCTTGAGGCCGTAGAGTAGATTGCTGGCGAGCGTGCCATGGAAGAAGAAGGTGTCGGCCGAGGCATAGGAGATGCGGCGGCCGGTGATCGATTCCGGCAGCTCGAGCAGGTCGCGTCCGTCGATGGTGATGCGGCCGGAGTCGGGCCAGATCATCCGGCCGAGCGCTTCGGCGAAGGCTTCGGCGCCGCTGCCGTTCGGGCCGACGATCGCAACCGTCTCGTTCGGCTTGATTTCGACCGAGACGTGGTCGACAAGGCGGGCGCCGCTGTCGTCGGAGAGCGTCAGATTGGTGACGACGAGTGCGCTGGTCAGTGGGCCCACGGGTGCGGTCGCCAATTCCTGGATGTGGCTCTCGATCAAGGGCTCGACGTTGAACTGCTCGTAGACCTGCTGATATTTCACCTGCACGTCCTGGCGCATCTGGTCCCAGTCAATCAGTTCCTTCAGCGGCCCGGGCAGGTCTTTGTAGGCTGATATGACGGCGACGAGCTGGCCGATGTCGAGCCGGCCCTGCAGCGCGAGATAACCACCGATCGCGTAGAACAGGAACGGCGTGACCTGAGCGAGAAAGTTATTGATGAACTTCACCAGGAACTTCCACTGGTAAAGGTCGTAGCGGATCGAGAAGATGCGGCCGAGCCGCCAGGCGATATCGGCGCGTTCGAGGTTGGATGTGTCGTTGCCGTGGATTGTGCCGATGCCTTCGACGATTTCGCCGACGCGGCCGGAAAGCTCGCGCGCCGTCAGCTGCCGCTGGCGGCCGAGATCCAGCAGGCGCTTGCGCATGCGCGGGATGACGACCGCCTGGACGCCGACGATGGCCGCGGCGATCATGCCGAGCCAGAAATTCTGCACGATGATGAAGGCGAGCGCGGTGATCGCTTGGCCGCCGAGCAGGGCAGGCGAGACGAAGGCGTCGCCGGTGAAGCCGCCCATCGGCTCCACCTCGTCCTTGATCATCGTAGCGATCTCGGCCGATTTTACCCGCTTGAAATGGGCCGGCGGAAACCGCAGCACCCGGTCGATCAGTTCGAAGCGGATGCGCCGCAGCATGCGTTCGCCGAGCCGGCCCTTATAGGTGTTGATGTAGAACTTGAAGAGCCCGTTCAGCACCACCAGCGCCAGGAATACCAGACTGAGAGCCATCAGCATCTGGAAACGGTCGAGCTGCACGCCCCTGAAGAATTCGACATGGCCGATCAGCGGAATGTCGTAGGCGATATGCATGAAGGTCTGAGTTGCGCCGGGGCCTTCAAAGCCGTCGCCCTGGATCGGTCCGTTGACGATCTGCTTGGGCAGATCGAAGGACAGGAAATAGGGGATCATCGAGGCCGCGACGACAGCCAGGATCCACAGCTGCTGCAGCCGCGTGTTCTTCCAGATATAGCGGGCGAGGCTCTTTTCCATGGCTAACCGTCAGCGTGCTGGGAAATTCCGAAGGCGCGATCCGGGCGCGGGGAGGGTAGGAATTGTCGAGAACAGAACCATGCAGCCGGACCGCCGATATCGCAATGGAAACAAGGCGAAGGGACCGGCTGCAGACAGGCCGATTCTCGCCGGAACTCTGCTTATATCACAGGACTTTTAAATTAGGCGAGCGATTCGGCAATCAGCGAGCGAATGATGGCAGCCGTCTTCTCCGCCCCGTCGAGATCGAGCGAGACCGGCTCCTGCCGAGGCGCTGCCAGCGCCTTTTCGACAGCCTCTTTCATATGGGCCGAGGTCAGCCCCTGTTCCGGCAGGATATCGGCAAGACCCAGCGCCTGCAGCCGTTCGGCGCGCACCGTCTGCTCGGTCTCGCCGCCGGCGACGAAAGGGATGAGGATCGGCCGGCACTCGGTGCGCAAGAGGTCGCCGACGGTGTTGTAGCCGGCCTGCGAGATCGATACCCTGGCGCCGCGCAAGAGCGAAGGAAAATCCCTGCGGAAGCGCACCAGCGTCACATTCGGGGCTGCGTCCCGCGACAATCTGGCGAAATCGGCCTCCGGCAGGTTGGGACCCGAGATCAGCAGCCAGCGAAGATCGACCGGCAGCAGCGCCGCCGCCTCCTTCGCCGCGCCGATCAGCTCGGCGCCGACCGCGCCGCCGCCGGCCGAGGCGATGATGTCGAAGGTTTCCGTCGGTTCGGGCGCCGGCGGCGGCGCGACGAGGCCGGTATACCGCAGCCTGCCGGCGATCTCAGGCGTCAGCGGGAAGGTATCCTCGAGCCTGACGAAGCTGGGATCGCCATGGACAAGCACGGCGTCGAAGTGATCCTTGACCAGGGCGACCGTCTCGGCGTCGCGGCCGGCCTTGCGGTTTTCCTGCAGGATGTCGCGCACCGAGCTGACGAGTTTTGGCCGCGGTTCGGCCTCTTCGATCGCTTGAAGCAGGGGCAGGAGTTCGAAGCGCATCTGCCGCCGGCCAAAGGGGAAGGCCTCGATGATGACGACGTCGGGCCTTGCGGCATGGAAGGCGTCGAGCAGCAGGTTCCGGCGAGCGGCCAGGAATTCTTCGCCGGCCGGCCGGCCATCGGCATCGGCAAGGCCGGAGAAACCGGAATTGCTGGCGACGACCGCCGGCAGGGCGACGGTCTTCACACCCTCGCCGGGAAAACCCGGCACCGGCAGGCCGCCGGTCACGACGGTGACGTCGAAGCCATCCCTGACGAGTGCATTGGCGATGCGGCTGGCGCGGGCGATGTGGCCGATGCCGAGCAGATGCTGGACATAGAAAAAGATGCGCGGTGCCATCATGACGCCTTCTGCCATTCGGCCTCGAACAGGCCGGCGAGCTGCCTGATGCTGGAATGATAATCGAAGTCATCGCGCACCCGCCTTTCGGCGGCGTCGCCAAGGCGCTGGCGCAGCGCCGGATCGCGGATCGCCGCCTCCAGCGCGCTGGCGAGCAGCGCCGGATTCTCCGGCGGCACGATGAGGCCGTTCTCGCCGTCCGTCAGCAGCTCCGGCACGCCGGATACCGTGGTGGAGATGCAGACGAGGCGCTGGCTCGAGGCCTCGACCAGCACGTTCGGCAAACCGTCGCGGTCGCCGTTGGCGGCGATGCGGCAGGCGAGCGCAAAGAGATCGGCGCGGCGGTAGTGATCGAGCACGTCTTCCTGTGCCATGGCGCCCTTCCAGACAATGCGGCGGGAGAGGCCGAGCTCGGCTGCGAGCGCCTTCAGCCTGGCAAGCTCGTCGCCGCCGCCAATATGCTCCATGCGCCAATGGAGATCAGCCGGCAGCAGCGCCAGCGCCCGCAGCAACACGTCGTAGCCCTTCTTCTCGACCGCGCGGCCGACGCTGAGAATGAAGGCCGGATCGGCCGGGTCGTTGCCGGTTCTCTCAGAATGTGCGCCGGAAAAATGGCCGAAGCGGGCGAGATCGAGGCCGTGATAGCTCAAATGTATGGCCTGCTTGCGCGATGTCAGCATGCGCATGTGTTCGTAGCCGGTCCGGGTGCAGGTGACGGTCCAGCGGGCGCTCTTCAACTTTTCCTTCAGTTCCCAGTCGGGCGAGGTCCATATGTCCTTGGCATGGGCCGAACAGGTCCAGGGCGTGCCGGTCAGGATGCTGGTATATTCCGTCACCGAGGCCGGCGTATGGATGAAATGGGCATGCAGCCACTCGCCGCCGTCAGGCCACTCGCGCGCCAGCACCAGCGCTTGGCCGAGGCGACGGAAGCGGTTGCGGGAGAGATCACGCTTGAGGTCGGCAAAGAAGCGTTTGATCAGCGCTTTGAAGCGGGGTTTGCCGTAGGCGGCGGCGAGGCCTTTCAGTACGCGGATCGGCTCCTCGTGCAAATATTCCGGCAGATAGACGACAGGCGCCTTGATCTCCTCATGCACCGGATGGCGCTTCTTGTCGGTCGGTCGGCGCATGGAAATCAGCGTCAGGTCGAAGTCGGCTCTTTCGAGGCCGAGCAGTTCCTGGGCGATGAAGGTCTCGGAAAGGCGGGGATAGCCTTTCAGCACGACGAGGATCTTGCGGCGTGGCGGCAAGGCTGTGCCCTATTCTGCGCCGACGACGGCAAGGTGGGTGGCGCGGCCGTCGAGCCATCGGCCGACAGTCTGCGAGATGTGGTCCAGCCCTTCGAGATGCATATTGCTGCCGCTTTTCGACGGCGGCAGCCGGGAGGGCAGGCGCTTCAGCGCCGCGGCCAGGATGGCCGGATCGGCCGATTGTTCCGGCAGCAGCATGTCGACGAGGCCTAGCTCACTTGCCCGCTTTGCGCGCAGCAGCTGTTCCTCGCGCGGCTTGACGCGCGGCACGATAAGGGCCGGCTTGTCGAAGGAGAGGATCTCGCAATAGGTGTTGTAGCCGCCCATGGCGACGACGCCGGTGGCGCCGGCGATCAACTCTTCCATATGATTGTCGAACTCGATCACCTCTATATAGGGAATGGCTTCGCCCTTCTGCACCAGCTTGGCGCGCTCGGCGGCCGGCATATAGGGCCCGAGCACGACGAGCGCTTTCTGTGTCAGCGTCGGATCGGCCTCGTAGGCGTTCATGACGTCATGGACGAGATCGGAGCCGTCGCCGCCGCCGCCCGTGGTGACGAGCAGGTAATTGTCCTTGCGGGCGTTGATCGAGCTCTTGCCCTTGGAAACGCTGCGCTGCAGGAAGCCGACAAAATCCATTTTCCGGCGCAGGCTGGCCGGCACGTCGAGACCAACGAGCGGATCGTAGAAGTCAGGCGGGCCGTAGACCCAGACGCTGTCATAATATTGGTCGATCTTCTGCATGATGCTGTTTTTCTTCCACTCGGCCTCCAGCAGATGCGGCGCGTCCATGATCTCGCGCAGCCCCAGCACCAGCACGGTGCCGCGGGCCTTGAGATAGGCAAGCGTATCCTCGACCTCGCCCTTCAATCCCATCGGCTCCTTGTCGACGATGAAGATATCCGGCTGGAAGGTCTCGGCCGTATGGCGGATGCTCGATTCGCGCATCTTCAGCGTCTCGTGGAGATCGATATGGCTGGCGAGCGACGTATATTCGCCGTTGCGCAGCTTGATGACGCTCGGGATCTTCACGAAGTCGACGCGGGCGCGGTAATCGAAGGCGCCGGCGATCGTCGCCCCCGAAATGATCAGGATGTTGAGGCCGCGATAGTCTTCGACCAGCGCATGGGCGATGGTGCGACAGCGCCTGAGGTGGCCGAGGCCGAACGTGTCGTGGCTGTACATGAGGATGCGAGCATCTTCGAGACGTCTGGCCATGGGTGTTCCCTCCGGGGTGAACAACATGAATTAGTACCCCCACCGTCCGGAGGCCAAGAGGCGGGCGCGGTGCCGGAAGGCGCCGCCGAGCTTCCCGCTATTTGTAGGGATCTGCCGCATCGCGCAAGCCGTCTCCCAGAAAGTTGAACGCCAAAATGACAAGAACAACAGGAATGATCGGAAAGAGCAGCCAAGGATAGAAGGCGATGACGCTGACGCTTTTTGCCTCGGTCAGCAGAATGCCCCAGCTGGTGATCGGCGGCCGAAGACCGAGGCCGAGGAAGGAGAGCGCGGTCTCGCCGAGGATCATGCCGGGGATCGAAATCGTCGCCGAAGCGATGAGATGCGACATGAAGCCCGGCACCAGATGCCGGCCGATGATGCGCGGCGTGCTGGCGCCCATCAGCTGCGCGGCCTGTACGTAATCCTCCTCACGCAGCGCGAGAAGCTTGGAGCGCACGGCCCGCGCCAGTCCGGTCCAGTCGATGATGCCGAGGATGACGGTGATGCCGAAATAAATGACGATCGGACTCCAGGTCACCGGCATGATGGCGGCGAGCGCCATCCACAGCGGCAGGCTCGGCAGCGATTGCAGCACCTCGATCAGGCGCTGGACGATGAGGTCGAAGACGCCGCCCCAGTAGCCGGCAAGCCCGCCGATGACGATGCCGAGCACGAAGCTGATCGAAATGCCGATCAGGCCGATCGTCAGCGATATGCGGGCGCCGTAGAGGATGCGCGATAGCACGTCGCGGCCGAGCCGGTCGGTGCCGAGCAGGAACATTTGGCCGCCGATCGCCGGGCAGACGAGATGATAGTTCGAAGCGACGAGGCCCCAGAACTTATAGGAATCGCCGCGGCAGAAGAAGCGGATCGGCTGCACGTCGTTCGGCCTGTCGGTATAGACGCGGTGCAGTGTGTCGAGATCGAGCGTCATGCTGCGGCCGTAGACGAAGGGACCGACGAACTCGCCCTTGTCGAAGAAATGGACGCGCTGGGGTGGCGCGTGGATGAAATCGACATTGCGCGTGTGCAGGCCGTAGGGCGCCAGGAACTCGACGATCAGGATCATCAGGTAGATGGCGGCAAGGAAGATGCCGGAGATCAAGGCAAGCCTGTGCTGCTTGAACTTCCACCACATCAGCTGTTTCTGCGAGGCGAGATGGATGCGCGATTGCGCCGCCGTCATGCTCTCGGTCGCGTGCGGATCGAAGGGCGCGGTGGAGACGTAATGCGGCAGCGGCGCGCCGGGTGCGGGAAGGGGCGACATTATTTGGTGCTCCTGCCTTGCAGTCGGATGCGGGGATCGAGGAAGCCGAGGGCGATATCGGAGATCAGCACGCCGATGACGTTGAGGAAAGCGAGGAACATCAGGAAGGAGCCGGCCAGATACATGTCTTGGCTCTGCAGCGCCTTGATCAGCATCGGCCCGGTCGTCTCCAGCGACAGGACGATGGCGACGATCTCGGCGCCCGAGATGATCGACGGCAGAATCGAGCCGATGTCGGCGATGAAGAAATTGAGCGCCATGCGCAGCGGATATTTGACCAGGGCCCGCATCGGATGCAGGCCCTTGGCGCGGGCCGTCGTCACATATTGCTTCTGCATCTCGTCGAGAAGATTGGCGCGCAGCCGCCGGATCATGCCGGCCGTGCCGGCCGTGCCGACGATGACGACGGGGATCCAGAGATGGGCAAGGATCGACTTCGCCTTTTCCCAGCTCATCGGCGCGTTGAGATATTGCTGGTCCATCAGGTGGCCGATCGACAGCCCGAACCAGACATTGGCGAAATACATCAGGATCAGAGCCAGCATGAAGTTCGGAACGGCGATGCCGAGCAGGCCGAGAAAGGTCAGCCCGTAATCGCCCCAGCTATACTGATGCGTCGCCGAATAGATGCCGATCGGAAAGGCGATCAGCCAGGTGAGCAGGATCGTCGTGAAGGAGACGAGGATCGTCAGCCACAGCCGTTCGCCGACGACGTCCGAGACCGGCAGTTGGTATTCGAAGGAATAGCCGAAATCGCCGTGCAGCATTCCGGCGACCCAGTAAAAGTAGCGGACGATCTCCGGCTTGTCGAAGCCGTATTGCTGGCGCATCTCCTCGATTTCCTGGAGGTTGGCCGTCTCCCCGGAGGCGCGCAGCTCGGCGATCTGGCTCTCGAAGAAGTCGCCGGGCGGCAGCTCGATGATCGTGAAGACAAGCGCCGAAATGACGAAGAGCGTCGGCACCATGGCGGCGATGCGCCAGAGAATATATCTGAGCACGCCTCAGGCCTCCTTGTACCAGAAAACATCCGGCATGTAGACGCCGAGATAGGAGGTGGGATCGAAGCCGTAGAGCGCTCTCTCCGGCAGGTTCTGCAGCTTGGCGGCGCGAAGGATCGGCTGCAGCGTGCTGTTGATGAGGCCGATCGAGAAGACCTGCTGCGTATAGAGCGACAGCATTTTGTGCCAGATCGCCTGACGCTCCTCGAACTTCGCCGTCGAGCCCCATTGGCCGAGCAGGTCCACCAGCTCTGCAGCTTCCGCCAGGTCTGGTGCGACGCCTTCCTGGCCGGCGGAGAGATAATGCATGCCCCAGAGCGGCCATTGCAACTGATCGTCGAGCGTCGGCGCAAGACCGGACGGCGACATGTCGGCCGTCGGCACGCCGTTGTCGAGACCATACCAGATCGACATCATGATTGTGCCGCTCATGGCGCGGTTGCGGAAGACGTCGCGCTGCGAGGTGCGGGTATAAAGCGCAAGGCCGATATCGGCCCAGTGATCGTGCACCAGTTCCAGCACGTCGGTATCGAGATTGCTTTCGCCGGCGGTCTCGACGGTGATCTCGGCGCGCCGCCCGTCCGGCAGCCGCCGGATACCGTCGTCGCCGCGCTTGGTTAGGCCAAGCTCGTCGAGCAGGCGGTTGGCCTCATCGGGATCGAACTTCACGAAGGCGTCGGCATATTCCTGCTTGAAGAGCGGGCTGTCGGGCAGCACGGTATCGGCGCTCGGCGTGCCCAAGCCATAGAAGGCGACCATGTTGATCTCGTGCCGGTTGATCGCCAGCGACAGCGCCCGGCGCAGCCGCACGTCGCGGAAAAGGCCGCGCCACACCTCGTCGGCGCAGTTGAGATTCGGCAAGAGCGTGATGCGCGAGCCGCGCGCGACCTTCCAGAGATTGACCTTCACCGGAAAGCGCTTCTCCGCCTCTTTCAGGAAGGTGTAGTCGTTGAAATCGATGCCGGTCGCCTGCAGGTCGGCCTCGCCCGCACCCGCTTTGGCAGCGATGATCGACGAGGAAGAGACGTTGAGGACGAAACGGTCGAGATAGGGAAGCTGCCTGCCGTTTTCGTCGACGCGATGGAAGAACGGGTTGCGCTCGAAGACGAACTGCTCGGCTGGCAGTGCGGTCGTATTGTGCCAGGGATCCAGCGTCGGCAGGTTCGGATTCTCGGGCCGGTAGGAGCGCGCCATCTTGATGTGCAGGTCCTGCCATTTCTTGGCGCGGTTGGCCTGCATCATCTGTTCCATCTTCGCCTGGTCGGGCTGATACTTCTTGTGGAACTGCTTCAGGTAATGCGCCGGCCCGAAGATGACGAGGGGTTGCGGGCCTGCCAGGGTTGGCAGGAACATCGGGTTGGGTTTTTCCCAGGTATAACGCACCGTCAGTGGATCGAGCATCTCGAAGCGCGGCAGGCTGCCGTGTGGACGAAGCTCGAGCGCACCGCCGCCGGGTGTTAGCTTGTCGTTGAGGATGACGTCTTCCCACCAGTAGCGGAAATCATCGGCGGTGAACGGCGCCCCGTCCGACCATTTATGGCCCTCGCGCAGCGTGAAGGTGAAGACCGTGTCTTCCTCGGAGCGGAAATCTGCCAGAATGTCGGGCTGGAACTGCAGGTGCTTGTCGTAGCCGATCAGGCGGGCATAGCCGTAGATCGTCATGAAGCGAATATCGCGCTGGCTGCCGATGATCGTGCGCACCGTGCCGCCATAGGCGCCGGGTTCGAGCCCCATCTCCTTCAGGTTGACGATGCGCGGACGGGCGGGAATGCGCTCGGCCATCGGCGGCAGGCTGCCTGATGCCAGCCGCTCCTTGAGGAATTCCGGCTCACCGGCCGGCTCGGCCCGCAGCACGGCCGGCGCGATCGCAGCACCGACGAGGCCGCCGAGAAAGGTGCGACGCGTCACCATCAGCGCAACTCCCGGATATCGACGCCCTTGCGGGCGCGCACCAGATGGCCGTCGCCGAGGTCGGCATAGGCAAGCTCGGAAGCGTCGTCATGCTCGGCGGTGAAGGTTACGCCCCAGTTCTGCTTGTCGGCGGCGCCGTTTTCCCTAAGGGCCTTGAAGTCGAGCGGCCGGTCGAGATCAGGGAAGGGGACGGCGGCAAGCAGCGATTTCGTATAGGGATGCACCGGATCGCGCAGGATGATTTCGCGTGGAGCGATCTCGACGATGCGGCCCTTGCACATGACCGCGATGCGGTCAGCCATGTAATCGACGACAGCGAGATTGTGCGAGATGAAAAGATAAGTGAGCCCCAGCTCCTTCTGCAGATCCTTCAGGAGGTTGAGGATCTGCGCCTGCACCGAGACGTCGAGCGCCGACACCGGCTCGTCGAGGATGACGAGTTTCGGGCCGAGTGCGAGTGCCCGAGCAATGCCGATGCGCTGGCGCTGCCCGCCTGAGAAGCTGTGCGGATAACGGCTGAGATAGCGCTTGTCGAGGCCGATCGCCGCCATCAGCCCTTCGACCTTGCGCTTACGCTCGTCGCTGTCACCTCGGTCGTGGATCTCCAACGGTTCGCTGAGGATGTTGCGCACCGTCATGCGCGGCGAAAGCGAGGAGACCGGATCCTGGAACACCATCTGGATCTTTGTGCGCATATCCTGGAGAGCCTCACCGCGAACGGAAAGCAGGTCGATCACGTCCTTGCCATCGTTGAACACCACCGCGCCGCTGTCCGGCGTGATGGCGCGCATCAGGATCTTGCTGACGGTTGTCTTGCCGCAGCCGGATTCGCCGACCAGGCCAAGACATTCGCCGCGGCGGATATCGAAGCTGACATCGTCCACAGCGCGCAGCACGGTAGCCTCGTGCTTGCCGAGAAAACTGCGCTTGCGCGTCTTGTAAGTCTTTGAAAGATTGGAGACTGAAAGCAGCGTGCCCGGGGTTTCCGCCTGCTGCGGCTTTTTCTTGCCGACCAGCGTCTCGAGATTGACCGGCACGTCGCGCAGTGCCTTCAGCCGCTCGCCGGGCTTCATGTCGAAATGCGGCACGGCGGCCATCAGGGCCTTGAGATAGGGATGCTGCGGGTTACGGAAGATCGCCTCGACCGGCCCGGCTTCCATGATCTCGCCGTGATAAATGACGACCACCTCGTCGGCCATATTGGAGACGATGCCGAGGTCGTGGGTGATGAGCAGCATCGCCATGCCGAGCTTGGCCTGCAGATCGCGCAGCAATTCCAGGATCTGCGCCTGGATCGTTACGTCAAGCGCCGTCGTCGGCTCGTCGGCGATCAGCAGCGCAGGCTTGCAGATCAGCGCCATGGCGATCATCGCGCGCTGGCGCATGCCGCCCGACAGTTCGAAGGGATACATGTCGTAGGTGCGGTGCGGATTGGAGAAGCCGACGAGGCCGAGCATCTCCTCGGTCCTTTGGCGTGCCTCCTGCTTGTCGACGTCGGTATGGATCAGGAGCACTTCGCTGATCTGGTTGCCGACGGTGTGCAGCGGCGAGAGCGAGGTCATCGGCTCCTGAAAGATCGTCGCCATGCGCTTGCCGCGCAGATCGCGCATCTCTTCGCTGTCGCGCGGCAGCGACAGGATATCTGTCGTGCTGCCGTCGAGCGGATCGGTAAAGAGGATGCTGCCCGACGCTTTCGCCGGATTGGGCAGGATGCCCATGATGGCTTGGCTGATCACCGATTTGCCGGAACCGGACTCACCGACGAGAGCGGTGACCTTGCCCGGAAGAATGCGGAGATTGGCTTCTTTTACGACACGGAGGCGGTCGCCGAAAACCGAGAAGGAGACGTCGAGATTCTCAATACGCAACAGATCGGCAGCGGACGCCATACCAATGAAATTCCCCAGTCTTCTATGTTCCCGTTAAGGCAACACTATCGTACCGCAAACGGGGTGTCTAGCTGATGACAATCAAGGGGAAATTGCCGCGTTTCACCATCTCTGCCCGGAAGAACCGGCAGTTCTAGCGGCCGCAACCGGGCGTTTTACTGAATGAACTTCTCCATACTTGTGCGCTTGACCTGTTTCTTGGCGTCGCGGTGCAGGAGAATGACCTGTTCGGCTTCGGAAAGTCCGTTCTGCACGGCCTCTCGGAAATGTTCGTCGACATGAATCTCCGGGGCCGGGGCACGTGGCTGCAGCACCGTGACCTTCTGGCGGATGCCGCGCAGCTTCTCCTCGCCGAGCGTCGTCCATTCGCCGCCGCAATAGCCTGCGAAGGCTTGGCTGGCGACGACTTCGCGGCCATATTTCTTGGTCAGGATCTGCAGACGCTGCACCTCGTTGACGGCCGATCCGAAGGCGGAGAAGGTCAACCGGTCCTTGAGGCCGACATTGCCGAACATGACGTTGCCGACATGCAGGCCGATGCCGTAACCGATCCTGGCCAGACCCTTCTCCTCGCGGTCGCGGTTGAGCTCGGCCACCCGCGCCTGCGCCTGGTAGACGGCGGAAAGCGCTGCCTCGCAGGCGATTTTCGACGGGTCCTTGTGACGCCCGCAGGGATAGACGGCCAGAAAGCCGTCACCGAGGAAGCTCAGAATCTCGCCGCCATTGCGGTTGAAGGGGGCGGCGATCGCGTCGAAGAACTGGTTCAGCGTATCGATATAGGCCTGCCTGCCTTCCTTTTCGGCATACATGGTGGATTCGCGCATGTCGCCCATGACGAGGGCCGCACGGATCGTTTCGCCGTCGCCGCGGCGGATCTGGCCGTTCAGCACCCGCTTGCCGGCGTCGCCGCCGAGATAGGTGGTCAGCATGTTGTTGGCGAGCTTGCCGAGCACCGCCATCTTGGCCGCGACCGCGAGATGGTTCTGCATCCGGAGCAGCGCGTCGATCATGTCGTCGGTAAAACCGTTATGATGATCGGTCGACCAGGAGCCCATCATGCCCTGCACCGAATCGTCGCCGAAGGGCTGCACGAAGGCGAGGTAATCGGTCATCCGGTCCTTGCGCAGATCCTCGAAGATCGGGAATTCGGCCGGGCCTTCCTGCATCAGCCGCCGGCGGATGTGCTGCAGGTTGTTGTCGAGCAGGTAATAATAGGGGCTCTGCAGGAAGCGGTCCGGCTTCTGGCCGGCGGGCATTCGGAAGCCCTCGATGGTGACGCCGCTGGCGCGCCGCCAGGTGAAGCTCAGCGCATCGTAGAGCGGATGCAGCATCGAAAAGGTCAGGTGCACGCGCGCGATCGGCAGGCCGGCGGCGGCAAGTCGTTCGCAGAAGCCGCGCACGATGTTTTCGAGGTCGTCGCCGGCCAGCGAGGAATGCGTCAGCCATTCGGCGACCCGGTCCAACAGGATGGAGGACACGCTGGATTCGATCGTGCTCATTCTCGGTATGATCCTCATAAGGCACGCCATCCCCAAGAGCCAAAAATCCCCTGGCCGACGCATTTTCATGCGCAGATCACAAGGAAATCAGGATGTACGAGCGGTAATATTTGTCAACGATCTGCCGAAAGCCCGGCAGCGGCGTCCTTCAATTCCCCATCTCGGAGGACCGGACGGGCAGTCCTTTCATAGCCGTTCATTATCAAAAGTCAAAATAGGGATGCTGCAAATGCGAAACAATGGGAGCCGAATTTTTTGTGCGCCGAAGTTGCAGCAAAGACGACCGCCGGGACATTTCGGCCACACCCCCCGGAGGAGGGGGCTAAATACCGCCCGAGGCCGCCAAGAATGCCCGGGGACGGGAGCGCCGGTTGGCCGCCAAGGCACAATAGCAGCCCAGCCAGGCTGGCATCGAGATGGCGGGCTGGCTGTTGCTGCTGACGTCGCTCACAGCCGACGACTGGCCGCCGAACGGCTCGCCTCGGCCTATCGGCTGCGATGGCAGATCGAGCTGAGCTTCAAACGCATGAAGTCGCCGATCGCTTGGAAGACCTTCGCCCAAGGGATGCCGACCTGGTCCGCCTGTGGATCAACACCGCCCTGCTCGCCGCGCTGCTGGCGAAAGACGACCTGCCGACGCTCGATTCGAGGCGCCGGACACTCTCCCCTTTTGCTTGAGCCGATCGAGCTTGCCGATCCGGGATCTCGTCGGCATCTCTATCGCCGTCTTGCACCGCGCCACTGATCCTCGCCCTCTTGCTCAGCGCAGAATTGGGCTGCCGTGATGGTTGTCACCGGCTTCGGTCGCCGTTCAGGACCATTCCCGTTCTCTTGTGTCGCCTTTCTAAGGGACCGGCCGCCGTTAACGTCAACCCGCAAGGGGTTCCCCTGCGCTGGCGCTCCGGTGACGCCTGCGGCTCGGCCCCTTCTTCGGGCGCCATCGGGAATGGTCCCGAGCAACCGAAGGAGACAGAACCATGGCCACCACGATCGCAACGCTCACGCAGAAGACCGACGGCACCCTCGAAGGCATCTTTGCGACCATCCGGGTAAACGCCCCGATCGCCATCGTCCCCAACGCCAGCAAGGCGAGCGACGACGCACCCGACTACCGCATCATCCACCGCAAGACCGGCTTCGAAATCGGGGCGGCGTGGAACCGCATTGCCCGCCAGACCGGCGAGGAATATCTCTCCGTCAAGCTGGAGGCCCCTGAGATCGGCGTGATCTTCGGCAACGTCGCCCAGGCTCCTGGCGGTGATCCCGCCAAGAAGGTCATCCTCTGGAACAGCCCGAACTGAAGAGCGACTCGAGCGGCCCCGAGCGATCGGGGCCGCCTTCGCCGTTTCGCGATTTGTTACGGGCGGCATCAGCAGTGAAAGCGGGCATCGAGCCCGCTTTCACTCCTCCTATCGTGCCACACGAGACCAAGGACTGTCTGCTCAGATATCCAAGTCTGCCGTGAGGGTCGTGCCGCCTCAAGGACTTCGCGGCCCCTCCAATTTTCAGCTGGCGCCCTGAAGGGCACCGTCAGAAAATCGGTTCCTCCGCTCGCCGGCTCCGCCGGTCGCTGACGCGATCCTTGACCCGGCCCGAGCCTCACGACCCAGGTCGTCATCTTTCACATCATTCAGGAGATGACGACGATGACGATTGCACTCGAAATTCAGATTGAAGAACTGCGCGCCGAACTCAGAAACGCCGATCCGGCCGAGCGTCGCCAGATCGAAGCGGAGCTGGAGATCGCTCAGGCCGAAAAACTGACGATAGCGCTCGCTGAGCAGGAGGGCACCATCGATGCTGCGCCACCCTTCTGAGCGCGGCGTTTGCCTTGTCGCCTGGGCCGGTACGCCGGGTCGACCGGCGCGTCGACCCGAAGCTGCGCTTCGCATCAATGATCATCGGCAAGGATCAGGAATGTTTCCGCGGACAGCCCAGACCATGGGTTCACGTCTGACATTTGTGTTCGGTCTATAGCCACGTGCCCGTTTCGTATGGAGAAGATCAAGGAACATGCGGACTGCATCCTCTTCCTTGTCGAAGTGATGCACCATGGCTTGTCCGGCCGTTCCGATCCGTCCCCATCGCCGCGTCAGGCAGGGAGTGCCGAACAGCGTTGCTTCGATCGCGAGCGCATAGAAGCGCGCCATATTTTTCGTCGCGTCCGTTCGTTCGATGTAGAGCTGATAGGGTTGAGCGAGCATGGCGGAAGAATCGCTTGTTCCAGCTTTTGCGTCCAACGACACTTGTGAATCGGTCGGCCCACTCCGATTCATTTTCGTGATGATCTTCGAAGGTGATGATCGTGGATTTGGGCGAACCGGCCGATGGCCGGTCGGGTGCTATTCGCTTCGCTCACGAAGTCCGTAAACGGTCTTCGCCTCGGATCACGTCCCCTCTCGCGGGATGATGTGAGCCAATTGACCAGTCGCAGGCTGGGGTTCTATCCTCGACACTTCCTGCCGGCTCACGCCGGAAACGGTCGCGGCCCCTTCGGGTCCGCGGGTCTTCTTCTCTCTGACGTCCTATTTTACTCCAGCAAAGTCGGGTAGCAGCGGGGCATTGCTGCCCCGCCGCCCCCTAAGAACCGGGCGTGCGGATCACTCCGCACCCGGCTCAAGCCATTCTCCAGC